>CAYSJO010000805.1:0-12338 GCA_964431285.1 uncultured Planctomycetaceae bacterium
GTAGCAGCCGTTGGCGGCGGTCGTGCGGTGATGCTCTACTGAGACGGTTCCGTGCGGCTGATCGGGAGCCTCCAGATTGAAGGCTACGATTTCGCCCTTATGGGCGCCGTTCTCGCCTGGGCCGGTCAAGAAGGTGCCGAAGATGTAGCCAGGATTGGCGTGATTTGTTTCCGCCACATGTTCGACTCGGAGTGTGTCGGCGGTTGAGTCGTTCAGGGAACTGTAGGACTTCGTTGTAATGTTGTAGGACAGCAGTGAGCCGACGTTGCTGGTGTTGTTATTGAACGTTGTTACCTCGGGGATGGACTGTCCCCGGAAGTTGCCGGCGCCACTGACAATGTAGACATCGCTGGCGTTGCTACCGTAGGCGAACACCGGGTGCCCCCAGGTTGCGTCGAAGAAGCCCTGACTGCGGTCACCGGCTGCGAAGAAACCCTGCTCGGCCAGATTCGGCATTACGTGCGGGGTGATCGTGCCGGCGGGCGGATCGACGCCGAACAGACGCCACTCTCGGCCGCCGTTAGTCCGGACGTATGACAGCAGGACATGACGGCCGTCGGGCGAGTAGCGCAGGGTGACCCGGTTCGGGCCGGCGCTGTCGTCCAGGCCAGCGGGGTCCGTGAGAATTTCCTCGGCGAGGGCTGCCGGCTCGGCTCCGGTGGCGTCGAGGTCGATGATGTACAGCCGGATGTCCGTCGGATCGGATTTCGCGCGGCCCATCATGGCGATGTACTGACGACCTTTCGTAAACGCGATCGAGGTCTTGGTCGCGTGCAGTTTGTTGAACGGCAACTCGATCGTCTTTGTGATCTGCCCCGTCAGAACGTCGTACTCATAGATGAGTGTCGTCGAGTGCGCCGGGAGTGTCATCCGGGTTCTCATTGGTCGACGCTCCTTTAACCGGGAAGGAGTATTGCAAAGTCGGCCGCGACGGATTCTGACTCCAGCGGAAGGCCGTCGAGGGAGCTTTTATTACGGCGAGCGGCTGGAGGTACGTATCGTTGTCCGGGTCGCCGTCGATCAGGATCTGATGCGTCAGCGCGGGGCCGTAACTGCGGAGCGCAATCAGGTCGCCGGTGACGTTCCAGGCCGAATCGGTCAGGTAGCGGTTGCGGATGATTCCGCCCCAGTACGTCGACTGCGCGAAGACATCCGGTGTCTCGCTGACCTCGATTTCCGGCGTTGCGTATTGGGTTCCCGGATCGCCGGTGATGCGCGTGATGGGCGTGCCGAAGGTCGGATCAGTGATCGTCTGCAGGTAATCCGGTTTCGGAATTTCGGGCGGCAGGAAACTCGGGGGGTTGGTGCCGAAGGTGGACACATTCAACTGTTCGCCGGCCTCGGCGTCGGTAACCAGATCGGCGGTGGGGTGTCCTGGTTCGCCCGGAGTGACAAACCAGTCCTGTCCGCCGTCGCCGGTCAGCGTGTCGGTCCGATAGTCGATGAGGACCGTGTTGGCGGTTCTCTGATCGGACGAATCGAGCGTGTACTGGAACGATTGGGCTTCGAGTGCCGCCACGCGAGTCGCGTAATCATCAGCGGACGTCCACACGTTGAGAATACTCTCAAAGGCCGGGCGATCCCCGTCGAAATCGGTGACCGCTCCGATCACGATGTCGTCGTCGGGGCCACCAGTGACGACGTCTCCGCCCTGACCGCCGGACAGAACATCGCGGCCGGGTCCGCCGTTGAGCGTGTCGTCATCGTTTCGGCCGACTTGCGAATCCGCCTCTTCCAGTCCGGCCCCGGAACGTTCTGGACGAACATGGAAGAAAAAAGCCTCAACCTCTTCGCGCCAGTCTCAGGCACAAAGCGTTAGCCATAGCCACGACCCGATGCGACGCCTCAAGAAAACGCAACTGTATCACCCGGCTGATCTCCAGCTGCTGAGCTTCCAGACGACCATCCTCTTAACCCACTACGGCCAAACTCGGCAGCTCAGATTGAGGGGCATGCTGGCGAAAGCGGGACAGGAGTCGACGTCAGAGCACGGTGTCTACCGATGTTGTCCATGGACATTACGTGTAAACTGATAGACGAGTCGCCCATTCACACCTGTCAGAGTGAGGTCGGACGTTATGGATGCTTGCCTGCGATGTTTTTTGTGTGTTGTTCTGGGGTTGATCTCAGGCTGCGGTGAGTCGGACAGTCCAGCTGTTCAAGAGCCCGGCAGTGTGACACCTGCGGGGTCGCCAGAAGTGACCGGTGTTTCACCGGACACAGGGCCCACCGCACTGCCGGAGAGGACTCCGGTCGATTCGACTTCATCTGTGGCAGACGCTCATTCCCCCGGAGTTTCGAGCACACTGCCGAATGGTGCGGAACGCCCAGTGGCTCCAGCACCTGGTGACGACGCTGACTTTGACCGGCAGGTCCAGCAGCTCCAGGAGCTGCAGCAGACGGGGCAGTTCCTGCAGGCGAAGACGTTAATCCGCCGATTACAGAGGACGTATCGTCGTCACCCAAGAGCTCGAGAACTTGATCAGGCGATGGTTGAGATTCGAGAACTGATGCGCGATGTCGCGGACCTGCAGGTCGCTGTCGAGAATCTGAAATCTGATGATCTTGACGTCGTCCGCGCCAGCCAGGAGTTACTGCGGCAGGGGGATGAGGCAGCCAGGATTCTTCTGCGTCAGGCTGTCCGTGATGCAAGCGATGTCAGCATTAGCTATGCCCTTGAGGTGCTTGTTGACATCAGTGATCCCGCAGCCCCTGAGATTCTCGCTGCCAAGTTGCAGGAATATCCGGATGGGCCGCTGAACAAGCTGTTCTTCGATGCACTGTCAAATCTGACGGAGACAACCGGCGGTGCCGTGCTCGGGCAGTCGTATCAACTCGTGGTTGACTGGCAGGATCACTATGACGCGGTCCAACAGGCGGCGCAGCAGAAGACTGATGCCCGAACGACTCTGGTTGAAACCATGACCGCGGCGGATAAGGAACTCGCCACGGCAAACCAACTGACCGACGAGGCGACGAAGCTGGCCGAAGCGGCAAAACCATTCGAAGAAACGGCGGCCACAACGGAAGCCGAACGCGTTGAGGCTGAGAACGCGTTCAAGACGGCCGATGAAGCAGCCAGCGCCTCGGCGGTGGAACTGGAAAAGAAGACGCTTGCGGCTGCCGAGGCAAAGGCAGCAGCAGCTGCGGCCGCTGCTGTGCCTGAGTCCAGTGACTCACCACTGTCCGCAGCCACAACTGCAATGAACGGCGCGAAATCAACAGCGCAGAATCTTGCTGCCAATCTGAACGTCGTCAACGACGCGCGGGACAAATCACTCGCCGCGGTGATCAAGGCCGTCGCCGACGGAAACGCTGCAGCGATCCAGACGGCAAAGACTGATCTGAAAACGAAGATCGATGCAGTCGCGAAAACCACAACCGACCTGGAAACGGCGAAAGCTCTTCAAGCTCGAGCTGAACAGCATCATGCCGCTGTGGAGAAAGCCACCACAGTTGCGAAAGCGGCGAAAGAGGCCACAGCGAAAGCTGCAACCGAGGCCAATGCGGCCTTCGAAACGGCAAAAACGAAAGCGACCGCGGGTGCCAGCGCACTGAACACGGCAAAGTCGAACCTGACCACGAAGACCTCAGCAGCAACGACAGCGGCATCGGCTGCCAGGCCATACACCGAGAAAGCGCAGATCGCCGCTACCGTAGCGCAGGAAGCTCAGGCGGTGGCTGACAAAGCGTTCGGAGAGACTCCGTCAAAAGTTGCATCTCTGCGTTCGGCCGACGCGACCCTGACTGCTGCAAAAGAGGTACTCGCCGGCGACAACGAAGAAGCCGTGCTGAGGGCTGCGGGTCATCTGTGTTACGCACTCTCGAACGCTGCCGGTCAGGACGCGGCCAAGTTCAATGACATGGTCGGCGATCCGGAAGCAGCCAACCGACTGAATCGCTTCATCCGGCTCATGTGGCAGACTGGAAACCCGACGAAGCTGGCATGGTCGCGGAAGCACATTGGACTGGCCGGTTTTCTGGTACGTGGCGCCCGCGCCCGATACCTGCTGAAAGAGGACAAAGTGGCGACGGATGCAGTAGCAGCGTCCGAAGCCGCTGCCGCAGAAGAAGTCAAAGCCAAAACGGCTGCCGACAAGGCGGCCACCGAAGCCTCGACTGCGGCGACAGCGGCGAAGGCTGCTCAAACTCTGTTCGAGCAGATGGAGAAAGTCAGCAACACCTCCGCAATGACTGCTGAGACGGCTGCCAATGCACTTGCGGATGCCGACACAGTTCTGGCTGAGTCAACAGCGGCGCTCAAAGAAGCCCAAACCCTGGCAGCAACTGCGGACGCGGCAGCGAAAGCCAGCGTGGCCCGACAGAAGAAAGTCACGACTGATGATGAGGCAGCAGTCAAGGCCGCCCAGGCAAAAGTACTTAAGGCGACTCAAGCTCTGACGGCCGCAACGAAGGACTACGCCGCGAAGTCTGTCGCTATCGCAGACTTGCAGGCCGAAGTCAAAAACGTCACGGCCGCCCGCGCACTACTCGCGAAATCGGCACAGGGCCTTAGTGCTGCAGCGACGGCAAAGGTGGTGGCTGACGCCGAACTTGCCACGGCGATTAAGAAGCAGGCCGCAGGCAAAGTCACAGTGGACGCCGACGTCACTGCTACAGCCAAAGCAGCGACCGACGCAAAAACTGGCGTCACAACAAAAATGACCGCAGTGACGGCCGCCATGAAAGTCCAGGTGACTGCGGCCACGCAAAAGAAAACTGCTGACGATGCGGCCACCAAAGCGGCCAAAGCCGCCAGTGATGCGAAAGCGGACGCGGAGACCAAATCGCTGGCGGCAACGAAAGCAAAGGAAGCATCAGAATCGGCCACAAAGCTTCTGGCAGACGCCGACACTGCTGCGGAAGAAGCTAAGAAAGCCGCAGGCCGCACCGACTATGTTTATACGAACGCGATCGTGGAACGAACGGACGCAGCTCTTTCCATGCCCGATGGAGAATTCCCGCACCCTGATCCCGAGTTCGATCGTATGAACCTGGCAGTCCACTGGACGGCCCTGCTGGATGTGCCGGGTGATGGCGAATACACCTTCTGGTGCCACATCAACGATTACGTCGAGCTGCACATCGACGGCCGCCGGTATTCAATCGTTGGTGCAGGCAACCACGTAACCCGCTACACGCTGACGCCAGGGCTGCACGACATCGATGTCTACTATCGTGACCTCAGTGGCGGCTACTACGCCACAATCTGGTGGCAGGGGCCGGGAGTTGAAGCGCGCCGGACCATTGCCGGCGGCGACATCTACACACCGGCAGTGCAGGCGAAAGTAGTAGAAGAAGAGCCTGTCGAGGCATCTGCTTCTGGCGATTGATTTGCGCCTCCGCTGGTCAGGCGATGGAGGAACGATCAACCAGATCGTCACCGGATAAGTACGGCGTCGCACCAGTTCCCGACATCGAAGCGATTGCCATCTTCGGCATCGGTTATCACCAGGCGAAGTCGTTTCACGCCAGTCACATCGACATCGACCTGCTGAGGCTGATCAAGCCCCGACATGACAGGTGACGTCCACAGCGTCTTCCCGTCAGCTTCGACGCGAAACTGCACTGATCCGCGTCCATCCGTCGCGGCATCGATTCCGCAGGCGGCAGTGAAGCGGGAGTACTGACCGTTAAGTGCATACTCCAGCAGGCAGGGAGCAAAGCAGCCGATGCCCGATGTATATGACTCGTTTCGAATCTTCAACGGGCTTCCCACCATATTGCGCGCATGCCGCGGTGCCTGCACTCCCTGATCCGCGTGGATAGCACCGACCGCCGTCAGCGGGAAGTCGCCTTCACGGTATTCCAGACACGTCCATGAAATCGTGTTGGCCGGAGTCGCATAATGAAGCTGAATCGTTGCCTCGGTGTCACCCGAAAGCCTGGTGGCATCGATCAGGAACGTCGCCGTGCGAATGCCCGATCTAAGGTTCTTTGCCTCGCGGCTCAGGTTCCAGCGTCCCGCCGACTCGCCGTTGATCAGTACGTCGGCGACCTGTCCCGTTTCGTCCAGATAGTACTTCTTACGCAGCACGAGGCTGGCCCCGTCCGGAACACTCACGGTCAACGATTCCGTTCCGCCTGCCGGGAATCGAAGTATCGGGTGTGACTCACGGATACCGGTCGATGTCACCGCTTCCAGATTGCTGACTTCGCCGGATTCCTGTTTGTAAACGGGACTGGCCTGGGCAGCTGCCACTGAGAGCAGGACGCGTTGATACCACCTGGGCTCCGAGCCGTCGTCCACACGTAGACGTCGAAGGGCACTTACCGGGTCCGACTGATTGCCAGCCACCGTCAACAGCGTCGGCATCTTTCCGATGGGCCAGCGATCACTCTCGGGTGCAATGCGTGTCCCCAGAACATCTTCTCCATTGGCAATCGTCATCCCGGTCGATGCCACGGACAGAAACCCGGAATCGTCGTTCCGCCAGACGGTGACGACGTAGCCACCATTCGACTTTCGCTTCAACACCTGGCAGCGCGTACGCCCGGGATATTCATCTGCCATTGGAATCCAGGCGACATGTTCTGCGTCGTCCAGCAGTTGACGCAGTCGTAGAGTGCCCCACCAACCGGGTTTGAGCTGATACGACTGAAGCTGCTGACGAACCGGCGGGCTTTCCAGAGTGCGACGATAAACAAGTCCCAGGCCGGTCCGTTCGTGATCCTGATTCCGCACGTCCAGACTCGGACGAATTCCAAAGGGGTGCAGCAACAGGTCGGAGCGCGCCAGGTACGCCGCCTGTTCAAACGCCCCAAGTCCTTCTGAACCTCGTTCTACCGCCCAGTCCAGGTCAGTAACGAGGATCGTCCTGTCTGGCGACTGGGCAGGCTTAGTAGAACTGAGATATCGACGGTATTCGTCAATCGTTTCAACAACCCGCGCATCTTCCGGAGACAACCTTCCGACATCCATGCGCAGGTTGATCCCAGTGAATCCAGTCACTGCAAACTGCTGACTTTCTAACTGCGCTATCCGCTTACGAGCCTCAACAACCCTGGGAGAAACAGTCTCCGGCGAGGCTTCGTTGTTGTCCTGTTCCAGTTGCTCACGTTCTTCAGCGGAAAGGCCGAGACCATTCAGGTACTTGTCAGTAGCGCGTTTGCGAGTGGCGGCTTCCAGTTCCTTCAGGTACCGAATCCCAGTTTGAGGTCGCATTCCACCTATCAACAGAGGCGTTTCCGGACAGTACACCGATCGCCAGCGAGCTGCCGAAGCAAGCATCTGTGAGAACTTTGAAGCCGGGACTTTCAGCGAACTGGTTCCATCGGGATTATCCCACAACACCCAGCCGGTCAGATCCTTGCCAGCGGCCCGCATAACTTCGGCAATATAGTTGTCCCAGTCTTCAATACGCTTCGGCACGAGAAATGTGTCGACGGCGTGACCAATGTCCCGCTGCCGGCGTTCGAATGATCCAGCCTGCATCTGTTCGAACCCTGTGCCCGACGCGTAATACGCGCTGAAGCCTAGCAACATCCACGGATCGTTCCCCGACTCGCGAACCATTGCGGCTCGCTTGCGCAGACTGTCGAACTGGTAATTGCCCGGATGGAATTCGATCCAGTCCCAGTCCTCATCAACGTAACGAAACCGACTGCGAATCGGAGCCCGCAGCTTCCAGTCGGTGCGCAGCGTATCGCGCCAGTTGGCGGTCAAAATGGGGGTCAGATCGGCGACAATGATGTCTCCGACCAGTTCCTTGTGGAACGCGGCGTCCTCAACCGGCTGACCGTTACTGCCAACTGGAGTCGCCTTGACCCGCAGTTCCCAGGCCCCCTGCGGCAACTGGCTGGTCAGATCTCGAATCTGTGACTGACCCGGTGTCAGTTGCAGTGTCTCATCAACTGCGGCAACGGCCCGTCCCCGCCAGTCGAGGATCCCGCCTTCTACTTTGACTCGGGCCGGCTGTGACGCGTTCAGGTTCGACACACGAAATCGCAACGGCTGGCCAGCCTGAAAGACGTTCGTTTCATCATCGCGCAGCAGCTGAACGGAAAGTCGTTCGGCCGGTGGCAGATGCGAGTCCAGTACGACATCGTCAACATACAAAGTGCCCTTGTCGGCCTGGGTATCAGATGCATCGACGGCCAGGTGGATACCCAGCGGATAATCCTGAACCCACGGAGTGACATTGCCCTCCGGCCAATCGATCGGGATTGGAGGCAACTGAAACGTCAGTTGTTTCCAACCCTGCCAGTCGACGCGCACAGCTTCCTGTCGGCAGAAGAAGTAATCCCACGCTCGCGCACCAGAACCCTGAGAAATGCCCGGCTGATCTCCAATCAACGGGTAGAACAGCACGTTTGAACCATCTCCGAACACCCATGCGGAAATGCGACTGGGGATTCCCGGGGTGGGCGGGTCGATCGAAACAAACCGAGTGACATTCGCAGCCTTGTCCCACTCGATCCCCAGACTGCGCTGGCCCGAGTGCTTCTGGCTTGTAGTCGTCCGGGCCGCGGCTTCCCCCTCCGGCGGAGCATTGCTGATGCCTTCGCCACGCAATCCGAGGTAGCCACGGTCCGACTCGAAGTCGCTCAACAGAACACGGCTGTCTGGCTTCGACAGAATGATCTGACGCTGCGCCGATGTGGTCGCATCTTCCGCGTCGCTGACAACGGCCTCGAGCTTCAGCGGCCCTGCCCGCGATCCAATCTTGTCGGCGTGTGCCGCCAGGTCCACACGCACCTGCGAACTCTGACCGGCGGGAACTTCGACCCGCTGCGTGCCGGAAGCCACCGCCGTGTCGTAGCGGTCCAGTAGCGTCCACCGTGTATTGATTCGCCGCACTCCCTCACGCCAGCCGTTGTGGACAGTTAACCAGGCTCCGTGTTTTGAATCATACTCGTGCGCTGCGTCGTCGTAGCCAATATGAACGTTGAGCGTCTCGGTAATGGAAAGTTGACTGGTCACCATGACCGGCCCAATCTGCACGCTGCCAGTCGCACTTTCCTCAGCGGGCTGAATCCGGAGCGCTGTCAGTTCCAGCGGAAAATCGACGTCCTGTGTCGAACCGCCGGGGATCCACGTGCCATTGCCCTCACCTGGAAGCGAAACTTCAAAGAATCGCCAACCATCAAAATCAAGCGTACAGACTTCACGCTCACCATTCGGGATGCGCGCCCACATCTGCCCGTAGAAACCGGCCAGATTGGAAAAGTCCAGAAACAGCGCATGCAGCTTTGCCGGCGTCCCGTTCCCTTTGACCCAGAATCCAGCTCGATAGGCATTGCCTGGCAGGTAACGCTCGGCAGTGACGTAAGCTGCGGTGTGTCCCTGGTAGTCGATTTGAATCCCGTACCGGCCCGGAGGAGTATTTTCCCCGGAATCCGAGCGTTCCACACGTCTGATGTGAGTCTTTGTTTCTACAAAGGGGGTAGCCCGCGCACCTTGCCCGTGAGTCCAGCCGGCCACCCAGTTGTTTAGCTGCTTACCAACATCAAATTTTGCCGTTCGCCATCGCATGTCGACGTCAGACATGTCGTCCCACATCAGCCAGGCATTGCCCATCACGATCGTGTAATCGAACTTCTTTGACACGCCGGGCAATTCGGCACTGAGCACATCGCCATCCAGTTTGAACGGCGGCAGATACGCGTGCAGAGCGTCAGGTTCCAACTGAAGTTTGACTTCCTGTGATGCTCCAGACTTCAGTTCAACCGCCAAGTCCTGATCGGCCACGGTATTGTCATTGCGATCGCTCATTGTGAGCCGTACGGATACGCGAGCGGATTGATCAGTGAAATTGCGGACATCCAGGGCCACGGAGATGTCACGCGTGTAATCACGAACTGTCTCTCCAAGCAGGGAAACCGAATACGTACTGTTGGGTGGACTGCCCACCGGGAGGATTCGGAACTCATCGAGGAGGATTTCTCCGCTGAGCTTTGCTTCTGGAGTATTCGGAGCAACAACCTGAATCCGATGCCACCAGGTTACAACGTTGGTGGACGCAGCCACCTTTGAGCCGTCCAGCTCAACATCCCGCCAGTCGTCGAAGTCCAGAACAATCGGTGTCAGATTGATGTTCTGGTGCGCCTGCAGTCGGCGCGTGCCGGTGTTGGGGTCGTAAACAATGTTTGCTCGGCGCAGGATCAACAGCAGTTGATTACTCGAGCCATCACCCTTGATCCACAGTCGAATCTTCCCGCTGCCGCCAAGCCGGATCTGCTCGTCCGGCAGCATCAGGTCGCCCCTCCGCTGCTGATCGGTCAGCGTGTACTTCAGCCGGCCGGTACCGAGCCCGACGCGGGGGGTCTCCAGATCGACCGAAGTCGAAATCGTCGGGCTGTTGCCAAGGGGGGATGTGAAGTTGGAGACGAGGTGATGTGGTTCGATTTCGTCGGCAACGGCACTTGAGCCGAGAAACAGATACGTCAGGAAAACGACAGCACTCAGCCTGAGCGCTGTGTGCAACGCCAAATGCCGTCTCTTCGCGACCTTTGCGTTCTTCTGTTCAACAGGAGGCGGCGAAGATCGTAAAGTTCGTAAGTGCTGCTGCAGATGCGTCACGGCGCCACCTCCTTCAGCCAGATGCCGGCCTGGCTACGGAATTCTGTGAAGGATCGGTTCCCGTAATTCACCGTCTGGACATTGCGCTGAGTGAAGCACAGGCGATCCTTGTACGGAGTCACGTCGACCAGATTCGGAAGCACATCGGCAGGTGCAAACCGACCGTCCGGCCGGCCAGTCTTCCGGACAAGCACGACGAGTTTCTCTTCAGTCGGAAGCAGCAGTTGCGTCCCGGTCGCCGCCGGTTGCGCCGTGATGCGTGACGTGAGCTTGCGTTGCCACACGGTGGCGCCCGATGCATTAATCAGAGCGACGTGGCCCTGATCAGTGACAAATGCGGCACCGTCGGGTGTCACGATCGGGCAACGGCTCAGGTAGCCTTCCAGTGGCACACTCCAGACCTGCTGACCATTAGCCGCGTTGAAACAGAGTGCGTTTCCACTTTCGTCACCAACGTAGATGCGTCCTCCGGAAGCGGCCGGACTCGATCGCGTGTACTTCGCGATCGGCGCTTTCCACACCTGCCGTCCGGTCACGCCGTCAACACAGTACAGGTGACCGTCGTACGACGCGAATGCGACACGAATCTGATTCCCCTGTTGCCACAGGGCTGGAGCACTGCGAATTCGGTCAGCGGTCTCAAACTCCCAGATAAGAATTCCGGAGTCGACGTCGACCTTATACAGACTGCCGTCATCAGACCCGAAGTAAACATCGTCACCATGGGGAAGTGGTGACGAGTAAACGCGTCCGCCCGTCTTGAAACCCCACAACCATGTTCCATTATCAGCCACCGCATGCATCTTATGATCGGCGGCTCCGACAAAGACACGTCCCGAAAAGTGCGCTGGAGTTGTTGTCATTGTCAGCGTCTGCAGTGGCCACTTCGGTCCGGCACGGACACGGCCCTGTTCGTCAACCTGCAGGGACCTCAGCCCCCCCTGATTCGTGACCTGACCTTCTCCACCACGCACCATCCCACTGGCATCACCGTAGTTGTACTGGTCCAGATAGACTGTTCCGCTGCTGTGAAATGTCGCATTCGCATGGCCCCGGTAAATCTGTTTGTACTTTCCGACCACATCCGGAGGCAGCACTGGCGGCACGTGCGACGGGTGCCCCATAAACATGGGGCGTCCGTCCGGGTCATTCGGAAAGGCGCGGACATGCTCGCCCGGACCACCCAGCGGACCGTAGATCTCGACCTCGGTCAGTGTGTCGCGGTGCGCGGGATGACGGCCGGGAAGAATCTTGATTGAGTCCGTGTGCACAGGCTCATCCAGCTTCACGACCACGAATCGACGACGATTTCCACGGACAACACCAATCGTTCTCGGCACGGCCGGTTTCAGAGCAAAGTCGTTGGCCTGAATCTGAATGAATCGGTACGTGGTTTCCGGTGCGGCGTTGTTGAAGTACAGGACAATGTGCGAAATCCACGCCGGATTGGGCATGACCGCACTGAAACCAACCGCATCGGCCGAACCGGTCCAGCGCTGGCCGATATCGTCAAGGCGGCCGTTGTGCAGGAAAGCCTGCTCCTGCCAGTACATCGAGACCTGAGATGTCCCGCCCTGGCGATACCCGGCCACGTGGTTGGTCTGCATCAGCTTTTCACGCAGCCCAGTAGGAAGCCGGTTGTACTCGACTCGAAAATCGGCCACGTACGTTGGTTCGACTTCGTGAAGTTCCGGATTCGTCAGCAGATTTGCGGACGGGAACCGCACTGGTCGCAGAGTGACGTCGTCGACACTCACCATGCCACCCGCTGATTCGAACAGCACTTCGATGGACTCGGTATCGGCCATCGATTTCG
>CAYSJO010000806.1:0-1796 GCA_964431285.1 uncultured Planctomycetaceae bacterium
CAAAACAGCCGCGACCGCGTGGCATTGAAGACGCTCGCGCCAGTTTGCTCAGGCAACTCAACGAGCAGCATCTCGCGTCGCGTCCAGGTGAACGGGAACTGGAAGCCCGCATCGGAACATTCGAACTGGCAGGACGTATGCAACTGGCGGCGACCGATGCCCTCGATCTGTCTCAGGAAACCGAAGAGACGCAGAAGCTGTACGGTTTGGATGACGCCACGTCGAAGTCATACGGGACACGCTGCCTGATGGCCCGTCGCCTGGTCGAACGCGGTGTGCGGTTTGTGTCGCTGTTCATGTCGGGTCAACCGTGGGACACGCACTCAAACAACAACAGCGGTACAAAAAAATGCTGCCTGCGCACTGACAAAGCGGTCGGCGGACTGCTGCCCGACCTGAAGCGGCGCGGCCTGCTGGATTCCACACTGATCCTGTGGGGTGGCGAGTTCGGTCGGACTCCCGCCGCGGAACAGCGAGGACAGAAGTCGGCGTACGGTCGCGACCATCACCCCTACGGATTCAGCGTGTGGCTGTCTGGTGGGGGCATTAAGGGCGGGCAGCATTACGGGGCCACGGACGACTTCGGATACCGCTCTGTCGAGAAACGCACACAGATGGCAAATCTACACGCCACGATTCTGAAGTTGATGGGTCTGGATCATGAATCGCTGACGTGGCACCACAACGGTCGCGATGAACGACTCACCGACGTCTATCCGGCGCAGATCATCGGCGACCTGATCGCGTGATGTCTGCGTCTACGTGACTCGATCCAGTTCCGGGATCGCGTGCCCATCGTTCAGGATCGGGACGGGTCGTCCGGCGAAGTTCACGATCGACGTATTCTCGTAGTCGATGCCCAAGTGCCGGTAGATGGTTGCCAGAAAGTCGAGCGGACTAACCGGGCGATCGACCGGGTCTTCACCGTAATGATCGGTTGATCCGATGACCTGTCCCGTGCGAATACCGCCGCCGGCAAACAACATTGTGTTGGCTCTCGGCCAGTGATCGCGTCCAGGCTGAACCGTGCCCTTCGGACGACTGGCAACGCCGCCGCCGCTGCTGGCGACATTGGAAATTCGCGGTGTGCGACCAAACTCGCCGGTGACCACAACCAGCACACGCCGGTCCAGGCCACGGGCGTAAACGTCTTCGATCAGGGCGGACACGGCCTGGTCAAAGAACGGTGCCCGATGACTGATTGCCTCGAACACATGGTGATTAACGGCGTGGTCGTCCCAGTTGGCGACACGCCCACAAAGTGGACCATCGAACTCGGTTGCCACCACATCGACACCCGCCTCAACCAGACGACGCGCCATCAGACATTGCTGGCCCCACGCATTTTGGCCGTAACGATCACGGAGCGCGGCTGGTTCGCGTGCCAGGTCGAACGCTTCGCCTGCTGCGGGACTGGTCAGCAGGTTGAGTGCCTGAGATCCGAGGTCGTCGAAGGCCTGCATCAGGCCGGATTGATCGACGTCTCCTCTGAGTCGGTCAAAGTTGCTGCTGAGCTTCCTGCGCTCCAGCAGACGCCGGGCCCGACTCACATCAGCCATGCCAACATTTGGTACGCGAAAGTCTGGCCGGCTCGGATCGCCGGTCACCTTAAAGGCGTCATAAGACGGACCGAGGTAGGTCGCCCCGGCAATCGTGAAACTGTCGTAACGGTCCACCGGGTTGACCGACACATAATTCGGGATGCCGCGGTTTTCCGTTCGTCGGAGCCAGCTGGCGATACTCATCCAGTCTGGCAGCACTGGCAGCCTTTTGTCGGCCCGATCCGGATCGCCCGC
>CAYSJO010000807.1:0-15222 GCA_964431285.1 uncultured Planctomycetaceae bacterium
CGCTGGTTACTCCGGTTGCAGAATCCTCATCGATCTCGACGGTGAGATCGTACGAACCGTCGCAATACGCAACCGTCGCGAACTCGCGGAATACACATACGCCCAGGACAATCAGAAGGAGAGTTATGGCAAGACGCTTCATCGACCTGTGCCACCTGACGGGATGCATGGCTGGCCTCCGTAACGAATCGAATGCATCAGCCTGAGCAGAATATTGTACAGGCGGAACTACGCGTATGAACGCGGAAGACGTTGTGGCTGGATGCCGCAACGCTACGGTCAAACGGTGTCACGTATCTGGTTGAAAACAGGACTGTTCCGGTATATCACGCTCTGTCTGCCGTGCGATCGCTGACGTACGGGGTGAGATGCCTATAGCGGAGCTTTTCGGGATGGAGTCCTGGTACGACGTTGTCACGCCGCGGGCTGAGGTGATGGCCGGTCGCTCATTCAGTCCGGATGAGTTTGCGATTGCGCTCGAACAGGTGGTAGCCGGCACGGGTCCGGATGATTACTGCCGTCCCGATCAATTCTTTGCCCGTACATGCTTCACGCCAGGATTGACTGAGCAGGCCGGGCTCGTCCTTCGTCGACTGGCCGGTGAGACTCAGAACACGGCCCCCGTGCTGAGTCTGGTCAGTGGGTTCGGTGGCGGAAAAACGCACACGCTGGCGACTCTGTTTCATCTGGTACGCGCCGCGGGAGATGCGGCCGCACTACGGGGGATGCGGGCGCTGCTTGATGCGACCGGACTGCATCAGGTCCCGAGTGCCGCGGTGGGTGTCTTCGTGGGCAATGCATGGGACCCGGCACCAGGGCGCGAGACTCCATGGATCGATCTGGCTCGGCAGATTGCCGGTGATGCCGGCGTGGCAGCACTCGGCTCGGCATCTCTTACCAGCCCACCGGGAACTGATGCGCTGGGGCGTGTGTTCCAGGCGGCCGGACGGCCCGTACTGATCCTGTGTGACGAGGTGATCAACTTCACGGCCCGTCATGGAGAACTGGCGGAAGGCTTCCTGGCGTTTCTGCACAACCTGACGGTGACGTTGACTGGAACATCGTGCGGTGCCGCTGTGGTCAGTCTGCCGCAGAATGCTGCGGAGATGACGGAGCGGGATCAGGTATGGCACGACCGGGTCACGAAAGTAGTGCGTCGCGTCGCGCGGGATCTCATTGGCGGCGATGAGACCGACAATGCCGAGATTGTTCGTCGCAGGTTGTTTGAAGACCTCGGGCCAGTGGAGATACGTCAGCGCGTGGCGGCGGAGTATGCCGACTGGTGTCTGGCCAGCAGCGAACGGCTACCGGTGGAGTGGTCTGGCGTTGACAGTTCACTCAGCCACGAAGAGTTGCGTGATGTGCTGATCGAACGATTCACAGCATGCTACCCGTTCCATCCCGCCGCGCTGTCGGTATTCGAGCGCAAGTGGTCCGGCCTGACTCAGTTTCAGCAAACGCGAGGCATGCTGGTGATATTCGCTCGCTGGACTGCTGAGACGTTTGAGCGGTGTGACGGTCGGTCCGGGCCACTGATCACGCTGGGTTCGGCCCCACTGCATGACGCGGAATTCTGCCGTACGGTGATTGGTCAGCTCGGGACAAGTGGACTCGATGTCGCGTTTGCGGCGGACATTGTTCGACGGGTGAACGAATCGAATGCCATCACAATCCCCGCGCACGCCGAGACATTAGACGCGGACACTGAGGGGGCACTGCACTCGATTCACCGCCGCGTTGCCACGGCGATCTGTTTCGAGTCGGCAGGTGGCATCGATGGTCGGGTGGCGCGTCTGCCCGAGTTGCGGCTGGCTCTGGGTGAGCCGGATCTGGAGACGCCAACCATCGACTCGGCGGCGTTCATGCTCGAAGGGAAAGCTCATTTCATTCATCGGACAGGACTTGATGGATACCGGTTTTCGACTCGGCCAAAAATAGACCGGCTGGTCAACGAACGTCGTGCCTCATTGAATTACAAACAGGATGTGCGACCGGAGTTGCGGCGACTGATCGAAGACGCGTTTCAACCGTCGGATGTCCCAGTCGTGTTCTTTCCCGAAGACTCCTCAGCCGTTCCGGATAACCCTCGACTGACACTGGTGGTTATTGACCCGGATGACCCATGGACGGCAGATGACGAACAGCATGCGCGTCTGGGAGACTGGATGCGGTTGCGTGGGACCTCACCCCGGATGTATCCGGGCGGCCTGTTGTGTTGTTTCCGTCGGCCGGGAGCGGCTCTCCGGGATCGCCTGGAGATCGCGCTGGTCTGGCGGCTGGTCATGCAGGAATTGCGCGATGGTGTCATCAGAGAGGGGTTCGAACCGAGCAGCCTGGAGGACGCGCAGAGCAAACTGAATGGCATCGAAACACTGCTGCGTGAGGAAGTGGCCGGAGCGTATCAGGCAGTTGTTCTCGTGGAGAACTCGCAGCCCAGTCATTTGCAGGTAGTTGACCTCGGCAACCGCACTATTGACTCAGAGCAGTTGCAATCGGTGGCGCGGCATGTGTTGTCAGCGTTGTGTGACGCGGCAGTGGTCAGCGAATCGATCTCCGGCCGATTCGTCCAGCGTGTCTGGCCGCCGGTGTTTCGTGAATCAGGTGCGTGGCCTCTGGTGAGCCTGCGGCAAAGCTTCTTTGACGGTTCGCTCACAAGATTGGTCGACGCTCAGGCGTCACTGCGGCAGTGCATCTGTGCAGGAGTTGCTGCGGGTGAGTTTGGCCTGGCGATCGGTTCGACCAGTGACGGTTCGTTTGCACGCATCTGGCACAGCGAACCGTGTCCCGTCGAAGAGATTCGATTTGAACCTCAGCGATTTCTGCTTACGGCCGAATGTGCGGCGGCCTTGAAATCTTGTGAAGACGAGCGTCCGACGCATGTGTCTCTGCCCTCGTCACACCCTGCTGACACAGAATCGAGCGCCGGGCCGGAAGTGATTGAACTGACCGGTCGAATCCCGCCAGGCCAGTGGAACCGAGTGGGGACACGTCTTCTGGCTCGGCTGCATTCGGCGGGTAGGGTGCGAGTTGACGCATCAATCAGCGTCGAAGTTTCAGGCGATGCGACAAGTGAACTGATTGAGGATTTGCGTCAGACATTGGATGAGCTGGGACTGGCTGACTCGGTTGAAGTGCGAACGCGTTGAGCCGCCGTTTTCACTTACACGAATCGATCACCTTGTGAGATCGCGTGTCCGTTCAGGAACTCGGGCGGAGTCATCGGCCGTTTGCCTTCTGGTTGCAGGCTGACAATCTCCAGGCAGCCATCTCCGGTTCGCACAAACAGCTTCTTTCGGTCGACGACTTCGGCCGCGCCTGGTTCGCCAGAGACTTCATGTTCGGTGTGTGCTGTGGCCAGAATCAACAGCCGAACTTCGCGTCCATCCTTAAACTGCAGAACCGTGGATGGTTTCGGCCACGGCTGGACGCCCCGGATGTGGCAGTTCACCAGGTGTGCTGACTTATGCCAGGGAATCTGACCATCCGTCTTCTTAAGTCGTGGCGCTTTCGTAACGTGAGTGCCATCTTGTACCAGTGGTTGCGCTGTGCCTGCGGCCAGATCGTTGATAACACGTTGCACAAGGGGCACGGCAACGTCGGCAAGACGGTCCCGCAGTTCGCCGTAGGTCTCCTGCGGATCGATCGCGAGTTTTTCCACACCCAGGATGGGCCCCGCGTCCAGCTTCGGTTCGATGCGGAAAATCGTAATGCCGGTTTCGGACTCACCTCTCATCAGGGCGTATTGGATGGGAGCCGCTCCGCGATACCTGGGCAGCAGTGATGCATGAACGTTGATCGCACCCAGCCGAGGGATACTAAGCACTTCGGCGGTCAGGATTTGCCCATAGGCTGCTGTGACAAACAGGTCAGCGTTGAATTCCCGCAGCCGATCCACTGCCTCGGGTGTTCCGGCTTTGTCGGGCTGGAACACGGGTGTGTCGTGTTCCAGCGCCAGTTCCTTCATCGGGTTGCGGTGCCGGTGATGCCCACGTCCAGTGCGGTCCGGTTGCGTCAGCAGCCCGACGACTTCGTGCGAGGTTTCGTACAGACCGCGAAACGTCGGGAGAGCGAACGACCCGGTACCGAGCATCACAAGTCGAAGAGACACGTTGGTGATTCCTTTCGTGGCATGGCACGGCATCAGTGGCGACAGTGCAGTTCGTCTCACCATGGACCACTGGTTACGTTGCGACCTCGATCCCTGCGAACTCGCGCATGTTTGCCATGACGACCGGCTGTGGGCACGACCAGACCAGGAAGAACAGTGCCTCGTTGACTAACCGGCCGGCCGGATGCCCCTGCACGAACCCGGCCCCTTTGCTCGCCGCCAGGCACGTCTGAGTCGCTCGCAATGCCAGCGAGTTCGACCGCTGCCGGAGCGATTCGGCCGTCAGAGGCCCAGACGATGCGGGGGCTTCCAGTGCCACAGCCTCTGCCAGATCCGCAGAGACTCCAGCGTGCTCCTGCTCCAATGGTTCCAGGATGTCACCCAGGTCCGGCCTTCGCTCCGTTTCGCCGCGCAGCAGTCGAATCGCGGCTGCTGCATGTCCGATTGCCAGAGCCGAAGTCGTGAAAGATCCGGCACCGCCTCCCGCCTGCTTCATCACCTGCTCGACCGGATCGTGCAGCAAATGCGACCACTCGATGTAGACGTTTTCGAGTCGAATTGAAGCCGTGCGCGAAGCATTCAGTGCCAGCAATTGCCCGGGTGTCTCGATCGTTACGCCCTCCGATCTGGTGTCGATGGCCACCAGCACTTGTTTGCCGTCCTGCAATGTTCCGCCGCTGATGACGAAGTCTGCTTTGTCCGCACCGGTAACCCAGGGGATGTTGCCACTGAAAATGTAGCCGGCATCGACCGACTCGACTTCCACGGTCGGCTTCTTCCAGTGCTGGCGCGACGTTGTGAGATGCGAGATTCCAACCGTTGCGAACAGTGAATCATTCGCCAGTCTGGGGAGCAGGTCGGCTTTCAGCTCTTCGTTCTCCGAAGAGACAATTCGCTGAATCGCGGCGTTCCGCTGAGTCAGCACGAACGTCGAAGTCAGGCACGCTGAGGCGAGCCGCTCGTAGCCATCGACCACATTGAGCGAAGACCGCTCGGTGCCCCCGAATTCGGTCGGAACCAGCCAGCCCAGAACGCCCGCTTCCGACATGGCAGTCAGTTGTTCGCCGGGCCAGGCATCGGGCACGTCAAGTGTCGATGAGGATTCCTGCAGACTGCGAAGCAGAGCATCGAAGTCAGCAGTTCCAGATGAGGAGTCGGTCTCGTGCATAATCGTCCTGTTGCAGCGTCGCGGCTGAGTCCACTGTGCGGTGATGTCAGCAGTTGGGACCGCCAGCCCCTTCGACCGCGCCACTCGCCAGTGCTGGTTTCGTAAGCGGGGGCAGCGCCTCTTCCAGAATGCCTTTCGCTCTCGGCATCAGCAGCATCGCCTCAACGACCATCCATGCCTGGATGCCCAGAATGGCTGCGCCATTCCAGAAGAGGAAGGTCTTACCGCCCTGCCACCAGCCGGTCTCCGGATTAAACATGTTCCAGAGCATGGCCCATGCCGGCATGATCAACATCAGAACCATCGGAATAGCGGCGAACCAGACCGGCTTGCCGCGACGCCACAGGTAAAACACCGTCACCATGAATGCCAGTCCGGCCAGCAGCTGATTCGTCGCGCCAAACAACGGCCATAGAATCAGACCGCCACTGCCGGCTCCCAGCTTCGGATTGCCCGGCATGATGGCCACAATTCCGGCCAGCACGACAGCCAGCAGAGTCGCCAGATACTTGTTAGTGAGCGGCTTGATCCGCAGTGTCCCGGCCAGTTCCTGAATGACATATCGTTGAAGACGCGTGGCGCTATCGAGTGTTGTGGCGGCAAAGCACGCAACCAGCACGGCGATCACGCTGATTCCCATCTTGAGCGGCATGCCGATCGAAGTCAGGAAATTGGCGGCTCCGTTCACAAAAGCGCCGACCTTGTTGCCCAGCGAGAACTCCGACCATTTCTTTCCGATGTCGTATTGCGCGACCCACGCTGCGTTTCCAGTGGCCTGCGTTCCGTCCGCTTCCAGATGGGCGACGTACTGGTACCCGCCCGGAGCCGCCGCATCGATCACTCGATCAAAGCGTCCCATCCCGACGCCGGCACAGCACGCCAGAATGACCATGACCGCCAGGCCGCCTTCCAGCAGCATCGATCCGTACGCGACGTACTGAGCATCGGTTTCTTTATCGACCTGCTTACTCGTCGTACCGCTGCTGACCAGGCAGTGGAATCCACTGCACGCGCCGCAAGCGATTGTGATAAACAGAAAGGGCCAGATCGGCGGAGCATCGGATGGAATGTGAGACGCAATAGCTGGAGCACTCTCTTCCAGATTCGCGGCTCCCGTAGCACCGGCAACGACCACTCCCAGCATTAGCAGAATGAGGGCCACGACGAGCTGGTGGCTATTGATGTAGTCTCGTGGCTGCAGCATCATCCAGACGGGCAATACCGACGCGAAGAAGCAGTACACCAGCAGCGCCAGCGTCCAGACAGTAACAACGTTCGGAAACGGTCCCGTCGCAGGGACCCCGGCCAGAGCGTTGATGTCGATCGGACAGACGTACGCCCCCAGCCACACGCAGAAATAAATGGCTGCGAGTGCAGCCAGAGAAGGAGCCAGCAACCCGCCGCCACGTTTGTAGACCCACACACCAATGGCGACGGCCAGTGGCAGAGAAACCCACGTGGGCAGCACGCTCTCTGGGTACAGTCGGAAGATGATCGCGATGACCAGGCCGAAGATCGCCAGCACAACCGTCAACGCCATGAACAGGATTGCCAGGAACAGAACGCGGGCGCGCGGTGTGATCAATCGTCCGGCGACCTCACCGACGGTCTGACCACGATTGCGCAGCGAAATCACCAGCGCGCCGAAATCGTGGACAGCTCCAATGAAGATCGACCCGAAGAACACCCACAGCAGCGCAGGCAACCAGCCCCAGAACACGGCACTCGCGGGGCCCACGCTCGGTCCCGTGCCGGCGATGCTCGTAAAGTGGTGACCGAAAATGACCTGCCGTTTGGTCGGTACGAAATCCACGTCGTCCCGCAGTTCGTGGCTGGGAACATTGGCTTCGGAATCGAGCTGAAAGATCTTCCGGCTCAGCCAGCGTCCGTATGTGTGGTACGCGACCAGGTATCCGACAAACGATCCAACAGCAATCAACAGAGTCAGCATCGCAGTATCCTGCAACTGTCAGAGTGAACGAACGACCTCAATCATCAGCACATGCGACCGAATCCAGCGGGAAAAGATACGCTTCCGGCCCGCAGGTTACTACGGGGCACGGAACTCTCGCATGAACGCGATGTATCAGCGTGATGCGAAACAGTAAAACTCTCGTCGTCGCCGTAGCCGCACCTTTGTTGTTGGAAGTAAACATGACACAACCAGCTCCCGAGCCGATCCCGCCGGAAGAACTTCCAGAGCTGGCACGTCGCGTCGTTAGTGAAGACCGGTTCCCCTACCTGGCCACAATCGACGGCGATCAGCCGCGACTGCGTCCGGTCTCGCCGGTGCGGACGGACGGTTTCACCGTCTACGTGGCCAATCTAAGAAGCTACCACAAGACTGGTGAAATCGAAGCCAACCCCAAAGTCGAACTGTGCTACCTGGACGAAAAGCACGACCAGGTCCGCATCACGGGCACGGCCACCATTGTGGCTGAACGCAGCGTGCTGCAGGAGATCTGGAACGCCAACCCGTTGATGCGCCAGTACCTGGGCTCTCTCGATAATCCCGAGCTGATCGTCTACCGCATCGTGCCAACTCGTGTGCGATTCATGCGCGAGTGGGCACTGGAGTATCACGACGTGCCGCTAGTCTGACGCTGGGACTCAGGTGCTCGGCGCTTTCTCGCGGAGCTGTTCGCGAGCGCGGCTGAGCGTTGGACCGATCGAGTTCTCCGGGACGTTCAGCGTCGTGCTGATCTCGCGGTATGACCGACCTTCGAGGTGGTACTGGCGGACAATCGATGCATCCTTCTCCGACAGGCCCTCCAGCATGCGGTTGACCTCGTCCGAGTCCTCCAGGCGTTTCATCTCGTAATTGCCCGAGGCGCTGGCCTGGTTGAGCGACGATTGATGGGCGTCCACATGGCCCATCGCCTCGGCTGTTCTCCGACGGGCAATCTCACGGACGACAATCCGACGGGCGACGACGGTGAGGTATGTGGCCAGTGAAGACTTCCCGCGGAAGCGTCGCAGCACGGCCATATCGTCACCGAGAATCGTGACGAATACGTCCGCGCACAGGTCGTCAATGTCGTCGCCAGTCACTTTCACGCTGCGTGCGTGAGCGGTGTGATTGATCACATGAATGAACAGACCAATGAAGCGATCCACGAAATCTTTCCACGCACCCGTTTCCCGCTCCAGGCAGCGGTTCAGCAGATTGCGATCGATTTCGGTCAGAGCCATGAAGAATTTGCCCGAATTCTGTACGAACTGAAACGAATCGAACGACTGAATCGCTCGTTTGCCGACTCCTCGTACTTAATTCAACTTTAGTCCCGACAGGGGCTTAAGGCAATATGGTTGTACGGAGGTCGACTCCATCGTGCGTAAGTGCCTGTGCACGATGGAGAGGACCGCGCGAGTCCACCCTCTAACGGGCATCGCCAGTCTGCAGGTCTTTGAGCGAGGTCTCAGCGGACCGCGCTGCTGATGTCCAGTGGAAGCGGTCGATCACTTCGCGATAAAGGCGGGTCGCTTGTTCTGTCTGGCCGATTCGAGCCAGTGATCGACCGGCCTCGAAGCAGGCCTGTGCGGTGATCGGGTGATCCGACTGATACACCAGTGGGAGTTGTAGAAACGCGGCGGCGGCCAGGTCAAAGTCCTGTCGGACCAGGTAGCCCTGACCCAGTACGAAGTACGGACCGGCTCGCATGGCTGGCGCGATGCCGGCGATGCGATCTTCCCAGCGTTCAATGTCAAAGTCGCTGACTTCTTTCGCGTTGATGCTTAGCCGCCACTGCTGCCACCAGACGAATTCACGGATCTGCTCACCCGGTGCACGCCGCAGTTCTTTCATGGTGTCACGTGCGGATTCCGCGTATTCAGGATCGAACATCAACATGCTTGCCCCCACGAGCCGCATCACGAATTGCTCGTCGCTCAACCACCTCACGGCCTGAAGTCGTGCAGCTCCTCGTGCAGGTTTGTTCGACCAGTACAGCGGAATGACGGCGATTTGCGGAGTATCGGGATCACTCTCATAGAGCCTTTTGAAGCGGGACCCTGCGGTCGCAAAGTCGTCACCACGCAGAGCGCATCGAATCAACAGTGCCAGAATGTCGCGTCGGACCCATTTTCGTGGCTCTTGATTGACCGCTGTCTCAAACTCCCGAAGTGCCAGCTCGCTCTTACCGGCCTTGAAAAGCCGCAGACCAGCCATGTGAGCGGATGTGTAGCTAGTCTTGACCGACACGACTTCGGTGGCGCTGTAACGCTGGGGACTACCCACGCCCGTCTGAATGACCAGAAAGCGACCGTTGTACTCAAGTATGTCACCCGTAATCGTGATCCGGCTGCGGGCAGTCGAGGCCTGAACGACGACTTCGTCGGCCTGCGCCAGAGAACTCAGCACGATTAGACTGATGGCAACGCGGCTGACTTTGATGCCGGTGTCTCTGCAGAGCTTCATGAAACACCTCACGGACGCACGACCAGTTCTTTGCCGTCGTGCAGTCGAATTCTCACTTCACCGCGAATCGTGCTAACAGCCTTCGCAAACCCAGCGGGCGTTTCGACCGGTTTGCCGTCGACCCTTGCGATCAGGTCGCCGTCCTTCAGTCCGGCCGACTGCCCGGACGAACCGGTCTGGACGGAATTCACGAGAACGGCCCGGGGATAAGGCTCACCGTCGTAATCGACGTGTCGGCTGCGGGACGTCGGCCAGTCAACGCGCAAACCGCGCCACGCTGGCAGACGGTCGTTCGACGTGATGATGCGACCCGGTTCACGCACAGGCCATTTGGCAATTTTTACGCGGATGTGTTTGACGCCGTTCCGCAAAATGCGAAACAGGGCTTCGTTGCCCGGTGCCAGCAATCCGACTTCGCGGAACAGGTCGTCCGTCTCAATGATCTCGTGGCCGTTGATCGCCAGGATCACATCGGCCTGTCTGAGGCCGGAACGATAAGCCGGGGAATCCGGCATAATGCGCGACACAACCAGTCCGGTTCGACGATGTGCACTGCCAAACTGCTGCGACGTCGAACGATGGCCAGGCAGAACGCCAAGAAACCCGTACTCGACCTCGTAGCCTTTCAGCAGATCGTGAATGATCCGCCGAGTTGAGCTGTTGATTGGCACGGCATACCCGACGGCTGTCTCATAGCCTTCCAGAGCCGCCAGCGAGGTCGAGATGCCGATCAGTTTGCCATCGCTGTTCAGCAGAGCGCCGCCGCTCGTTCCCGGACCAAGGCGTGTATCCACATGCAACAGCGTGCCGTAATGGTGAATCGTGTCTTTCTCCACTTCATCGGTCGGAAAGGGGAACCGCGAAATGTTGCTGATCAGGCCCAGACTGACGCTGGGAGACCCGTCACGTGCAATGGCGTACGGATTGCCAAGTGAGATCGCGAACTGACCCTTGCGAATCCGCACGGCGTCCGACAATGGCAACGCCGGCAGATCAGCGGGAGACAGTCCGGCATCCTGTGGGTTGAAGGCGAGAACAGCGAGGTCGCTGCGAGGATCGGCCGCAAAGATCACGGCAGGTGCCGATTGTGTGCGACTAAATCGGATCGTGAGGCGGGCCTCCGATCGGATAATGCCATCGTTCCGAAAAGGTTGCCCCCCTTCGACGACGTGATAGCAGGTCAGAACGAATCGCCTGGATGGCTCGTTCGGCGGCGCGACGATGATGCCAGTCCCAAACTCACCTGCCACGGGCTTCGGCGCCGAAGCACGCTGCGCACGCAATCCCTCGGGCAATCCGAACGGATGCCGCGCTGCCGTTCGATCCAGTTGGCGAGGTGCCAGCGGGACCCGGGTAATCGCGACCACCGACTTTTCGGCGCCGTCGATGACCTTATAAACGCCCTGTTCGAGAGCACTGAAAATTGGCAGTGCGTCCTGCGCAACGCTAAATGCGGGCAGAATGAGAATCAGCGCGATCGATATGATCACACGGGGTCCTGAGTCTGCAGGCATGGTCGGTCTCCGCGAGGGAATTGTCCTCACCCAGCATCTGATGGAAAGCAGAGCAGGCGGGCATGTTAACTGCCAGTCATTGATTCACCGACACCGGGCCTGAAGGGCACGATCGGGCGTGTGACAGTCTAACCTTCCTGAGGGTCGTTCGCCGCGCTTGATCTGCCACCAAAGCGATTGCCGATCAGACTGGCCGAAATGATGAGCGCCAAAGCGAGTCCGGTCGACCATGAGGCCTGAATCAGCATCACGCCCCCGAGGAACGGCTAGGACAGCGCCGCAACGTCGAAGATCGTAGCCCCCTGCCAGGTGCGTCCCAGCAGGCACAGAAGTGCCAGTCCAGCCATGACCAGTCCAGCGGTCCGCCCAACCCACGAAACCGTCAGCTCGGCCAGAGGTAATTCATGCGTGCTGAGATTTGCGGCGGTGACGACCAGAACGAGCACACCGACAATAAATCCGAGGCCGAATACGACATCCATAAAGGTTGTTTCGCGAGGCCGGCGGCGGGGATGGCCCAGCACAGGAGGACGACCGGCGTGGTCTCTCGGTTCGAAATCCTTGAATTCAGACGACATGACGATCCTCTTCCTCGGGCGGCGCCAAACCGTGGTCCCTCTCCCCTGGAGGGGAGAGGTTAGGAGAGGGGTGATTCAGTCAGTGTGAAACTGGTGTCTTACGCCTCGGTTTCAACCTCGGCCTCTGCCTGTGACCCCAGAATGTGGGCGAAGCCACGAGCCGTCAGCACTTTGAGGCGGATCTCTTCCAGCAATTCCGGGTTCTCTTCCAGGAACAGCCGGGCCTTGTCGCGTCCCTGGCCGAGTCGCGTTTCGTCGTAGCTGAACCATGAACCGCTCTTCTGCACGATCCGGTCTTCGGTCGCCATATCGAGTACATCACCCGACATGCTGATGCCACAGCGTCCGAGCATGTCGAATTCGGCAATGCGGAACGGAGGGGCTACCTTGTTCTTGACCACGCGGGCTTTCATTCGGATACCGACCGTCTCTTCACCTTCTTTCAGCGTTGCGATCTTACGGATGTCGACTCGGGCCGAACTGTAGAACTTCAGTGCCCGTCCGCCGGGAGTCGTTTCCGGACTGCCGAACATGACACCGATTTTTTCACGAATCTGGTTGATGAAGATGACCGTCGTCTTCGATCGGGAAATGGCACCGGTCAGTTTCCGCATGGCCTGACTCATCATTCGGGCCTGCAGCCCGACGTGCGTATCACCGATTTCTCCGTCGAGTTCCGTTTTGGGAACGAGGGCCGCAACTGAGTCCACCACGATGACGTCAACGGCGTTGGACTTGATCAGCATCTCCGCGATCGCCAGTGCTTCCTCACCATAAGACGGCTGGCTGACCAGCATGTCCTCCAGGTTCACACCCAGCTTCTTGGCCCACGACGGATCAAGTGCGTGCTCCGCGTCAATAAAGGCCGAAATACCACCGGCCTTCTGAGCACTCGCGATGGCGTGCAGGGCCAGCGTCGTCTTACCGCTCGATTCCGGTCCGAACAGTTCAATGATACGCCCGCGAGGAAACCCGAAACCGCCCAAAGCCAGATCCAGTGACAATGCCCCCGTTGAGATACCCGCACCGGCGGCGGGCTCATCCGAGAGCTTCATGATCGAGCCCTTGCCAAACGCCTTCTCGATCTGTCCGAGTGCGTTGGCGAGCATTCCCTGATCTTCGGTGACCGGCTGCTGCTTTCGGGTCCTAGCCATGCTGTTCTCCTTTTTACTGCGCGGCGAATCGTCTGGGGTGAACGAGCCGGCATTATTCGAAAAGTCCCGTTCAAGAAAAAGTCCCCCAGGACAGATTCGTCGGCCAGGATCAATTTCTTTTTCTTTCGCGCATGGGCCATTCGCGATGGCAGCAAGGGGGCAGGGTCAGAGCGCAGCGATGGCCCTGGGGACGTGGTGCGGTTGGCGGCAAACCCCTCGGCCGGCAACACGTCGTGACAGCGACAAAGTTCCGGCAGCGAATTCAGTCTTTCAGCACCTTAGCGAGAGCGATTCCGGACAAGGAAGACGAGCAATGCGCCTCCGTCGACGAACCCGATGAGCAGGTCCAGATTCGTGCGCACGAAGGTCAGTGCGCCGACAGCTTCGACAAGGTCGTCGCCGGACGATTGGAGCACGGTTCGCCAGA
Source organism: uncultured Planctomycetaceae bacterium (assembly GCA_964431285.1). GTDB lineage: Bacteria > Planctomycetota > Planctomycetia > Planctomycetales > Planctomycetaceae > CAUZFZ01. The sequence goes on from CAYSJO010000807.1 coordinate 13,367, forward strand.
CTGCCAGAAATGCGACTCCGCCGAGTATCGAAACTGCGGCGCATCCCAGGGCGAGTCGGTAACCCCAGATCTGTTTCTGTTTAAGACCGAGGCCGCTGACGAACAAAGCAATTCCGTTCAGGAACGTGATGATCTGCAACACGTCAACCCCTGACATCAGGGTCGGGTGCGAGTCGAACAATCGCTGATCCGCGGATCCGGCCATTCCTGTTGCCATCACGAAACCCCAGAGAGCCAATCCGGCGCCGACCAGTAGGTTGTGGCTGGTAAAACTCGCGTCGCTGGCAATGCCCGCCTCCTTCCGTGCTGCCAGATATGGGTTCGGGTACGCATCAAACGCGTCACGTCGCGGAGTCTGGCTCTCGGCATGGACTCCCCCGTCGTGCAAATCCTCTCCCAACCGTACGTCCCGCTCAGGTGTCGCGTTTATCATTCTCGTGTGTCCGACGTCTTGAAGGTCAACAACCAGATTCGAGTTGCGCAACGGTCCGGTCATTCCCGGCCGTCGATTTCAAGATAGGACGCTACGAGTAGCGAGGAGTCGAGAAACTGAGGATCCGCCTGGGTTTCCGAGGATCGGCACGAAGGGACAATCATGAGCAGAACGCGCTACGGAGTCATCGGCCTCGGCTGGTTCGGTGAAAAACACTGTGACGCGCTGGCCGCGCTGCCGCAGGTCGAACTGCACTCCCTGTGTACGCGAACGGAATCGCGGCTCAGCGAGGTTGCCGAGCGATTCAATGTCTCACGCACATTCACTGACTACCGGGAGATGCTGGCCGAACCGCAACTGGACGCCGTCAGTGTTGTCACCATGTGGGACCAGCATGTCGCTCCGGCCGTTGCAGCTCTTGAAGCCGGCAAGCATGTCTTTCTGGAAAAGCCGATGGCGTCCACTGTCGCTGATTGCGAACGAATCGTGACAGCCGCCGAAGCCGCAAAGGGCGCCTTCATGGTGGGCCACATCTGTCGTTTCAACCCGCGATACGCTGCGGCCAAAGAGGCCATCGAATCCGGACGCATCGGCCGAGTGATCTCTATGTATGCACGCCGCAACATCCCGGCGGCCGTGACTGAGGACATCCTCGACAAGATCGGCCCGATTATCGGCGACGGAGTGCACGACACCGATCTGATGCTGTGGTACAGCGGCGACCCGATCGTCAGCGCATACGCCCAGACTGTCGACGTGCGAGGCAAACAGTATCCGGACCTTGGATGGACGATGTACCGATTCGCAAGCGGTGCGACAGGCGTCCTGGAAAACGTATGGTGTTTGCCAGACAGGACGGCATTTCAGATCGACGAGCGAATGGAGATCATCGGCACGGAGGGGTCGATTCACATCCACGAGACGCACCCCAACTTCTCCATCAGTGATTCGGACGGCTGGCACTCCCCCGACACAACCTATTGGCCATCACTGCACGGCGAACGCGCCGGTGCTTTACGCGACGAGTTGTCGTACTTCGCAAACTGCATTCACAACGGGACCGCTCCGGACGTGATTACGCCGCGCGAATCTCTGGAAGCCGTGCGAGCCTGCCTGGCCGCCGAAGAGTCAGCGGCGACAGGTCAGATCATTTCACTTGCCTGATTCCGAAGCTGCGTCGCCACGACTCAACAATGCCGGGACGATCGATCAGTTGTCTTCCGCATTTCACACGGCGACCATAATCGCCTTCTGCAGCGTTTTAGCGCGAAGGAGCAGACCTATGGCCGTGAAGGTTGCCACAGTGGACGATGTTCGCGATGCCCAGCGAGGCATTCGCAGGCACGTTTCTCCAGCTCCGTTGATCCGATCCTGGCCGCTTGAACGGGAACTCGGTTTCTCGGAAGGTCGCCGCGTCTGGCTC
>CAYSJO010000808.1:0-4191 GCA_964431285.1 uncultured Planctomycetaceae bacterium
CGATTCATTCCGCGAGATCGCCACATCACCGACGACACCCAAGCCGTCCGAACTGGCGGGTGGTATTTCCACGGCCTTGTTCACCACGCTGGAAGGTCTGACCGTGGCCATTCCCGCCATGGTGTTCTACGCGATCCTCAAGAATCGCATTGCCCGCTTCGTGCTGGAAGTCGGCATGGTCAGCGAAGGACTGATGAGTCGCTTCTCGGCCGCCAGCCAACAACAGCCGCCAGCCGGTGGAGCCGCTCCGCAGGGAGCTCCCGCAGCCCCTCAAGAGTAATTAACTCGTTGTAAGCCAGGACATTTTCGCCTGTATGACAAATAAAAGACAGGAACACCTTCCATGGCGAAACGCCAGAAAAGCTCGGGCGGCGAAGATACAGACGTCGACATGACGCCCATGATCGATGTCGTCTTCCAGCTCCTCGCCTTCTTCATGGTGATTACCAATTTTGAGCAGACTCAGGCTGACGAACGCGTCAAGTTGCCGCGTGATGTGCTGGCCAAACCACCTGAGGTTCAGGTGGAACACAAGCTCGTGCTCAACGTTGGCTACCTCCGCAAGATGAATGGTGACCGTGAGAATCCCGAGCCGTTTCTGTTAAACATCGGTGGGGAGGGCATGATTACGCCACTGCAGTCTGCAGAGGCACTGAATCGGGAATCCCGCATTTACGCCCAGAAGGGAACAGAGCCGTCTGAAGTGACTATCAAAATCCGGGCGGACTCGGAAGTGCCCACGGGCATCATTCAGGAGATGATCAAGCTCTGTCAGGACGCAGGTTTTGAGAAATTCGCAATGTCGGCGATGTCAGGACCGGAAGAGTAACACGGACCAGACAAAGGAGAACGGTATGCGATTCCAAACCCGCGCTGGCTCGGCGAATCCCCGGCAATCGGTGTCGGCAATGATCGATGTCGTGTTTCTGTTGTTGATCTTTTTCATGCTCACGCTGCAGATCGTGGAGCCTGAAGGAGTGCATGCGGTTGATACTCAAAGTGGAACAAACTGCTTTCCCTCGCCGGATCCTCTCCCTGAAATCACAGTGAAGCTGGTGACGTCGGACGATGGGAGACTTGCAGATATACGACTGGGGAGTCGGTCGCTCGGCTCTGGCGACGATGCGATTCGTCAGCTCGGGCGAGATTCAGGCACTGGCCAGAGACGCGAGCGGACTTGTCGATGACGGGTTGCCTGTGAAGATTGAAGCGGATGCCTCGCTGAATTTTGAATACACGTTGCGGGCATTGGGAGCCTGTCAGAAACGCAGACAACCGGACGGGACCCTGGAGTCGCTGGAAACACGCGTCCAATTGGTTTCGCCGCAGATGATGGGAGCAGAATAGATGGCGCGAGCTCGAAAACAGCACAAGCCAGAAAAGCTGGAAATGAACATGTCGGCCATGATCGACGTGGTGTTTCAGCTACTGATTTTCTTCATGCTCACGCTGAAGATTGTTGAGCCCGAAGGCGACTTCAATATCAACATGCCAGCTTCGGGAGCTCCATCGCAGAACAGCGAGATGCAGCTTCCGGATATCAAAGTGAAGTTACGGGCTGACAGCGATGGCAACCTTGCCGGGCTGTATCTCGGCCAGCGGAATCTGGGATCCGGGCAGCCGGCGTTTGCAATGTTGAACATCGAGATCCTGAAGCTGATCGGCAGACCGGGAGACCCGATTACGGAAGACATGGAAGTCGAAATCGACGCCGATTATCACCTGCATTTTGCACATGTGATCAACGCAGTCGGGGCATGCACGGGCAAACTCAACAACGACGGCAAGATCGTGAAGTACATTGAGAAGATCAAATTCAAGCCACCGACAAAACCGGCAGAATAGATCGCCTCAACTCAATAACAAAAGAACGACCCGATCGGCGCGGGTCTCTGACCCCGCCGGGTTTCCCCCAAGGTCTCAACCGACCTTCCCTGCAGTCTCAAACGTCCCAGGGCGGCTCAGGGAGACCTGCGGTCAGCACTTCAGCGGGGTCAGAGATGCGCGCCGAACGCGGCGCGTTCAGGGCGACCAGGTTCACGGTTGGGGCTTGATCTCTCGAATGCGCAGGTTGCGGAATTCCAGTGGAGCACCTTCGGCCTGCAGGCCAATGTTCCCCTTTTCCGGCTTCAGACCGGTGCCTTCCCAGGCAAGCTTGCCGTTGCACCAGAATGTGGCTTTGTCGCCTTCGGCCAGCAAACGCCATTCGTTCCATTCGCCAGCTTTTTTCTGCAGCTCGGGAACACCCTTCGAGCCTTTCAGTCCACCGCGAATGAATTTACCTTCACTGCCCTTTGCCAGATTGATCTGATTCGGGCCAAGATTTTCATTGCTGCGGATGAAGAAACCGCTGTTGTATTTCTCACGCAAGGTTCGCCATTCAAAGCGCATTTCGAAGTCGGCGTATTCCCTCTTTGTGGCCAGGTGTGGGCTGCCACCTCCGGTCAGATGAATCACTCCGTCCTGGACCTTCCAGTTGGTCACCGTCTTTGGGTCTTTCACTCCGGTAAACATCCAGCCGTCAAAGTCGCGTCCGTTGAACATCGGCTTGAAGCCGGCCTGCTTCTCCTCGTCTGACAGCTCTTCGGCGCGCAGGGAGACAGTAAACAGTAGCGCAAGAAGCAGTGGAAGAATCGATCGCATGACGGGCTCCTGAGGTGCTTTCGGACTGTTTCCGGGTCACATGGACCTATTCGACACCCGCATCACGCAGCGCGTCAATGACCTGCGCGTGCAGCAGGCCATTGGAGACTGCGACTCCGCGATTGACCGCCAGTTCTGCACCGTGTGTGAAGTCGAGTGGTTTGCCCGTGACGTCGGTCACCGTACCACCCGCCTCCTGCACGACCAGGACTCCGCCAGCGTGGTCCCAGATTTTCTCACGGTAGTCTTTCCGCGTCGGCAGCCGCAGATAGACGTCGGCCTCGCCACGTGCCACCACTGCATATTTCGCCTGGCTGTCCAGTCGCACGGGAGGTTTCACGATTCCCAGAGACTCTGCAATCTGAGCGGATCGGCTGTGAGAACTGTGCCCTGATTCCACTGACTCGCACAGCCTTGCATCCGGCCACGTTGACGCCGGACTGACATGGATGGCGGTCGCATTATCTGTGGAGAATGTTTCACATTCGATCGACGTAACGAACGCGCCTCGGTCTCGCACGGCAAACAACAAAGAACCTGGTTCCGCTCCTTCGGAGCCGCTGGGCACAAGTTCCAGATTCGGGCAACCCAGAACGGCAACGGAGATTTGTCCATTGACGATCAGCGCCAGTGAGACCGCGTACTGCTGTCCGCGTAGAAAACCTTTGGTGCCGTCAATCGGGTCAAGAGTCCAGAAGCGGTCTGCTGCTGAACCGTTGCCCAGGTCGATCCATGAGCAAACCTGATCGGTGTCGCCTTCAATTCCGACGGCCGCCAGTTCCTCGCACACACGTGTGAGAAACTGCGAATTATCGGATGCCTGCAGCTCGGCCGAATCCTCTTCGCCGACGATCGGGTCGTCCAGGAACACTTCGGTCAGGGCTTTGCACACAGCGGCCTGGCTGGCGAAGTCTGCGATTGTGACCGGGCTGCGGTCTTTCTTCTCAAGAGCCTCTGGTGTGATCTGTCTCTGGACCGTCTGACAGATACGCGCGGCCGTTCGAACTGCCCCAATAGCAACGCTGAGTTCCTGCGTGAAGTCGTCTATGATGTCATCCATGTGGGCTGAATTCGTGCTTTAGCGATGCATTTGTTTGTAGCGGGATTGGCAAGAATCCCGACCGATGGGTCTAACTGACGTCCGTTCTATTCAAACTCTGGAAGATCGCCGATCGCAGCACCTTTGACAGGTAGCAAAACGCGGATAAACGTTTCTCTGCGACTCTCCGGGATCGATTCTCCATCGATCCTCAAATCTAGGCACGGCAGTTCGATTCGGCCCAGCAGGATCACGCGGTCCAGTTGCAGACAGCCAGACAATTCGTGTTGCGGAAAGATGGCATTCGTCAGTCCCGTGTATTCGGTTCCGCCGGACTTCTCGTGCAAAGTCAGCATACGCACGATTGTGGCCAGGTCGGTATTGCTGCTGTCCCAGTCGACCTGCGTGGTCATGTAGTTGGTGCCACCCGCGCTCTTCGACGTGCGTGACGCCTGAAATCGTGACCCGGTCAGGAACGCTCGCAGCGCTTGGACTCCGACGGACTGATT
>CAYSJO010000809.1:0-5453 GCA_964431285.1 uncultured Planctomycetaceae bacterium
CACGGTTCACTGGGCAGTCGTGAGCTACGTTCAAGACGGTATCCGTCCGGTGTCGTGGATATTGCGCCCGGCGGCCGTCCCGGCCATTGCGATTCATCGAGTTTATCGGGACTTCATTAATCGGCAGCCACTCTGTAATGACCGCTCTGACAGACCATCGACTCGGAGATTGAACGATGTCCAACCTTCTGCCACTCCCGCAAGACCTTCAGTACCTGCTCGAAAAACGCGAACAGGCCGAGCGCCGAGCGGAACACCGCCGCGAGTCGAACGAAACCGTCATCAGCCAGGACCGCCGAGTGGACGTTGACCGCCGCAACGACCAATGTCGGAAGGACGTGTAGAACCGACCCCGCACATCACTTCCCGGACTCGTTCCCTTCGAGAAACCGTCGCGTAAACGCCTCGCTTGACTTAACGCTTTCGGCTTCGAGCTTACCGCAGTCCAACAACTTGTCCGCCATCTGTTGCCACCGCTCGAGTGTCATGTCTCCGGCTGGGGCATCATCACTTTCGGGCTGACACAGGTGCTGCAGTTCCGCAGCTCCGAACGCGAGGATATCGAGGGACATTTCGGGGTTCTGCGCGTTGATGTGTTGATTGGTTTCAGCGGGATCGGCCAGATACTTCTTCCAGCCTTGCGCCACAGCCCGCGTGAATGACGCCACCAGTTGGGGAGATTCGCTCATCGTGTCCGCGTGAACGATCAGGACGCTGGTGTAGGGATTGAAGCCGATGTCCGAGGCCATCAGGTTGTGTGGATCACCACCTTCCGTCTTCGCCACGAACGGCTCGCTGAATACGTATCCCTGTTGGGCGAAGTCGTCGTTGAGCAGGAACTGCGTCACGTTGCCCGGATAGGGGACAATGCGGCAGCCTTCCAGTGACACTTGTTTTTTCAGGATGGCTCCAAAGGTTGAGTTCTCGTTGATGGCCAAAGTGAGGTTCTTCAGGTCTTCGAACTTTGTGATCCCTGACGCCTCGTGAACCATGATGCAACGAGGGCTCGCCTGCAGTGGAGCGAACACGGCTACGACGTCCGCTTCCTGCGCCCGTCCAACAAGAATCTGGTCCGCGTTGGAAATCCCGAACTGAATGCGTTTCGTCGCCACGTTCTGAATGACGGGGACGCCGGGACCGCCGGGGATGATGGTCACTTCAAATCCGGCCGCTTCGAAATAGCCGTGTACCAGGGCGGCGTAGTACCCGCCGTGTTCAGCCTCGGGTAACCAGTTCAAAGCCAGGTCGACTTTGGTCAGTTCTGACGTGTCCGTTACGTCGGCGGGTGGTGTATCCGGAACAGCAGGCTCGTCGTTCGAGCAGCCGAGTGAAATGATCAGGCAAGCCACCAGTAGCAGGTTCCGCCCGAAGCCGTACGCGTGATTCGGCCGTGCATTCATGGGATTCATCCGAATATAAAGCTATGTGAACGTATTCAGGCTTGTTCCGTCAGGCGTCCGGCAACGACCTGCGAGTTGAATCGATTGGGACTGAGGCCTAGAATCCCCGGCTTCCCGGCTGGTTGCCGGGCTGAGCCGTCTTTCGCAGGCGGACCGAAGAATAGCCCTCTCGGAAGCCGGGTTGCAAACTGGAGAGTATCGTGAGTATCGACAAGAGCCTCAAACGCGGAAACCGGCTGGCCCGGGCCCGCAATGTGATGAAGCGTGACGAACGCATCGAGAAACTGAAGGACGAGGATCGCTGGGACGAATCCAAAAGCGCTCTGGGACTGCCCAAGACGCTCGTGCCGAAAACCAGTGTCGGCCGGAAGAAGAAAAAGAAGACGACCGAAGAAGAGGGAGAAGAAGGCGCAGAAGCAGCAGCCGAATGAAAGTCAGTTGTTTCTCTGTGACATTCAGGCCGGTGGTTCGTACATACGAGCTACCGGCTTTTTTTATTTGTCACGTCAATCGGCGCGAGTTGTATGCGACATGTCTCGAGTCGCGAGTGTGGAGCGGCTCGGGTTGTCTGGTTTCTCCGTTGTCTGCAGAATGAATTGCCCCCCTTGTACTCCGCAAGTCTCACCAACATGCAGGCGCCCACCCCACCGGGGATGGTCCCGTTTAAACTGTCAAAGTCACCATGACAATCTCCGGTCACCTTCGATCTGCTGCCGGACTGCCTGTTCGATTGCGTCTACGGCATAATCGATCGAAGTTTCTTGCGAGCCTGCAGGATTGCCAGGCGACACAGGCGCGGGTTTTGTCTTCTCTGCTGGATCTCAATCGGGATTCCCGATTCGCAGCCGCGCACGGTCTGGATCGGGCGCGGTCCGTCGGGGAGCTTCGCAACTGCCTGCCCGTCACGCAGTACGACTTCTATTCTGATGCGATTGAGTCGTTGTCACAGGGCGACAGCAAAGCCCTGCTGGGAAGTCAGAACCCCTTGCTGATGTTCGCGCTCAGCAGTGGGACGACGTCCGGTTCCAAGTTCATCCCGGTAACGCAGCGTTTTTACGACGACTATCGTCGCAGTTGGCAGGCCTGGGGCATCAAAGGGTTTGACGAGTTTCCACCGCTGAAACGGCTGAAAATCTTTTACATCGCTGGCGACTACAACCGGTTTCGCACGGACGGTGGCACACCCTGCGGTAACATCTCGGGCTTGGTCGCCGTCATGCAGCGGCGCGCCATCCGGATGCTCTACACCCTGCCGGCGGCAATCTCTCAGATCGCGGATCCCGATACAAAGTACTACACCGCGCTGCGGCTGGGTCTGGCTGACCCGGAAATCGGAATGGTCATGACGGCCAATCCGAGCACTCTGATCCGTGTGGCACAGGTCGCCGAGCAGAACCGAGAGCAGCTGATCCGGGACGTCTCCGACGGCACGTTGAAGTGTCAGGACAAACTCCCCGGCCCGATCGCACAATCTTTGTCACGGCAGATCGCGAAGCGGAACCCGGTTCGCGCCCGAGAGCTGGAAGTCTGCGTCGAACGAACCGGCCACCTCAGCCCGAATGACTTCTGGCCGCTGCTGCAGTTTCTGGCCGTCTGGACAGCTGGGAGCTGTGCGGCCTACCTGCCGTCCCTTCGCGAGCATTACGGACAATCCACCGCGATTCGCGATCACGGCCTGTCGGCCAGCGAAGGTCGGATGACGATTCCGTTTGAGAGCAATTCGCCCGACGGTGTTCTGGATATTTCGTCGCACTACTTCGAGTTCATTCCTGAAGAGGAGTACGACACGCCTGATCCAATCGTGCTGGAATCCCACGAACTGCAGTCCGATCGCAATTACTACATCCTGTTGACGACGTCGTCCGGACTGTATCGCTACGACATCTGCGACGTCGTGCGATGCGTGGGCTTCACCGGAACAACGCCCGTGCTGCGCTTCCTGCACAAGGGAGCCCACATCTCCAATATTACGGGCGAGAAGCTGTCCGAATCACAAATCGTGACTGCCGTGCAGGAGACACTGGCAGAATTCGAACACCGTGCTGACCGCTTTACGATGGTACCCGTCTGGGGAGAGCCTCCCCGATATGAACTGCTGTTCGAGGATTCGGACATGCCGTCCCGTCAGCAACTCACTGCTTTTTCAGAACGGGTCGAGTCTCGACTGAATGACCTGAACTGCGAGTACGGCGAGAAGCGGTCGACAAGTCGACTATCGGCCATTCGGACGTGTACGGTGCCGTACGGTGCCTGGCAACACCTCGCGGAAATGAGGCAAAGCGAAATCGGCGGAAGCTCTGAACAATACAAGCACCCCTACCTGATCCCGGACATGAAGAAGGCAGCCAGCGTGCGGAAGGAGTTTGAACAACTCCCAGCCGCCGACTGCGTCACAACATAGACCCTGTCAATCATCGGGTGACTACAATCCCCGCATGTCCAAAGAGCAAATCCTGTTTGTGACCGGCCGGCTGGCCGAGCAATCGTTGCGACGCGTCGTCGACCAGCTCGCTGAAGAAGTCGACTTCGACGGTGACGTTCACGTCACAAAGATCAGCGTCGCCGCTTTGCTGCATACGGACTGGCTGGCGCGACAACTTGAAATCGGTGAGCACTTTGACCGCGTCATTCTGCCCGGCTGGTGTCTGGGTGAAGTGGGCCGGCTCGAAGAGAAATTCGGGCTGCGTTTCGAACTGGGTCCGAAAAGCCTGTTCGATCTTCCGCAGTTCTTTGGCCAGGCAGATAAAGATCCGGTTGACCTGAGCAGTTCCTCCTTCGAGATCCTGGCCGAGATCTATCACGCGCCGCGAATGAGTGATCACGACATCATTCAACTCGCCGAGCATTTTCGCAGCAGCGGAGCCGAGGTCATTGACATCGGTTGCATTCCGGGTGAGTCCTGGTCGCGCGTCGATGAAGTGACACGCATGCTTGTCGATCGCGGCCTGCGCATCTCCATCGATAGTTTCGATCGCACAGAGGTGGAAGCATCCGTCGCGGCGGGAGCCGAACTGGTCCTGAGCTGCAACACGTCTAACATCGAATGGGCGGTTCAGCTTGACGCGGAACTCGTGGCTATTCCGGACGCGCCGTTTACGATCGAAAGCCTTGAGCCGGTTGTTGAACAACTCGAAGCATGTGGTGCCCGTTATCGCATCGATCCCATCATTGAACCGATTGGCTTCGGATTCGCCACCTCACTAAGTCGCTACTTCGAGGCGCGTCGTCGCTGGCCAGACGTCGAAATAATGATGGGGATTGGCAACCTGACCGAGCTGACCGAAGTGGATTCGGCTGGCGTCAACTTTCTGCTGGCGGGCATCTGTGAGGAACTTGGAATCAAGAGTGTCCTCACGACTGAAGTCATCAACTGGGCGAGATCGTCCGTGCGGGAATTCGATCTGGCACGTCGGCAGGTCCATCACAGCGTGCAGCATCAGGCGTTACCCAAGCATGTTGACTCAAGCCTGGTGGCGCTGCGTGATTCGCGCATAACCGAACAGGGCGCAGAAACGTTGCAGACACTTGCCGCTCAATTGAAGGATCCGAACTACCGCATCTTCGCCGAACGTGGCGAACTGCACGTGATGAATCGCGACGGTTACTGGCGCGGAACCGAACCGCTCGAATTGTTCAAGCGTGTGCGTGCCGATGCGTCGGACACGTTAACCGAAGGCCATGCGTTCTATCTGGGTGTCGAACTTGGCAAAGCCGCCACAGCTCTCAGACTCGGTAAACAGTACATCCAGGATGAAGAACTAACGTGGGGCTTTCTTTCGACCGAATCTGTGCAAGAGGGATGGTGTCATCCAGGTACGAGTGAGCAGACGCCGGCGGTCGAGTGACGAACTCGCCCTGCCAGTCACTCGACCGGCCTGGCGTCACTTTTTCTCTGATCGGAACAATCATGACAGTTAGGCTCTGTTTGAAAACTGAGCTGGCCCTGATTTGCCATGTCAGCGAAACTTCGTCTTCCTCAGCCCGCTAGCCAAGGAAGGCCAACGATGCGACATGAACTAACCGACGAACAGTGGGAAGCGATCGAAGATATCT
>CAYSJO010000810.1:0-3069 GCA_964431285.1 uncultured Planctomycetaceae bacterium
GCAGACGAAGCAGCGGATCGCGTCGGGCAGGTCCTGGACTGACTGGTGGTTGCGGATTTGACATCTGGGGTGATCTGAGCGAAATGACGACTTTGGTCGCAACTCCGAATGCGACTTATACTGGATGCTTGGCATGTCGCCGAACCTCGACATTCCGCCCACTCGTATGAGCTACCCAATGCGATTCGTTTTCGTGACTGCTGCATTGTTTTGCACATTTACCACGGTTGTGCCCTCGCTGGCCGAAGATCAGGCCGGGCTGGAGTACTTCGAGAAGAACGTTCGCCCTCTGCTGGCTCAGCGTTGCTACAAGTGTCATTCGGAGAAGTCCGAGAAGAAAAAGGGCGGTCTGCTTCTGGATCGGAAGGCTGGCTGGGTTGCCGGTGGAGACAGCGGTCCGGCGATTGTTCCGGGAAAGCCGGACGGAAGCCTGTTGATTCAGTCGGTCCGATACGAATCACTTGAGATGCCACCCGACGGCAAGCTCGCCGAGTCTGAGATCCGGATTCTGGAAAAATGGATTCGCATGGGCGCTCCGGACCCTCGAGCTGATCCGGGAGCGAACACGACGCGGAAGATTGATCTCGACGAAGCCCGGCAGTTCTGGGCGTTTCAGTCGCCACAAAACCATGCATCGCCGGAAGTCCGTGACGAAGACTGGTCTGGGTCGCTGATTGACCGGTTCATTCAGGAACGTCAGGAGCACGAGAACGTGCGACCGGTGCGCGATGCGACTATCCGTACCCTGGCCCGGCGGTTGCATTTCGATTTGACCGGACTACCACCGGACGATCAAACAATGGCGTCGTTGACTGGTCCCAACAAAAGCGATCGGCAAGCGGTGGTAACGGCTTTGGTCGACCGACTGCTGGAGTCGCCCCACTTCGGTGAGCACTGGGGACGACACTGGCTGGATGTGGCTCGGTACGCTGACTCGAATGGCGGCGACATCAACCTGACATACTTCAATGCGTGGCGGTATCGCGATTACGTCGTCGCCTCGTTTAATGACGATCGGCCTTTTGATGAATTCATCGTTCAACAGATTGCCGGCGACTTGCTGTCGTCCGTGTCAGACGAGCAGCGGGCTGAGCAGCTGACGGCCACAGGTTTTCTGATCGTCGGTCCGAAGATGCTGAGTGAACGGAACAAAGAGAAGTTGCACATGGACGTCGTCGACGAGCAGCTTGACACCATGGGCCGTGTGTTCCTGGGGATGACTTTCGGTTGTGCGAGATGCCACGACCATAAGTTCGATCCGATTCTGGCCAGCGACTACTACGGCATGGCGGGAATTCTTCGGAGCACTGAAACGGTTTACGGCATTCGCATGGGCAACGTGAATGTCTCCGGCTGGCTGGAACAGCCCTTATCTATGGATGCCGAGCTCACGGCGCGTGTCGAAGCCTTCGAGACGCGAAATAAGGCACTCAGTGAGCAGTTAGCTGATGCAAAAAAGCAGCTCTCTGCGGTGAATAAAATGAGTCAGCCGCAGCCCGATGATCTGCTGGGCATTGCCGTTGATGATGCTCAGGCCGAACTCATCGGGGAGTGGAAGAAGTCGACCTATTCGCCCAACTTTGTCGGAGCAGGGTACATCCATGACGACAAGAAGGACGTTGGGAAAAAGTCTGTGACGTTTCGGCCACAGATCGTGGAATCCGGCGAGTACGAAGTGCGAATTTCGTACCCCGGCGCGAACGGACGGGCGACCAACGTACCGGTGACTGTCTCAAGCGCAGACGGTGAGAAGTCAATTGTCGTCGATCAGGTCAGGCCAGGAGAGCTGGGGGGGCTGTTCAGGTCGCTGGGTCGTTTTCGCTTTGAAGCGGGAAACAGAGGGTTCGTCCGAATCTCGAACACCTCGGCGAACGGATACGTCATTGTCGATGCGGCGCAGTTCGTTCCCGTTGCCCTGTTGAAGGATGACCCGAAGGCAGTCAGGAAGACTGGTAGCGTAAGCTCGAACCGGACCAAAGAGCTGGCTGAACAGGTCAAGCAGCTTGAAGCCGAACAGAAAAAACTGAAGACAGATTCACCACAGCGACCTATGGCCATGGCCGTGCGTGATTTCGAGAAAGTGTCCGACACGGAATATCGGATTCGTGGCATCGCTGATCACAAAGGCGACGTCGTGCCACGTGGAGTGCTGACCGTCGCTCGATTCGATGGACAACCTGATCTGAATCTGAAGCAAAGCGGTCGTGTGGAACTGGCACACTGGATTGCCGATGCACGCAACCCGCTGACTGCTCGTGTCATTGAGAATCGTGTGTGGATGCACTTGATGGGAGAGGGACTGGTTAGATCGGTGGATAACTTCGGTCGACTCGGTGATCGTCCCTCCCATCCTGAGTTACTGGACACGCTGGCCACGGATTTCGTCGCCGATGGCTGGTCGATCAAACGGCTGATTCGGCGAATCTGTTTGAGCCGTGTTTACGGGCTCAGCATTGAGTTTGATCAGACTGCGTTCGATGCCGATCCCGAGAATCGGCTGTGGTGGAGAAAACGACCGCGGCGACTGCCGGCCGAGTCAATACGCGATGCCATGCTGGCCGTTAGTGAACAGCTGGATCCGATGCGTGGTGGCTCAACAGTAGCGACGTTCGGCGAGTCCGCGGTTGCGAACAACACGAATGAGAAATCGGAGAACCGCCGAGATGGAGCCTACCGTCGCAGCATCTACCTGCCAGTCGTGCGCAACGAACTGCCACCAATCCTGACGGTGTTCGACTTCGCAGATCCGGACGTTGTCACCGGCAAGCGAGCCGTTACAAACGTGCCAGCTCAGGCGCTGTTGATGCTCAATAGCCCGTTCGTCCGAGACTGCGCGAAGGCGACCGTCGATCGGCTTCAACAACAATCTGATGTTGAAAACGACGAGGCGCGAATCGGCTGGCTGTACAACCGGCTGCTCGGCAGAGACGCGCGTCCGCCCGAAATCGAACGTGCCATGGACTATGTGCGAGCTCTGCCGGTCGAGGGAAACGAGTCCGCCGCATGGGTCAGTTTCACCCATTCATTACTGGCATCCAGCGAGTTCCGGATTCTGAACTAAGGACTGCT
>CAYSJO010000811.1:0-1603 GCA_964431285.1 uncultured Planctomycetaceae bacterium
TGCTGAAGGTACGTCTGAATTCGTATACGTTAAGGACCGGGACAGTCAGATGGTGTTCTGCAATTCCGGGGCCTCCCGGTTTCTGGGACTGACTCCGCAGGAACTGGTGGGTCTGAAAGGAACGCGGCGAACCGTCGAGCACCACGCCGTTCCATTTCAGTACTCGCCAGACGAAACAATTCATCTGGCGATCACGCGCGACATCACTCAGCAGCGTAAAGCTGAAGAGATGATCGCTCAACAGCAGGGACAGCTTGTGCATGTGTCACGTCTTTCGACGATGGGGCAAATGGTGGCCGCCATCTCGCACGAAATCACACAGCCGCTGTCGGCGATCTCGAAATTTCGCTGCCGCCTGTTCATTGCTGCTCGACCAGCCTGACACCCGCTCGACCGTTGCCGAGCACATCGCGTCGATCCAGCAGCAGTCGGAGCGAGCCGGAAACGTCATTTCCCGAATTCGTGACTTCGCCAAGCGCTCCGAGCCGCACTGTTCCACCTGCGATTTGCCGCCGCTGATTAATGACGCTCTGGAGTTGATCCGAGCGGACCTGCGTCGACGGAATGTCACAGTCAAGTATCGCTTCCCAGAACCCGGGCTGCTTGGAATTCAGGAACCGCCGTTGCTCGTTCTGGCGGACCATGTGCAGATACAACAGGTACTGCTGAATCTGATCTCCAACGCGTGCGATGCCATGCAGCACCTGCCCGTGGCTGATCGACGAGTCTGGATCCGCTGCTGGAGGAACTCCTCGCTGGAAGACTCGGACAGTTTCATCTCTTCCGTACAAATCCAGGACGATGACGAGGAGGACAACGTCGACAGTCTGATTGGTGTGATTGTGGAGGTCACAGACAACGGACCGGGACTGGATGCAAGAGACGTTTCACACTTGTTCGATCCCTTCTACACATCGAAGCCTCAAGGTATGGGCCTTGGGCTGACAATCTGCCGGGACATTGTGAAAGCGCACCAGGGTACGATGCAGGCGGGTAACAAGAACAATCGCGGTGCCCGCTTTCGGTTTACGCTTCCATGTGCCGGAGGGAATTAATGACAAGTGATGGTCTGACGGTGTACCTCGTGGACGACGACCATGCGGTGCTTGATTCACTGACGGGACTGCTCACTGCGGCACAGCGTACGACCCGCCGGTTTCTGTCGGCTGAGAGTTTTCTGGCTGCGTTGGACGAGGACGCGGCCGGCTGCATCGTCACGGACCTGAAAATGACCGGAATGACTGGTCTGGACCTGCTGCAGGAACTGAATGCCAGAAACTGCCTGCTGCCGACCATTGTCGTCACCGGACACGCAACGGTACCGGTTACGGTTGAGCTGATGCAGAGTGGTGCCGTCACGCTGCTGCAGAAACCTTACAAACCTCGTGAACTGCTGCGCGAAGTTGATCAGTCACTCGGACTCTACATACGGCTTCGCGCACAGCGTGACGAAACCGCGTCGATCCAGGCCCGCCTGGAAACACTGAATTCCGAGGAATACCAGGTCATGCAGTTGATGGCGGACGGTTTGCCGAACAGGCAGATCGCGGACGACCTTGAATTCAGCATGCGCACGGTCGACCGTCGTCGCAGTTCGGTGATG
>CAYSJO010000812.1:0-2099 GCA_964431285.1 uncultured Planctomycetaceae bacterium
GCAAAGCAGCGACAGCAGCTCGACCGAACTCTCGCGAAGCGACTGCTTGACGACGCCGTTGACGCCGCATTCGAGGAGTTTCAGGAGACGCAGCGAAGCGACCGCGCAGACGCCTGGCGCGAGGCACTTGAACGGTGTCTGCAGCGAATCCCGGATCGAGGACGCAAGGTACTCAATGCCCGGTTCACTGATGACCTCGGCTATCAGCAGATCGGCGAGCGCGTCGGCATGTCGCTTGAAGCCGTTCGAAAGGCTCTCTTTCGTTTGAAGAAGCAGGTGCGAACCTGCGTGGAAACCAGTCTGCGAGGTGCACAATGAGCACAAACCGGAATTGGGAAGAACTCATCGAACGCCATCTGCGTGGTGAGCTGACCGAGCTGGAAATGGAACAACTGGCCGAGCATCTCGATAGCGCACCTGATGCCCGGCAGATAATCGTTGAGGAAGCTCTGTGGGACACCCGCATGACGGAAGTGCTGCGAGGCTTCCCGGCCGACGAAACCGGCGAGCAATTGAGCATTCATGCGACGTCCGATCTCGAACAACAGAAGTCGACGAACATCGTACTCCGGGTGATGCTTGCCGGAGCCGTCGCAGTGATCGTTGTGCTGAGTGTCGGGCTTTATCAGCAGCGGGCGCGGGCCGAGCGGCGAATCGCCGAGATCAAGGCCACTGCCCCGGAAGCCAGACCAGAACCATCGATCGCGAAGGTCGTTGGACTGAGTGGCTCACTGATCTGGACCGGTAATCGCGGTGAGATCGATCGCGAACTGAAAGTCGGCACGGAACTGACTGGTGGAACGATCGAAGGTGTCGCTCCGGACTCCTGGTTCGAGCTGCAGTTCAACGACGGATCAACGGTCATGATTACCGGGACGTCGATGCTGACGTTTGCAGATGCTGGTCAGAAGGTTTTGCGGCTGAAGGAAGGCAACCTGTCGGCCAGTGTCGAACCGCAACCAGCCGAAAGCCCAATGCTGATCCATACGCACACGGCTCTACTGGAAGTGCTTGGCACACGGTTCAAAGTGGAAGCGGATCTGTCTTCAACGGCGCTCAATGTCAGTGAAGGCAGAGTTCGATTGAAGAGACTGAGCGACAACGGCGAGCTGGACGTTCCGGCAAAGCATCGTGTGCTTGCAGAGGGAAGCGGGGACCTGACGCTCCAGTCGGTTCCTGAGTCTGTGAATCATTGGAAGAGTCAGCTTCACGTGCGGCCGGGAGGCTATGGAAAATGGTTGCCAGCGACCGAACAGCGGGCCGCAACTCAGAAAGCGATTCCCCTTACGCCACCGGACAACCCCAGCGTCACGCTGTATCTCCTGGGGATACCCGTGTCTCGCAGCGATGGTCCACCAGTGGTTGTCAGCCCGGATTCCCGATTCGTCGTCCGTGGCCGCATCAACAAGCCAGCCAAAGTCTACTTCGGCATCGCAGTGTCGGATGGCAACGGCGAGTTTGCTGGAAAGTTCCGCGGGGACCTTGGTGGCCAGCAACCGATTTCCACGCCAGATGAGGATGGTCAGTTCGAAGTCGTTTATCGAATCCGCGACTTTACACTCGATCCGTGCGTTCGTGATCGGGAAGAGGAATTAGCAGTCAGGCCCGACGACCTGGTACTCAACGGCGTCTGGGCGTTTACCCACACGGGCGGTCCGAGTGGTCTGGAAGTCACGGAAGTTGAATTGATCGCCCCGTAGGGATCCAGAAAACCGACTCGACCTGGAATCGCTTTGAACGTCAAATTAACGCAAACTGAACCCCTCACGGCTGCCCGTCTCCGTCGCGTTCACGAGGACAGGAATAAGGAACGCCGAAGGACACCTCTATGGCTACGATTTTAGTCGTCGATGATTCGCTCACGGATCGCCGCCTCGCATCGCTCACACTGGAACGCGCGCTCGACTGCACGATCCTGGACGCCGAAAGTGGTGAGGCCGCTCTGGAGCAGATCGAGGAACTCGAGCCGGACCTTGTTCTGACGGATCTGCAGATGCCGGGACTGACGGGTCTGGACCTGGTCGAGCGAATCCGCGAGGACTGGCCGCACTCCCGGTGATCCTGATGACTGCCGCTGGCAGCGAGGAAATTGCGTCCAA
>CAYSJO010000813.1:0-14429 GCA_964431285.1 uncultured Planctomycetaceae bacterium
GTGGTGGGCTCTCCGCCCCGGCCCGCGCCGGCCCTTGTCCCTCCTCTTTCGCGGCGGGCGGGTGCCCTTCTCCCGCCCTCGGCCACGGGCTCAGGGACAGTATCATCGGTGGTGCTGGCAATGACTTCCTGAACGGCAACAGCGGCAGAGATACGATCACGGGCGGCGATGACAACGACACGCTGTTCGGCGGCTCTCGGAACGATAACCTGGACGGCGGACTGGGAACGGACCTGGTCCGAGGACAGGGCGGGCTGCAGGACACAGTTTCCGGCGGCGGCGGAGCCAACGACGTTGTTCAGCAATAGTGCCGTGACGAATGGTCGCCTGAGCGTCGATTTTCAGGCGAGCAGTTCTTCCACAACTCGCGCCCTACGTCCGGCGGTCACCATCTGCTGTTGCCCGTTGTGGTGATACACCAGCTCCTGCCAGTTCAGGCCGAACAGCCGGAAGAGCGTTGCCTGGTAGTCGTTCGGGGTGACGATGTTCTCGACGGCGCGGTGACCAACTTCATCGGTGGCTCCATACGCCATGCCGGGCTTAAAGCCGCCACCGGCGAACCAGATGCTGAAGCCCTGTCCGTTATGGTCGCGGCCATGTTTTTTCGGATCGCCCTGGTCCTGAGTGACCGGAAGTCGCCCGATCTCACCGCCCCAATGCACGACGACCTCATCCAGCATGCCTCGCTGTTTCAGATCCTTCACCAGTGCGGCCGACGGTTGATCCGTCCGCCGGCAGACGCTCGGAAGTGACGTGCCGATGTTGCTGTGATTGTCCCACGGCTGACCTGCCAGGAAGAGCTGCACGAATCGCACACCACGTTCGACCAGACGTCGCGCGATCAGGCACCGCGTGCCGTACTCCCGAGTGACGTCTTCATTCAGACCATACATCTGCTGAGTGGCCTGAGTTTCCTGGCTGATGTCCAGCGCCTCCCGCGCGGCAGTTTGCATGCGGGCCGCCAGTTCATAACTGGCTATCCGGGCATCCAGATCAGACTCGCCGGGGAACCGAGCCGCGTGTTTGCGGTTGAGTGCCTGCAGGAACGTCAGGTTCTGACGCTGTGGTTCACCCCGCAGATGCGCGGCTGCATCCAGATTCAGTATACGCGGTTCCTTCGGACGCAGTACCGTCCCCTGAAAGAGTGGTGGCATGAATCCGCTCGACCAGTTGTTGACTCCGTCAACCGGATGTCCGCCCGGATCAGTCAGCACCATGTACGCGGGCAGGTCCTGAGTTTCTGAGCCCAGGCCGTACAGCAACCACGACGCGTAATGCGGTCGACCGAGGACTCCCGGGATTCCACCGTGAAAGTAACGGATGGAAACTTCGTGCCCGTTCGCTCCCGTGTGCATGCTCCGCACAAGGCAGATGTCGTCCGCAATCTCACCGACATGCTGTAGCAGTTCGGACAGCTCGGTCCCGCATTCGCCGTGCTTTCGAAACTTCCACTTCGTGCCCAACAGTTTCTTGCTGGCGGCATTCGCAAAGCTGTATTGCACGTCGCCCGTGTAGTCTTTCCCGTCAAACTTCGACAGTTCCGGCTTGGGATCGGTGAGGTCCATATGAGCCGGTCCGCCATGTTGAAAGAGCGAGATCATCGCCTTCGCCCGCGGCTCAAAGTGCGACTGTTTTCGACCAAGGTCAAATGTCGGCTTCTCTTTCGGGACATTCTTGGGCGTAGCGCCGGCCCGCTCCTGGCTGAGCAACCAGGCGAGTGCCACACTGCCAATCCCGAGGGATCCGTCTCGCAGGAATGCGCGGCGGTTCTGAACGTCAGTGGGAGCGGGTGATTCGTGATCATTCATTTCGACATCAATCGATGTAGAGGAATTCGTTGCAACTCATCAACGACTGGCACAGGTTCGTCAAGACCTGGCGGGCGGGTGAACGTCCTTCCGGAAGTTTCACAGTGCCACTCTGCAGCAGATCAAGCTGGTCAGCGGCAAAATCCATGGCCAGCACAAGTTCGTCGTCGGATGGCGGGCGGCATAATGCGAGTTGCCAGGCGCGCACGACCTGTCCGGCGAATAACTCTGTTGGTTGGGACGGACCCCGAAACTGCTGCTTCGACACCAGATTACGATCTGGCTCGCCGGAATCTTTCAGTAGGATTGTGACCGGCCAGTTGAACGAGTCGGATGTGTGGTTGGTCAGGCAGTCTGTGACAAAGTCGATTGTGTCACCCGCCTTGACTTCGAGATTCGCGACTGGCGTGTCTGTCGCTCCGTGGAATGCCGTCCACTCGCCGGCCTTGCCCGATCGGGCGGAGACCACTCGTCCGCGGACTCCATCACCGTTCTTCGAACCGTGCGCGAGCGAGCCGCTGATGGAAACGACGCCATCAACCGGGGCAGTCCAGCGGCGAATGACTGCTCGCTCAGGAATATCAGGGTGCCCCCCATTCGCATGGAGCAGGACATATCCCAAATCTGGATCGGGTAACTTCGGACCGGCCTGCCATTGAGACCCCGTCCAGTGCGTGAGTGGTGTGAATGACCCGGTCCGACTGGTTTTCTCGTTGAAGGCTCCGAATCCATAGGACCAGGCCGTCGAACGTGGGACCGGCAGCTTCGGAAGTGAGGCGAGTTGATCGGGTGGAAGTGAGGTCGATTCGGTCGCAGCACGGTCGGCGAGTCTGGCAGCCTGATCGAGAATAAACGCACCATTCAGCAGCATGAGCGACTGCGTGGCAACCGTTGAGTTCGACCGGGATTCGCAGTTGGTTTCCATGACGGGGGCGTCAAAAGCCTGCATCATCGCGACCGGCCGGCTGCGGCGAACCTGCACGTACAGGCTGCGGCGCTTCTGCTTGCCGTCGACCATGATCTGCCCCGTGTCGTCTTCCTTGATCGCGACCGGGGCTCCGTACAGCGTGCGGTCGAGTTGTCCGGACGCGGCCAGCATGCGGTCGCGGATTGTTTCGGCTTCCAGTCGAATAAGTGGTTTTCGGGAGAGTGCGGAATTCGGAGTGCGGAGTGTGGAGTCGCCTGCTGCGGCATCTGGACTCCGCACTCTGGACTCCGCATCCCGCACTTCACTGCTCTGTCGCCACACGGTTGAAGACATGATCAACCGGTGCAGCTTCTTCATGCTCCAGCCCTGCTGCACGAACTCGTCGGCCAGCCAATCGAGCAGTTCCGGATGCGAGGGTTTCACACCCAGCCTGCCAAAGTCTGACGGAGTCGCGACCAGGCCACGTCCAAAGTGGTGCATCCAGATGCGGTTGACGATGACCCGCGAAACCAGCGGGTGTTCGCCGCTGGTCAGCCAGCGGGCGAAAGCCAGACGCCGACCGGACGTCGGGCGGTCTGGATCATTGGACGTGAACTGGCGACGTTGCCCATCGGGTGTGGCGATGGTCAGAGATGCCGGTGTGATTGTCTGTTTCGGCTGCTGGTGATCGCCTCGGAAGAACAGTTTCGTTTCGGGTATGTGGTTCGCCGGCTCAACCAGAGCACGCACAAATTCTTCGACCGGCTTCTTCGCCCGCACGTCTTTCATCTGCTGATCAAACTTCTTCAATTCCTCGGCGGCCTTCGGCAGGTACTGATACAGATTGCCCGGGCTGATATTCACGCTCGGGTTCTTCTTGAGCAGTTGTTTCTGTTCTGCCGTGCGTTTGACGCTCGCTGTCTGGTAGGCCTCGCGGAGTTGTTTGCGCAGAGGTTCGTCGTACTTCATCAGCTCTTTGTCGAGAGCCTGCTGCATGAACTCCTTCTGCTTCTTCCCTTTCACTTCGCCAATGGCCCTGGCATCCGCCTCAATCTCACCAGCCTTTGTTCGATCGGCAGCGGTGTACAACGACACGCGTCGAGTGTTGGGTGGCTTCCATGCTTTCCAGTCCAGTGCCGGCTCGAAGATCGCTCGCAGCGCGTAGTAATCGGTGTGAGGAATCGGGTCGTAGCGATGGTCGTGGCATTGAGCACACTGGCCGCTTAATCCCAGCAGCGACGTACCGATGATTTTCAGCGTGTCGGTCATGACCTGATTTCGGGCGTCAGGATTGTTCGCGCCGCTGCCCGTACCATCGGCGGGCATCCGCAGGAACCCGGTGGCGGTCAGCAGATCGATCTGTTCAGCCGTGAGATCACCGTCCTGCGGACCGGCCAGTTCGTCGCCAGCGAGTTGGTCAATGATGAACTGGTCGAACGGCTTGTCGTCGTTCAAAGCGCGAATGACCCAGTCACGATACTTGTATGCCCAGGGCCGCACGTCGTCCTTAACGGTGTAGCCTTCAGAGTCGGCATACCCGGCGACATCCAGCCAGTGCCGACCCCAGCGTTCTCCGTAGTGGGGGGAATCGAGCAATCCAGTCAGCAACCGATCGAACCAGCCGTCCGCGTTGTCATCGAGCCATTTCTGCATCTCGTCCGGAGTCGGTGGCAGACCCGTAAGGCCGAAATACGCTCGTTTGATCAGAGTTCGCCGATCAGCGTCCGGCGAGAAACTGGTCCCGTCCGGAGTTCGACGAAGAATCAGCTCATCAATGGGAGTTCTGGCATTGGCAGACAGCTCACTCACGTCCGGGCGCCGGATGGGTTGAAACGACCAGAAGCTGCGTTCTTCGAGTGTGATGCCAAGACCTGGCCCGATCGATCCAGGCTCCGGTCGAGCGGTCTTTGCACCGCTGGCAATCCAGTGCTCGATGATGCGTATCTCGGTGGCCGAAAGCGAGTCCTCACCTGGCGGCATTTCGCCGGTTGTGCCGCGCTGCAGCAGGTAACTTTCAGCTGGCTTGCCCGGTACGATCGCAGGCCCGGTTTCGCCACCTTTCTGCATGAATCGCACGAGCCGCAAATCCAGCTTGCCCTTGATCTCGTCGACAGCACCGTGGCAGTCGAAGCAGTGAGCACGAAAAATCGGCCGGATATGTGTCTCGTAGGTCAGGACGGCCTTGTCTTCAGCGACCGCCGGCAATTCCAGCAGGATCGTGGACAGCAGCGACAACAGACCAGCTGTTGCGAGACGGATACGGATCATGAGCAGAACCTGAAAGCGGGGTCAGGCAGGTGGCGGGGAGGCTCTTGTCAGAAGTTGTATTCTGCAAGGCGCAAGAAGCCAATCAGGATCAGCACCAATCCTGCAGTTCACGGTCGGAAAAACTCACGCCCACTTCGCAGCTGTGGTAAGCGAGTCACTCGTTTGCCCAAAGCTCGCCGGCGAGTGTCATTGAGGTGTGCCGACCTACGATCCTGCCGCAGCCGGGTCTTCCTCCGGCGCGAATTCCGGCAGGATCGGCTGACGTTCCGGGTAGCGGTGGTAGATGGGGAATTCCCGACCGTTTTCGCGCAGGCAAACCACTAGACCTCGAGACGTTGACAGATACAGGCGGTCGGTCAATTCGTTGCCGTAGCGGACAGTGAAGTCCCGCAGAGGCAAAGCTCCAATGATGGCGCCGTCGATGCGCGACATCACGACCAGGTTGTTCAGCCGATCCGATCCAAACACGAGACTGCGCGTCGCGCCAACGTATTCCGTAATCACTGGCTGCCACCACAGGCGGCGACCGGAGACGCGGTCGAGACAGTACATGCCGCCGCGGACCGGTATCACGTACACGTTTTCTCCAACGCTCCGCGGCTGCTGGCGGATCGGGCGCCCTGTGACAAACCGCCATCGGACCGTGCCCGACTGACGATCGATTGCGAACAGACTGAAGTCTTCCGATGCAAAGAACACGACCCGCCCGGAGATGCCCAGCGGAGCTGACACCTCTTCATCCGTCTCGAACTGAAATTGCAGTTCCCGGCTCAGTGCGGTCAACGAGTACAGTGACTTGTCGCGACTGGCGAAGTTGATCGTGAGACCGTCCGACACGATTGGCGTGGTGATTTCTTTGGCCGACTTGTACCGCCAGTGTTCGGCGACCTTACTGAACTGCGGCAACTGGTTCTTCTCATGCAGTTCGCGGATTTTCTTCACGTCGTAGGCGTACACGCTGCCGTCCAGCGTGCCGAAATACACGTAGTTGCGATCGATGGTGGGACTGGTTGAGGGTTGGTTGCGGAGCAACAATTCCCACTGCAATTCACCCGTGAGCGGGTCGACGGCGTACATCGTGATGCCCGCAATGATGAGCACGATTTCGTTATTCGATGTCGCCGGATAGCTCGGCTCGTCCTGCCGGCCCAGTTGCAGAGCCCACCGCTTTTGGCCTGTCTCGTTGTCAATCGCAGTGACAACACCGCCGGACGACTGCAGGTAGAGATTGGTGTCGTCAAGCACCATGTGCCGAAGGTGGTCGCGATAAACGTCAACAGTCGCATGACTCCAGAATGCTCGTTCGAGTCCGAAGCGCGAGAGCGTCCGCGCCCCGGGCACCATGCGGACTGATCCGGTTTGTGCACAGACGGTATCCGGGCCACCTGCCAGCGCAAGTGCAGCAATGAGCGTGACAATGCGAAACATGACAGACTCCCGTGAGAACCGGGTCAGGGTCTCTGAAGTGTTAGTTTACGGTTAGTTGGCTATGTCGCCGACAGGAGGTCCCGATGGCACAGTTTCGCGCCCGGCAACCGTGTATTTCGGTTGGTATTGAGCGAACTGCGATGGATTGTGGTTCATCAGCCATCCGTTGCGAAACTGCAGCGTGACCGAGTCTTCTCTAGCTGGCCAGTCGAGAAACGTGTCCGTTTCGTGAACGCCGTCGGGATACTGTTCCGGGTAGCGGACGGCCAGTTGCTTCACGCGTGTCCGCAGTGATTCACCGTCGGTTACTGGCACTCCCGGACCGAGCAGTTTCTCGACATCCGGCACGCTTCTGCCTCGTTCCACCTCCGTATGTAACACAGAGTAAAGCGTCTGTCCGTCACGAAATGTGCGATAGTGGTCTGCATCTACAGATGCGGACGGCCACAGCGCTACACTTGCCAGACTTGCCAGAACGAGCAGAACAACAGCGGGCAACGCAATTTGGTTCATCGATTCGTCCGGTCGGCGATGCGGATGTTCCGCGTGGAATGGAGACATTTGATTCTACGAAGCGGCCTTCAGCGCTCACCAGATGCGGAGTGTCTGGATTCGAACCTGCGAGCCCGGGCGGCATTGTCACCTGCCGAATCGTCAGAACGCGACCTGACCACCTGTTCCCAGTCGGGCAATTCAAATTTCATTTTTCGCCGACTACCATTCGCGCCCAAAGGAGAACTGCATGGCGCGTGATTTTGTGACGGAGAGCCTGAGCCACGATCCGGTTCACGGATATATCCCGTTCGTGTCGCGTGAGGGGTTGCCGGCGGGAGAAGTGTCGGAGCAGGAAATCATCGACCACCCCTGGGTCCAGCGGCTGCGGCATATCCACCAGCTTCAAACGGCCTGGTGGGTATTTCCCTCCGCCGAACACATGCGTTTTCAGCATGTCATGGGCGTCATGCACCTCGCGTCCCGGGCCATTGATGCATGGCACGAATCGCTGGTAGACGTCTGCTCGAACGTGCCATCACGGGCGTATGTCGAATCTCTCACGCGTATGGCGGCACTCCTGCATGATGTGGGTCACGGGCCGTTCGGACATTTCTTTGACGACCAGTTTCTCGACCAGTTCGGAGTCACGCACGAAGACATTGGCGCGGTCGTTATTGAACAGGAACTGGGCGAACTGCTGCGTGGAATCCGTCGCAATCCGGGTGGAAAACTCGGTCCGCTGGAAGAGCTGGATCCAATGCAGATCGGCTGGCTGATTCGTCGACCGCCTCCTGGCGATGCCACCGACGGGCACCCCGACTGGCTGCGTAAACTCCGCGCATTGTTCAGCGGGATCTATACGGTCGACAACATGGACTTTGTGCTGCGTGACGCATACACGTCTGGCTATAACACAAAGGCATTCGACCTGTCGCGATTGCTGCACTACAGCTTTTTCACGTCCGCTGGTCTGACGATCCATGCCCGCGGTCTGCCCACGCTGGTCAATTTCATCGAAACGCGGGCGAATCTGTTTCGCACGATTTATTTCCACCGCACCGTACGGGCGCTCGACCTGGCCCTGGAGGATGTCTTCGGCGAGACCATGCAGCATCTGTTCGAGGGCAGTCCGCTCGACAACCTCGATGCGTACCGGAAATTCGATGAGTCGACCTTCCTGGTCGACGTGCGCCGCTGGGCAGACAGTGATGATCCGAAGATCCATGCACTCGGTGTCCAATGGCAGAAGATTCTGCACAGGCAGCTGTCGTGGAAGATGAGCTGTGAGCGGACCATCAACTTCCACTCGGCCATGTCCGAGCAGACGACGATTTTCTCCGAGCCGGACCTTGTGGAACGTCGGCTGCGGCAGAAACTGCCGGCCGAATTGCGGGAGACTCCGCTGCGTATTGATGTGGCCAAACACTACCACCGCCCGAGTGCGCGGCTGCCAGCGGGCGGCCAGAACTTCCTGCTTGACCCGGCATGCCCCGAACCGATCGAGCTCAACGATGACGAGCTGTTCCGTTCACTACCGGTGAGTTTTCTGATCTTCCGCGTCTACGCGCACGACCACGATCACGACATCGAGCTGAATGCCGCGCTCAACGCCGTGCTGGGCGCTTCGGCGGACACGAAGACAAACATGTAAATTCGCGGCAACAGAGGATTGAACCGGGTTCCTCTTGCGCAGTCTTAAGGAAATGAACGTTCTCGGGGCCAACTCGCCTGGGCTCAGGAAACGTGTCGCGAGTCACAATCCACACAATCCGGAAATCCGGCAGGACCGGAATAATCGTTACAGTTTGCCACCTGGCGAAGTCGATCTAACGGACAGTGTCCGAATCCTGCGCAGACGGATCTGCGTTTGGGGGCGCTGACCACGTCGACATTTCAGGGATGGACCGATGCGGCGACATCGCTGGCTCAAACTCATTGCGGGACTGGTGACGCTGTTTGCCGTCCTTCAACCAGCCTTCGCGCAGGGCCCGATTCCCTATCCCGGCCCGGGAATGGGAGCGAATCCGGGCATGAGTGAAGCACCGGAGTTTGGTCCTGGTTTGACAGCAAATTACCAGTTCGATCCCAGTGCGACGTTCCAGGCGGGCGGCGGCGGTTCGCCCTATCCACCATCATTCCAACCGTGGCCGACTGTCTCTCCGTACATGGCCCCAGGGTCAGGTTCACCGTACGCATCCACCGGAGCCACCCAGCTTGCCAACACCGGCGGGATGTGGGAGTACTCCCAGCTCCAGCCTCCGGGCCAATCTGGTGCGAATTACAGATTCCGAATGACGTACCTGAAGTCGAAGACGGAGACATACCGCGACCGCTTCGGCCATCCGCTGGCTCCCGAATACAAGCAGCAGATTCTGCCCCAGCTTCTGGGCGCCACGACAGGCGGCGGCGGCGGCGGCGGTGGTGGTGCTGGTGGGCAACAGCAGGGTCTTGCGACTGCCATCCAGGACCCGCTCGTCGATTTTAACCTCTTCAATCCGGTTTCCGGCGACAACATCGAGAAGCCGGAACCACAGGGCGTCATGCTCTCACTCGAACGGCTCAATTCCAGCGGCACGGGATGGCAGCTGTGGGGCATGCACACGATCGACGACGACACTGAACTCAATGCCCGTAACGATGTCCACCCATCCCGCGGTCAGCAGCCAGGCCTTGTCACTCGCGCAGTTCAGGACCCCCTGTTCCTTGCAACGACCGATCCCATCGGCCCGTTTATGGACATCAATGAGGCGCTGGAAGCCAACCTGTTGAATCTGCGCGGTATTCCGCTGGACGACGGGACCTTCGACGATCTTGGCAGCGGAATCATCACTGGTGGTGCTAATGCGGTCTATGACCTCGATTTCCGAATGAAGACTCACGTCGAGCAGTGGGGGACCGGAATTCGAATGCTGGGGCTCCCCATCTTGACAAGAAACATTCAATTCACCCCAACAGCGGGTGTGCGGTACATGAATGTTCGCGAGGACTTTAACTTCTTCGGACGAGACAGTGGCCTCCTCTATGCGAGCACTGGTGGTGGTGGTGGCGCTGGAGGTGGTGGCGGCGGCATGGCCACGATTCTTGCGGACGTCAAACTCCACCCCATCCCTAACGGCATCGACGACGACATGGACGGAATCGTCGATAATGCCGGTTCGCAACAGGAAGGTGGGCAGGGCGGTGGTGGTGGTGGTGGCGGTGGTGGCGGCGGTGGAGCCGGAGCGTCGTTTACCTTTCTAAACGACCCGCAGGTGTATCCGGTCACGTCCTACCTGAACAATCAGGTCAGCTCACACCTGGCCGGCCCTGAAGTCGGATTGAATTACGAGCTGGCCGGTCGTGGCAACTTCCGGCTGGGCGGATTCTCACAATTCGGCCTGATGGCCAATCACCAGAAACTCCGGTTGGACGGCGACAACATTTTCGTCACGACGCGCGAATCGAATCTGATTCCTGCGGATGAAAATGGTTCGCGACAGAATCGCTTCTCGGAAACGGCATCGCACACCAGCGTGTCGCCAGTCTTTGAGCAGCAGTTCTTTATGGAAGGTCCGGTGTTCCAGTACGTGCCAATTCTGCGTCGCAGCCCGATCTTCAGCAGGGCCGACTTCCGCATTGCGTACACTTTTACGTGGGTCGGGGAATTGACGCGGGCTGGAGACAGCATCCTGTGGCAGGGAAACCCGTCACGTGACCTTTTCCCGCAGATCGAAACCCGTCGTTCAACATGGCGGGCTGAAACATGGGACTTCGGTGTCTCGTGGTCGTTCTGAAAAGACCACAGTCACGATCCGACCATCACGCTGTCTGAGGAATGCCGCGCGGAAAGTCACAAACTTTCCGCCGAGCCGCTATCCTCAACTCACGGCGAAGTCGTCTCTTCGCCCACATCCCAGCCGTGATGCCGGAACTGTCTAATGTCGATCAGCCGCAATCTGCTTAGCGTGACCGTATTCGTGGGATTTGGCCTGCTGTTTTCAGCGATCGGCCTTGTCGCCGATGACATCACATCCGACCTGAAATTGCCGACGCCGGCAGACCGGAAAGTGGGCTTCGTCAAAGACGTGCAACCAATCCTGCGGAAGCACTGTTTTGGCTGCCACGGACCAAAAAAGCAGGAAGCCGGTCTGCGGCTGGACGTGCGCGCGGAGGCACTGGCAGGCGGCGACGAAGGCATCAGCATTGTCACAGATGACAGCGCGAAGAGCCCCTTGATTCACCGTGTTGCTGGAGTCGATCCGGATCTTCGCATGCCGCCCGAAGGTGATCCGCTCAGTCCGACCGAAGTCGGCATTCTGAGGGCGTGGATTGATCAGGGATTGGACTGGCCGGTGGAGGCCGACGGAGGCCCGATTGAATCTCAACATTGGGCGTACCAGCCGATCGTTTACCCTCCCCACCCGCTTGTGAAGAGTGAAGGTCGTGTCCGTAATCCGATCGATGCGTTCGTCCTGGAAAAACTCGTTCGGCAGAAACTTCAGCCATGCCAGGAAGCCGATCGCCACACACTGATTCGACGTCTTTATCTCGACCTGCTGGGACTGCCGCCAGGTCTGAAAGAAATCGATGCGTTCGTCCGCGACGAGTCACCGCAGGCCTACGACAAACTGGTCGACGGTCTATTGAAGTCTCCGCACTTCGGAGAACGCTGGGGTCGACACTGGCTCGACCTGGCCCGGTATGCCGACTCGGATGGCTACGAGAAAGATCGGCCTCGACCAAACGCCTGGCGGTGGCGCGACTGGGTCATCGACGCCGTCAATCGCGACATGCCATTCGACCAGTTCACGATTGAGCAGATCGCAGGGGACCTGCTGCCCGATGCGACTCCCATGCAACGGCTGGCCACTGCCTTTCACCGGCAGACGCTGACCAATACGGAAGGCGGCACGGATCAGGAACAGTTTCGTGTGGAAGCCTGCTTCGATCGCGCAGAGACCACCGGCACAGTGTGGCTCGGATTGACGATTGGGTGTGCGCGCTGCCACTCGCATAAGTACGACCAGATCACCCAGCGCGAGTACTATCGCATATTCGCTTTCGTCAATAACGGAGACGACGCGAACTCAACAGTTCCCACATCGCCGGCTGCGGTGCAGAAGTACGAGCAGGACCTGGCCGCCTACGAGCAGAAGCTGCAGGAGGTCGAGGACATGCTGGCAGCCGCTCGCAGCAAACTGGCACCGAAACTTGCCGCATGGGAAGCGGACTTTGCCAAACGAGTGGCCGCCGCCGTCGAATCGCCGGTGACGTACCACACACTTGAGTTCGCAAAGCTGGAAGCGACGTCGAAATCAAAGTTCGAGCCGCAGGACGACGGTTCATATCTCGTCACTGGCGGAACACCGGACAAGGACAAGTACACATTGTGGGCCAAGGCACCGGCGGCGGGCATTACTGGAATTCGCATCGAGACCGTTCCGGACAATCGACTGCCGGGCAAGGGCGCCGGGCGGGCCGCGAACAGCAACTTTGTTCTGAGTGACGTGCGGGTCTACTTCGCGGGTCGAATGGAGTTGAAAGCTGAAGACGTTGTGAAACTGACATCAGCCCGATCGGACTTCCATCAGGAGAAGTTTCCGGCTGCGGCCACGATCGACGGTGACAAGGTGAAAACCGGATGGGCGGTCTCACCAAAAATGGGCGAGGGACATTCGATCGAGTTCGCCACACAGAATCCCCTCTCGGTCACCGACGGCGCCCCGTGGATTCAAATCGTGCTGGACCAGCAGTACGGAGGTCAGCACACGATCGGTCGATTCCGCGCGTCGGCCCGCACCGGCAGCAATCCACGCGATGGTGTGCCCCAGAACATCCTCGACCTGCTGGCTGCTGCGAAACCTGAGAAACGCACGCCACAGCAGACCACGTCGCTGCTGGACTGGTTTGCCACACAGCATGATTCGACCAGGGATCTTGTGACTCAGGTCGATGCGCTGAAGAAGAGTACTCCCAAGAAGCCCGAGATGTCGGTTCGAGTCGTGACACAGCGCACGAGTAACCCGCGTCCGACACACGTGCTGCGACGCGGCGAGTTTCTGGAGCCGATCAAAGACCAGACGATCGTTCCAGCGGGCCTCTCTGTCCTGCCGAGGTTGCAGGCCCGAAAGGCCGATTCTCCCGACCGACTCGATCTCGCACACTGGCTGGTTTCTGACGTCAACCCGCTGACTCCGCGAGTCACCGTAAATCATGTCTGGAAGCACCTCTTCGGTGAGGGGCTGGTCAGGACAGTCAACGACTTCGGTGTGCGTGGTGAAAAGCCAACACATCCGGAACTTCTCGACTGGCTGGCGCTTGAGTTTCGTGGCCCTCTCGGATGGAGCCGCAAACAACTTATCCGTTTAATCGTGACGTCCGCGACCTACCGACAGTCATCCGTCCATCGACCGGAACTGTTGGAAATCGACCCGAACAATCGGCTACTCGCACGCCAGAATCGCACGCGTGTTGAAGCGGAGATCGTGCGCGATCTAAGTTTGTCTGTCAGCGGCCTTCTGTCGACAAAAATCGCAGGTCCGAGCGTCTTTCCGCTATTGCCGCCCGGTGTCGCGGAATTCAGTTATGCCGGCAACTTCAAGTGGAACACTAGCAAAGGTGAGGACCGATACCGGCGCGGCATGTACACGTTTTTCAAGCGGACATCTCCGCATCCGAATCTGACAACGTTCGACTGCCCCGACGCGAATACAACATCGGTGAAACGGCAGACGTCCAACACGCCGCTGCAGGCGCTCATCATGCTGAACAATCAGGTCTATCTGGAAGCGGCCCGATCGTTTGCAAAGAACCTCCTTGCGCTGGCGGTCGACACTGATGACATCCGACTTGGGCTGGCCTTTCGGCAGTGCGTCGCACGCCCCATGTCGGGTACGGAAGCGACGCAGTTTGCTTCGCTTCTGAACGAAGCACGTACCTGGTACGCCGATCATCCCGAAGACGCAAAGAAGCTGTGCGAAGAGGATTCAGCCGAAGCCGCTGCGTGGGTCGCGACCTGTCGCGTCATGCTGAACCTCGACGAGTTCATCACGCGAAACTGAACGTGGTCGCGACCAGACCCGGTTGCGATCCGTCGCGGCGAGCATGCAGGCGAGGACTTCTCGATCTCGCAGATATGGCGCGGATCGTAGCCCGAGGAAACCGGCCCACGTACCATTTAGGCTGGCAACCGCAGTCTTTTCAGGCAGGCCGTCATGGACTTTCAACCCGATGCTCAGCAACCCGTCGCGCCGCGTCGAAAACGATCCGCTGGGATGGGAGCAATCTTAATTGCCACGATGCTGCCGACCGTCATTTCCGGCGTCGTGTGGTACTTCTTTATTCGTGATCAATCCGGTGGTCAGGCCATTACGCCAACCCGTCCCTCCGAAGTGACCTCAACCACGACCAGGAAGCCACTGGACGACACGGCAGATCATTCGTCTGTCGATTCTCAGTCACAGGGAGACGCCCTCGCGGGGGCGGCGGCGCACGAAGCGGGCGGCGAAGAGAATGGAGCGGCCATAGAAGCCAACCCCCCCGGC
>CAYSJO010000814.1:0-1527 GCA_964431285.1 uncultured Planctomycetaceae bacterium
TGCTTTTCCGGACTCAGCTCAGACGGACCCGTGGCTGCAGCGCTCGCGGCAGCATTGCGGTTCAGTTCCGGCTTTTCTTCCTTCGGTTCGGGCTTACGCACTTTGCGTTTAGGCAGCCGCTTCAGGTCCGGTATTTGTGGAGCTTCGCGAAGCGCTTCCTGATCGATTTCGTAGGCATCCCGATTGGTCGCGTCATCCAGGACAAATGGAATCTCGCACTTCGGGCATGGATGCGACTCGCCGAAACTCGCACGACTCTTCAGTCTCAGCGAGGCCCCGCATTCGGGGCACGTCACTTTGATAGCATCCGGATCGTAAGCGACGTTTGAATCGAACGGGTCGTCGGAGTCCGGGGTCGACCGGCTCGACTTCGCCGCTGTTTCTATGGGCGCCGGTTTCGGGATGCTTCGAATCAGTGGTTCGTTCGCCTTTTTCCCGACAGGTTTCGCGACGGTCGCAGGCACATCGGATTTGACGGGAGCCTCAACGGTTGGCGACGGTGGTGTGGCCGGTTTCGGATCTGCTTTTTTGGTCGCAGCCGGTTTCGGCGCCGGAGTTGTAAAGAATCGGGCTTCCAGCAACTGCTGGTCATAGGCCGCCTTTGCGTCAGCATCGAGCAGGCACTCGACAGCCGCATCAAGTTCAGCCAGAAGTTGCTCAGCACATTCGCCATGCGGTCCATCAGCGACGGATTTCAGAATCACCTGTCGATCTGCAAGGGCCGTCCCGATTGCCGCCAGATCCGACTCAAACTGCATGACGCCCAGAAGTTCGTAATGATTGGGCGATGGCTTGTCCGCGGGGATATCGAGCCATTCTGAATAGGCGTTGAAATCCGACATGACGACTTACCTTGTGGGATTATTCCGTCGGAGCAAGTGCAGGTAATTTCCAGATCTTAATGACGCCGTCCTGAGCCGTTGTCACGACGTGTGTTCCACCGGGCAGAAAATGAGCTCCGTTCATGCGGCTACCCCGCAGATTACTGCCGGGAATCTCAATCGGCAGACCTGTCTTCGGTCGATCTTGTACGGGGGGATCAGCAGGCGGCGGCTCGCGGTTCAGATCGACCAACGACAATCCCAATCCCATCGCCGCGAGGCACGTGCCGTTCCCCGACAGATAGACATATTGGGAACCAGGACGTACCTGACTGATTTCGCGTCTTTCGGTTCCCGGATCGAGTGACCAGGTGCGGACCGTTCCGTCCGAGCCCAACGAGGTGAGTTGCGATTCGTCATCCGAGAACGCTAAACGGTAGACCGTTTTGACGTGTCCCAGCAGACCGGCGACCTCGTTTCCGGATTCCACCTCATACACCTGAATCACTTCGGCGTTGATGACCGCAATCAGCTTGCCTGATGGTGAAAACCTGACGTAGTTCGACGCACCGGAACCATCTCCGAATGCACGCACCACGCTGTCGTCTTCGATGTTGCGAAGTTCGATCAGCGTTGGACCTTTTTTCTTTGGCCGGGAAACGATTGCAACGTGCTTCCCGTCAGGAGCGAAGTCGAACGCAAGGAG
>CAYSJO010000815.1:0-15647 GCA_964431285.1 uncultured Planctomycetaceae bacterium
CCATGCGTCGTCGTCGCCGAGGATTCACGCTGATCGAGTTACTGGTCGTGATCACGATCGTTGCCATTCTGGTGGCAATTCTGCTGCCGGCCGTGCAGCAGGCACGAGAAGCCGCCCGCCGCAGTCAGTGCCAGAACAACCTTAAACAGATTGGTCTGGCTCTACACAACTATGAGTCCGTATTCGAAATCTTTCCGCCCGGAATGATCGCATCACAGACGTCAACCGCCAATGGTGTGCGAACTTCCAATCCGATCGAGCCAACGAGTCTCATTGGTGTGGGGCTTCACGGTTCAAGCTGGATGCTTCATATCCTGCCGTATATGGATCAGGGCGACCTGTACGATTTGTACAACTTCAGTCTCAACGTGCAAAACAATGGAAACGCCGCCACGAACCCCTTTATTCCGGTCCAGAAAGATGTTGCGATGTTCTATTGCCCCTCCCGTCGGAGCAATATGAGACCAACATTCTACCAGTATGTTAAGCGGATCAGCCCGGCATTCACCAATGGCGGAAATGATTATTCCGGGTGTGCGGGATCCGGTCAGGCGTTTGATGATCTGACGGGAGCTACGTACTACCTGACGCCCGCTGAAGCGGCGAATTTGACGACTGCGCTCAATCGGATTCCACAGAAGCAGTTCACTGGGGTGTTTCACGTCAACAGCGCCACCCGTATGGCTGACATCAGAGACGGAACGAGCAACGTCATCATGGCGGGCGAGAATGTTCGCTTCAGCTCCACCCTCTCCATTCTGTTACAGAGCTACGATGGCTGGGCATGGGGCGGTCCTGCAACGTTGTTTTCGACCAGGCTGGGCGTCAATAAAACCGCGACCGGCGTGTCCACCACCACCATATCTACGACTACAACTAATTTCACGGGGAGTTATGAAGCACCGGGTAGTGATCACAGGGGACTTGCTCAGTTTCTGCTGGCTGATGGCCATGTGAAGGGTCTCAGCGTCAATACCAACAGCATCATCCTGACTTTACTTGGCGCGATCGGCGACGGTGTTCCTGTGCCGAAGTACTAA
Organism: uncultured Planctomycetaceae bacterium; assembly: GCA_964431285.1. Taxonomy (GTDB): domain Bacteria; phylum Planctomycetota; class Planctomycetia; order Planctomycetales; family Planctomycetaceae; genus CAUZFZ01. The sequence continues at coordinate 1,041 of CAYSJO010000815.1, forward strand.
AATAGGAAATTGACGAATTTGTGCATGCAGGACACACGTCTGTGGACACTGCAATTGGTTTCGGGCACAGAATCGTATCCAGTGTCGAGCACGACAATCTGCCTGTGTCCGGGCGACCGAGTCTACTCGCCCGACAGGTGGCAACCGCTGTCGGGATCTGCAGATGATCAAGTACAAGTGTGACGAATGCGGCTCGACGCTGACGATCAAAGACGAACTGGCCGGCACAGCCGGTAAGTGCCCGAAGTGCAAGACCAGATTTCGTGTTCCGGAGCCGGCTGCCGCTGGCGGACCAGGCAAACCGTCGCGGCGTAAGAAGCAGAAACCTCAGTCCGACGAGGCTACGAAAGAGCCGTCCGAAGAAGACATGATCTTCGGCGAGGATTTTTTCGCCGCAAGTGCTGCTCCCCAGCGGCCCCGTCAGACACTTCCTGAGCCAGCATCCGAAGAGGAACCGTCTCCCAGAGCGAAGAAGAAGCCGTTCGGAGCAGCAAAGCCTTCCGGGGACAATTCCGCAAACATTGCCAGTGAATTGCTCTCCAAGACTGGCAAGAAGAACCGACCGAGTGATGTCGAGGCCGAGGAAGCAGGAGAAGGCGGATACGACTTCTCTGCGATCACTTATCTCCTGGTTTGGAAAGTCATTCCCGTCGTCGTCGGATTGGGCCTGCTGGCACCAATATTCTACTGGATTTTTGCGGGCATGATCGTAGACAAGGTCGAGATTCCACCGCTGGTCGAAATCCACGGCGTGCTGACAATCGATGGCTCCCCAATTCCGGATGCCGAAATCCTGTTCATTCCAGCTCTGAACGAAGACGCCCCGGTCTCGGGCAGCCTTTCACAGGCCCGAACGGACAAGGACGGTTCGTACGTCGCCTACTACACGGCCGACGTTCCGGGCGTCGTGCTGGGAAAACACATCATCCGCATTCGCGCGCCGGGTCGGCTGATCGAGCAGGAAATGACTGTTGCCGAAGGTGACTCTGAGAAGAACATTGCGATTTCTTCATCGAACTGAATAGCGTCCTGACGTCCGATCCCCAGCAATCGCAGCGGGCGAATGCCAGTATCGTCGAGGCTCCGGAAATGCGTACCACTTTGGCCAGTTGCCTCGTTCTCGGTTTTGCCTGTGTGGTGTTCATTTCCGGCTGCGGGGATTCTGAGTCCCAGGCAGTGGAGCTGACCGAAGATCAGCTGGAAGCTGCCGAACGTGCTGCGGTCGAGAGGCTGAAGGAACTCGGCTGCAAAGTGGAATTTGCCGAAGATCCATGGTTGAAAACGTCGGGCATCATGGTGTGGCTTTATCCTGAACACATCACCGATACCGGACGCATCCGCGACGAACTGTTCGTTGAATTCCGTTATCTCAGGCGACTGTTCCTGCTTGTCGATTCGACGCCGATCAGAGCAGAAGGCCTGCGACAACTTCGCATGCTCAGTAACGTGTTGCTTCTCAGTGCGCGGAACACAGTGACAGGCGAAAAGGGGCTCGAGAAAATTGAAGGCATTGTCAGCCTGCGACTGCTGAGGCTGAATCGCACACTCGTCACCGACCTGAGCTTGCGGCACATCGAACGTCTGCCGGAACTGGTCATGCTGTATCTCAATCGCACGAACGTGAGCGACAAGGGGATAGCGCGAATCGTCAAGCTCACAAAGTTGTCGGCGTTGCAGCTTTCACACACGCTCATTACTGACAAAGGAGTGGCGCGGCTGAGCGAACTGACCGGACTTACGCACCTGGGGCTCGATGGAACCAAGGTGACTGACGACGCCGTCCCACACCTGCTGAAACTCAAATCCCTTGAGTATCTCAATCTGTCCGAGACCCACATTACGAGTGACGGACTGAAGAAGCTCGTGGAGGGCCTGCCGAAGTGCTACATCCAGAAACTGGAATCAGTATAGCCATCTGTCTGTGTTGTCAGCCAGCTTCGCCATGGACTGTTTCTGTTCCCCCCGGACCGTACACTACGCTCCGTCTGTAGCGCACCGCTGCAATCGAAGGGGAACAGGCTGTGACACAACTCGCCGATGCCATTAGTCGTATCTGCACAGCTCGACGGTACACCGAAGACCTGCTGACGAACGTCAATGACGACGACTGGTTTCGCCTGCCTGCGGGTGGCGTTTCACACATTGCCTGGCAGGCCGGACATCTTGCCGTGTGCGAATACGGACTCGCGATGAAACGTGTCCGGGGTGTGCTGCCGGAAGACGAACAACTTTTGACGGCCGAGCATTTTCAGCTGTTCGGGAAAGGCTCCGTTCCGGAAGCGGACACATCCCGTTATCCGTCTGTTGTCGCGATTCGCGAGCTGCTGGCGCGAGTGCACGCGGCAGCACTGAGTGAGTTGGAATGCCTGGATGACACGGTTGCCAACGAGCCTGTCACCGATCCACCGCATCCCATGTTCAACACAAAGCTCGGAGCATTGGACTGGTGCGCGTCGCACGAGTTCCTGCACGCCGGACAGATCGGTCTACTGCGTCGGCAACTGGGAAGCAACTGGCTGCGCTGATTCACACAGCGGGAGAACTCCGTGTCAGATCAGGCCGCGCCAGAGAACCCGCGCATCGCCCGTGTCGTGCTTGCAAGTTTCATTGGCACGACCATCGAGTGGTACGACTTCTTCATCTACGGCACGGCAGCGGCGCTCGTATTCCCGACATTGTTCTTCCCCTCGGACAACGACTTCGTCGCCCGCATGTCGGCCTATGCGTCGTTTGCCATCGGGTTCTTCATGCGACCGCTGGGCGGAATCATCTTCGGACATTTCGGTGACCGCGTCGGTCGCAAGGCCATGCTGGTCACCACGCTGATGATCATGGGCCTGGCAACGTTTCTGATTGGGATTCTGCCCACGTACGAATCGATCGGCATTGCCGCGCCGATTCTACTGATCCTGCTCCGGCTGGTGCAGGGTCTGGGTGTTGGCGGCGAGTGGGGCGGAGCTGTACTCATGGCGGTCGAACATGGACACAGCGGCCGACGCGGCCTGTATGGAAGCTGTGTGCAGATGGGTGTTCCCGCCGGACTGCTCCTCGCCACTGCAGTGTTCTATGCCTTCTCGTCATTGCCTCAGGAACAGTTTCTGTCGTGGGGCTGGCGCATGCCGTTTCTGTTTGGGATTCTGCTGCTGGCCGTCGGCCTGTTTATCCGGTTTCAGGTGTTCGAGAGCCCGTTGTTCTCTCAGGTTCAGAAGACGAAAACTGTCAGTCGCCTGCCCATTCTGGAAGTCTTTCGTAACTACCGCCGCAGTGTGGTTCTCGCGATGGGCGCGAGGTTTGCCGAAAACGCGTGTTTCTACATCTTCACCGTTTTCGTCCTGTCGTATGCCACCGAGCGCCTTGATCTGGAAAAGGCCCTGGTCCTGAAGGGCGTCTGGATTGCCGCGGCGGTTCAAACGCTGGTGATTCCACTGTCAGGAATACTGTCGGACCGAGTCGGTCGGCGACCGGTGTATCTGGCCGGCGCGATCTATGTCGGACTGTTTGCCTTTCCGTTCTTCTGGCTGATCGAAACAGAGAGTACTGAATTGATCTGGCTGGCCATTGTGCTGGCACTGATCGGTCACGCATTGATGTACGGTCCGCAGGCCGCGTTCTTTTCCGAGCTGTTTGGAACGCGCGTGCGATACAGCGGAGCGTCGGTTGGTTACCAGCTCGCTTCACCGCTGGCCGGAGGCATCGCACCCATGATCGCGACTGCGCTGCTGGAATGGTCCAATGGAGCATCCTGGCCGGTGTCCGTTTATCTGATCGCAACAGCTCTTATAACGCTAGTGTCGATCCTGCTGGCGACAGAGACGGCGCATTCCGACATGGTCGACGAGTAATCATGACACTGCCCAAACACGCGATCTGTTCGCTGATGCTGGCTCAACTAGGAGCGCGTCAGCAATACGGAACGCGCGGCGTCGTACTGGTAACGATCGCCGGGGTCGCTCCCGATCTGGATGCTGCCACGAAGCTGTTTGGCGAAGAGTACTTCTGGAGCCTGCACCACACGCTCGGACACAGTCTGCTGTCGATCACGGTGATTGCCGGTGTGTGCGCGGGCGTCGGACGGTTCGTACTGGGCGTGAAACCGACGCTGAAACTGTTCGCCTGGTGCTTCGCTGCTGGTTTTTTCCATTGTCTGACTGACGCTCTCTACTGGTGGGGCGTCGAGCCGTTATGGCCGGCGTCGCGCTATGAAGTGTGCTTCAACCTGCTGGAGTATCTCGACCTGATCGTGCTCGCGATCTGGTTGACCGGTGCCGGCTGGCTGTTCCGCCACGCGTCGAGTTCGACACGTGTTGCGTCTGTGACGCTGGCCTGCTTTTCCGCGTACGTTACGTTGCGCGCCGTGTTGCCAGCACCAACCGGAGTCTTCAAGTTGTTGACCGGAGGCTGGATGTACGCGGCTCCCCAGGGAACACCAGTGCTCGACTGGTGGTAACCGCGCACGTCAGCAAGTGGTTGTGGCGACGTGTTTTGTACCGGTCGTCGCTGGATGAACTTCCCAGAGAAGCAGCATCCAGCACTGGAAATCGATGTAGACGGCCTTGCGTCGCCCCGTGCTGATGGGCGTTGCATCCGCGCGTACTACGAATGTTCCGGCTGCTTTGTCATGCAGAGTCTGCCCCTGCCGATCCGAGGCAACCCACCAGATATCCATCCAGAAAGTGAATACACCAGTCGAGCTGAGCAGCAGGCGAATTGTCATCCGCAGGATGGAAGGACGCCGACCCTGGTAATCCACGATTCGCAGGCCAGTCAGGCGATAACCAATTGTGCGCCCCCGTGACTACTTCAGGACGGCGAGGTAAACCCAGACGATCGGTGGCCAGACTGACAACGCCAGTTCACCTTCACCAGTAGGATCCAGACCCATCTGCACGAAATATAAGGCGATCACTATCCAGGCCACGATGACCACGCATGCGTCAATGAGAAGACTCAGAGCCCGTCTCAGGAAACCGGCGTAGTCGGATTCTGCAAACAGGACACATTGCTCTCGTGGCAGACTCGCACTAGTGCTGTTCATGAGACTTCTGGCCTGAGCATCGGTCAGGCGAAGATTTCGTTCACGACCCGACCGTGCACGTCGGTCAATCGGAATGGGCGGCCGGCGAACTGGTACGTCAGTTGTTCGTGATCGATGCCCATCAAATGCAGAATCGTCGCGTGCAGATCGTGCATGTGGACTTTGTTCTGCACGGCGTGGTAACCGAATTCGTCGGTCTCGCCGTAAGCGATGCCCGGTTTGACACCGCCCCCGGCCAGCCAGATGCTGAAGCCGTTCGGATTGTGATCTCGACCGTCGCTGCCCTGAGCAAACGGAGTCCGCCCGAATTCGCCGCCCCACCAGACGAGCGTGTCTTCCAGCAGGCCGCGCTCTTTCAGGTCGTTCAACAGCGCGGCGACGGGCTGATCTGTCGCCAGCGCGTGCTGCTCGTGCCGCTTCAAATTGGAATGCTGATCCCAACGTGGTGTTGCGGCATTGTCGGCGTAGTTGATCTGCACGAACCGCACACCGGCCTCCGACATTCGTCGGCCCATCAGGCACATACGGCCGAAGTCGTTCGTCGGCCCGTTGCCAATGCCGTAACGCTGCTGCGTCTGTTTGCTTTCCTGGCTGAGATCAAGAATACCAGGTGCATGCCGCTGCATGCGGAACGCGAGTTCGAAGCTTTGGATCGCTGCTTCCAGTTCGTCATCGGGTTCGCTGCCCGACTGTTCGCGGTTGAGTGCCTGCAGATACGCGAACTGACGCCGCTGAGCTTCAAGTGGCTTGCTGTCGTTCGTAATGTGTCGAATGGAGGCATTGCCAACGGCCACTCCGGCCCGGCCAATCGCCGTGCCCTGATGCGACGTGGGCAGAAACGAGTTGGAGTAATTCCGGGGTCCGCCCTTGCTCATCGGCGGATGCAACGTGACGAAGGCCGGCAGGTTCTGGTTCTCGGTACCGAGTCCATAGCTGAGCCACGACCCCATGGACGGACGAATCAGATTGGTGGCTCCGGTATGCAGGAACAAAGTCGCGGGACCATGCGCAACACCTTCCGTGTGCATGCTGCGAATGACGCAGTAGTCATCCACGTGCCGAGCCATATGTGGAAACAGCTCCGACACCGGCCGTCCCGACTCGCCGTGCTGCGCAAAGCGCCAGGGGGATTTCTGAACTCGCTCGCTGGTGATCTTGCGGCTGCGCGAATTGAAGAACTCGGTCTTCTTGCCGTCTTCCCGGTCGAGGCGGGATTTTGGATCGTACGTGTCGACCTGGCTTGGTCCTCCCTGCATAAAAATGAAGATCAGCCGCTTTGCCCGTGCGTGGTGGTGCGCAGATCGTTCCGCGAGCGGATTTCGTGGGGCAGCGGCCGTCTGCTGAGCTTGCAGACCGGCCAGCGCCAGTGAACCGAATCCACAGGCCACGTGGGACAGCATTCGTCGACGGGAATGTTGTGTCATGGGACTTACCAGTGATGGGACGACCGACAGTTGGTTCTGATTGATGATTGTCGATTGATGAGTGTTGATTTGCGAAGTGTCAGGAATGGCCATCGTCAGGACTGCGCCCTCGCCGTGATCACTTCGACAATCAACACTCATCAATCAACTCTTCCATCCAGGATGTGACGACAACATGCTGATTCGCTCCACGAGCGAGTGGATCTGCCATCGTTAACGTGCTGCGATCGCCTGCGCGATGGGCCGCAGCACCTGCTCGATGACGCACTCTTCGATCAGCTGTTCGGAATGTCTGCGGAGCGCCAACAGTGTATCCTGGAAGGATGTCTCGGGACCAAGACTTCCATACTGCCGGACGGTGAAATAAACGCTGATCTGTTCTTCGGGGAAATCACCTCGTCGGACCTGGTAGGCATTCGTTCGCGTCTCAATCATCAGTCGCGCCTGCTGGCGGCAGGAGTCTTCCAGGGCCAGCGTAATGCACGGCTCGAAGTTGAGGACCTTCGATCCGGCGATGTTTGAGAACGTATCGAATGCGGGGCTGCCGCCCAGGGCCTCAGCCACGAGTTCGTCGTGGTTGCCGCGATAGGGAAAGTCGAAACCGATGAGATAGTCGAGTGCCTCGCAGTCGAGCTGGCTGACGGACAGCATGTACGGAATCAGCTCGAGTACCAGTTCGTGCTGCGACATTGCGTCGTCGATCTCAGTCGGATTCAGACAGGCACTGGAGATGCGGCGAGGTTCGATCGACAGCCAGCGCTGCTGGCCGCCTTCTTTGTCTTCTTCGAGTACGAAGTCGCCGTTCTCTCGCTGAAAGAAGTTACGCATGCTGGGATAGCTCTTCTGCACACGTTCCAGGAACCCGAGTACGGTCTCCCGACCACTGGGCAACGGCATCTCAGTACTGAGATTCATGTTGCAGTAAAAGTCGTCCGCGAGTGCCGAGTACATTTGCATTTGCGTGTCCGATACCAACGTTTCCGCCGCAGTAGGATGTGCCCGCCGCCGCCGCAGATTCGGGATTCCCGAGCAGCCGGCTGGTACACGTAAAACGCAATAGTTTAGTGTTCCGCGTGGTGAGATTCGATCCGCTCACCACAGACGTTCCGTCACCTCTCAGAGGAATCGGTTCGACACTGACGCTCGATGTGAGGTGTGTGACATCATCGGCGACGAGGCGTGAGACCATGTCCCCACAATACAGATTAGCCGGGTTCCAGACCGAACTGGGTTGGATGGGAGTCCTGGGCGCGGCGACTCAAGTGACCCGGATCCTTATTGGGCATGACTCGCTGAACGGGATCCTGCAATCGGTCTTGGACCGTGAAGAATTGACGCTTGCAGAGGTTGAAATCGCCGATTGGTGCCCGGAACTGGAGGATCTGCTCACACGCTATGCGGGCGGCGAGCCGGTTGATCTGTCCGGTGTGACGCTGTCCTGGCCGAATGCTTTAACTCCGTTTCGTCGTCGCGTCGTGGCGGCAACCAGAAAGATCGGTTGGGGGCAGACGATCAGCTACGGAGAGCTGGCACGGAGAAGCGGCTCGCCCCGGGCGGCACGGGCTGTCGGGACTGTGATGGCGACAAACCGATTTCCGATTGTGGTCCCATGCCATCGCGTGGTGTCTGGCAGCGGAGGACTGGGCGGATTTACGGCGCCCCGTGGGACGGATCTGAAAAGACAGCTTCTCGCCAATGAAGCGGCTGCGTCAGTAATCGCCGAAAGTTCATTTGCAACCCGAAAAGGTGGAAGAAAGTGACTCGTCCGTGGCATCGATCGAATTGCTGTTGGCGGAGCTTCCGGGACAGCGAATACCCTCGGTACAATTGTTCGCAGTCATCGTTCGGAACGTCTTTGTGCGGCGCAGCCGCGGGTTAATCCATGAGTGTCGGTTTTGTCAGACCCAGCGTTTCCGACTTGACGTTCCATCTCTATGAACGCTCGCTGCATCCCGAGTTGTTCGATATCCGTCGTGAAGAGATCGTCGTCCAACCGGACTACACAGCGACGATCCGTATTTGTGACTCCGGACACATGGTCTGCTTTAACGCGCGCCATTCGATGCTGACTGAACTCGTCGCCCGCCGCGGACAGGCATTGCCCGAACGGATGGAACGGTTTCACCGCCGCCTGAAAGGCTGTCGGGACGAGACGATTCAGTTAAGCCCCGACGTCACCTATCACGTAAGCTATCAGGTCGAAAAGCTGCCGCCGGATGTTTTCCTCACGTTGCACGAAGAACTGCAACTGGATTGCCAGAGGGCGCCGATCTCTCACTGTTTCGGATCGGCGAATCGCCTTTCGCCGGCAGCCCTGAGCTTTATCCAGACCGACGTGTGGCCACACAGCCTGCTGATCCATTCCTTCCACACGTATCCGGAAGACTGTGCGATCGTGAAAACGCAATCGCTGTTCGAGTTGTAGGGCAGGCGGCGGAGTGCTCTCCGCGTTCACAATCGTGTCTGGCAAGCCGCCAGAAGATTTGACCGAAGCATGTGACCGAGTCGATTACTCGTCGTCGAAGTCGTCGTACTCTTCATCGTCGTCGAAGCCAGTGTCGTCGTCAAATTCGCCGTCGTCGTAGGCTTCGTCCAGATCATCGCCATTGTCGACGGACGCCGCGAGTTCGTCGGCGTCGTAGTCATCGGGAATGACATCTCCGAAGCCGTCGGCTTCTTCATCGTCGTCCGATCCGACCGCCGCAACTGCCGCGTCGTCATCTGCATCGCGAGATGCCGGTTTCGGTCGCGTGTCCTTGTAGAACACCAGGACCATGAATGGAGTCAGCGCCACCAGCACCATGCACACGGAAATGGTGATCGTGACTCCCAGAAGTACGCCGCCCAGGCGGTCGGCTCGATCAAGAAGATTCATGATCATCAGATAGAGCGCTCCGCCGGCCGGAACAGCTCCAACCAGCGTGACGAAGAAATAGGCGAGTTTGCTCACGGGAGCCTCGGTGACAGGAGCCGTCAGGGTGTCCGCTGAATGCGAAACCGTTCCAGAGATCCATGCTACGAGTGGTTTGCAGTGTGAAACAAGCAGCAATGCACGAAATCCAGCATCCTGGCCCGGCACCGGCCGCAGCACCGCCGTAAGCTGGCTGGCCGTGTCTGCCGTTTCGACTGGACCTGACAAACCTGCGGAAACGGAAACCGCAAATGCAGCGACGCATCACGGTTTTCGCCCGTCAAGGCGAACGTACGGCGACCTCATAGTGCTGATGCGGCCGGGCTGATCGGACAATCTGGAACTCAGGCCAGTTGGCGAACCGGGCGGCGAGGTCTGCGGCTCGCGTGGGATTGATGGGACCGGCATGCACGTGCAACAGGGATCGCAACCGAAGTGGAGCCGCGCGACGAACTTCCAATGGCCCATCCATACAGATCGAAGCGCCCATCCAGCCATCCTCACGCACATGCCAGCGTGACGGATATCCCGGATTTGACGGATGGTCAAACCAGGTAATCCCCTCTGTGATGTCCTCTGCCACTGGTCCGCTGTAATCCATCCAGCGGGCCTGCTGGCCGAATATGACTGGAGTACCGTCGGCCGCCTTCTCGCCGACCAGCCCTTCGCTGTTTGTCAGACGTCCTCCACCGAAGTGTTCCGCAATGTTCTTTGCGACGCGGACGGCCAGGAATCCGAAATTCGTTTGCTGGAACTCCAGCGACTTGGCTGTGGGGACGAACTCCGTCTGAATCTCGAACAGCGTTTCCCCGTCAGGTCCCGGGCGGAATACCGCGAGCACGATCTGGTCGAGCAGTTCCTTCGGGTCGTGTCCGTCGTACCAGCCGAGTCGTGTGGCAAGGATCGCGTGCTCGTCGCCGTCTTGATACACGAGCCAGTGTTTCTGCCGGATGCGGGCCGGGGTGTTGTCGCTCCAGAAATCGACACCCAGCACCTTCGCATGTGCAAACCAGATCGAGCGATGGTGGTCATGATTGGCTGCCCCCGGATGTCCCATGCGGGTCAGCGTCGCGCCCGAGGGCCCGTTGCAGGGATAAAAGAAAGGGCGCGGATAATGACGACTGTAGTGCCACCGTGTCCTTTCTGTTCCGTCAATCTGGATCGACACCTGGTCGTCGGGCAGCGGGACAATCTGACAGCGGGGAAAAAGAGCACTCATGCGGACCTTCCAGATCAATGTGAGTCTGCAACTGATGGCGTGGCGAGGCCCGACCGGTCTGTCTGCTTGAGGGGAATCGTCACGAGGAGTCAGATTCTTCCCGATTTGCATTCGGAATCCATGTAATCGTCACGACCATAAGTCGAATGCCGTCAAACGGCATCCACCCAATCAGGCAGGAATCATCGCGCCTACCCATCATTGTACCGACTGTTCCGTTTGTTCCGCCTGTGCCGCATCTTTCCGGTTTCATCAAATGTCCGGGTGGTGTCTGCCGATTCCATGGCAACCAGCGGTCCCCTCGTTCCGCTGGTTGCCATTGCGCGGTTCGCAGCTGTCTGTTCACGGGTGTTGCACGACTTGTTTTCGAGCTGATTTCTCGACAACACGGAACAAAACCCAACAGACCCGCTGCTGTGCACGCGTCGCGGTCAGACCATCAGTGCATGCGGGAGAACAGTCGAATGCTTCTTTCCAATGTCTGGAACTTCAAGCGCTACGTCCGATCCCGCCGAACCAGACGTCGCGACGTACAGGTCGCGCAGGCAGCCCGGCCAGTCTCTCGTGCGGTGCAACCACTAGAGGACCGTACGTATTTGACTGTGTCTACGCTGTTCGCAGATGGCGAGCTGAGTGTTGTCATCGACGAAGGTAATGACAGTGTGGCCGTGGCAATTGATCCGGCTGTGCCTGGGCAGGTCCAGGTGCTGGTCAACGGAGTCCCCGATGGTTCGCTGGCTCCCGTTCAGGCTGGTCAGGTCGAGCTGCTCACGATCATCGGAAGTGATACGACGAACACAATTGATCTGACGGCGGTCTCGACGACCACCTTTACGTTCATGGATCCGTCGACCACTCCACCAACGCCAATGCAGATCAGTGTCGATGCCGGAAACGGTGACGACACGATCATCGCTCCCGATGGATTCGACGCCACATTGAATGCTGGAGATGGCGACGATCTGGTTATTCAAAGCACGGGGCTGGGTAACCTGACGATTAACGCCGGCGATGGTGATGACCTCGTCACCGGTGGTGATAACAACGACACAATCAACGCGGGCGACGGAGAAGACATAGTCGATGCCGGGCTGGGTGATGACGTCGTGTTGGGTGGCGATGGTCTGGACATGATTACTCTGGGTGAAGGGGATGATTCCGCGGAGGGTGGCGATGGCGCCGACATCATCTTCGGTGGTCTGGGTAACGACTCGATCCGCGGCGACGACGGCGCTGACAGCATCCTGGGCGAAGATGGCGACGATTCGCTCCATGGTGGTCTTCGGAATGACACGATCCTGGGCGGTTTTGGCAACGATGAAATTGACGGCGCGGCCAACAACGATCTGATCGACGGTTTCTTCGGCCGGGACACGATTCGCGGTGGCAGCGGATCGGATTCGATTGATGGTGGTGGCGGCCAGGATGTCCTCAATGGCATGCATGGTGCCGACACGATCAATGGTGGACCGGATGCCGACACGATTCTGGGTGGTGGCCGGAACGACGTGTTGAACGGCGACGATGGCAACGATGTCCTCAATGGACAGGGCGGCGAGGATACGGTCGATGGGGGCGAGGGTTTTGACCAGGTCGACGGTGGCTCGGCAAACGATCAGACCCGCGGAGGTGGTGCTCCTGATCCGCTTCTGAACCGAATCAGCATTAGCGATGTGACGCTCAGAGAAGCGGGTGAATTCCTTGACGGTGGACCCGTGCCAACAAGCTTCGTCGATTCCGACTTTATCAACCTCGCTGATTTCAACGGTGACGGCATCCTTGACATCATCGTGACTGACAACGGTTTCAGTTTCTTCGGTAGTGTTAATATTCAGTTTGGCGATGGAATGGGTGGCTTCACGGGTGGTTCACCAGGCACGTTTACAGCCGCACCGGGCACGGGCGACATCGCGGTTGGTGACTGGAATGCTGACGGGATTGTCGACGCTGCCGTTCTGAACGACATCTCAATTCCAACCAGCATGCCGGCAATCGTCCCGACTGTGTCCATCTATCTGAACGACGGCACGGGTAATCTGGGGGCTCCAGTCAACGTGGCTTTGCCCGCCGCGTCTGACCCATCGGCTATCGATGTGGTTGATATCAACGGAGACGGCGACCTGGATTTGGCTGTTGCCCAGACTGGTACGAATAATGTGGGGATCCTCACGAACAATGGAGTTGGCGCATTCACGGCTGCAGTTGTTGCGTCTGGTGGCACGGCTCCTGAAGGCGTGGCGTTCTTCGACTTTGAAGGCGATGGTGACTCGGACCTCGCTGTCAGTCACGGTGGCTCCGCAGATGTAACAGTGCTGCTGAATAACGGGGCGGGCACGTTCGCAGCCAATCTGGTAACACCGATTCCGAACGGACAGCCGGGACGCCTCCTCACTGCTGACTTCGATGGGAGCGGAACAGATGATCTGGGCGTTGGTGATGTCAATGGAAACAATTACCACATCCTGCTCAATTCCGGACCTCAGCCCATGATGATGCCACCGACGTTTACGGTGGCGGCGCTTCCTGGAGGTGGAATTGATGGAGTGGTCGGCGACTTCGAGGCCGACGGAAACCTCGACCTGATGCTGGTGGATGGTGGGAACACGATTGATCTGTTCTTGGGCGATGGCGCGGGTGGATTTGTTACCGGTGCCAGCACACCTCTGCCCAACCTGGGAAACACGCAGGATCTTGTCGCAACCGACCTGAATGGTGATACGTTGCCGGATATTGTCGCAGCCTCAGGCTTTATCGGCAGCCAGATTTTCATTGACGACGCATTCGGACTGATCGATCCGACCGCACAACTCGAAGCAGTGTTTGACGTAACGCTGTTGCCGGGTGATGTCCCTGTTCCAGTCAACGTTGACTTCGTAGTCAACAATGGCACGGCGATGGTTGGTACGGACGTCGGTGCCTTGACCACGCCACTGCCACCGATCATGTTTACGGTCAATGATCAAGTCACGGGACAACTGAGGCAGCAGATTCGAGTCCCGGTCATACCTGACTTCCTGCCCGAGCCAACGGAAGGCTTCTCAGTCACTCTTTCGAACATTAGCGGGGGTGTGCTGCTTGACAATACGGGCACCATCGCCGCCACACTGAACGGCACGGGTACGATCGCCGAAACATCGAGTGAACTCGATCCATCGCTCACAGCAGAAGTCTCATTTCTGCAGGTTGCTGATATCACAGTGACACCGGAAGGAGACGACGATCGACAAACAGTGACGTTCTCTGTGACACTCACAGAAGCGCCGGCGAACGCAATGGTCACAGTTGATTTCACCTCGACAAATGGTACGGCAGTTGCCGACGCAGACTATCTGGCAGTGAGCGGGCAGTTAACCTTTATGGGCCCGGGCACAGAGACGGTCGACGTCACGGTTATCAGTGAATTGACGCCCGAGTTCGATGAATTCTTCTTCCTGGACCTGAGCAATGCGACTGGCGGCGCACTGATTACCAGGAGCCGCGGGTTCGCGACGATCGTTAACGATGATGGACCGATCCCGGCACTGTTCGGTGATTCCGTCATCGGTTCGTCCGGTCGGGACACCTTACTGGGCAGTCGACATCCCGACGTGCTGTCTGGCAAAGGTGGCAACGACTCCATCAGCGGAAATCTGGGTAATGACACGCTGTTTGGTGGTAGCGTCAATGACACGCTGGATGGTGGCGGCGACAACGATGTGTTGTTTGGCCAAGGCGGTCGGGACACCCTGATTGGTGGTGCTGGAGACGACACGATCGTCTTTCAAGGGCTGGGTGATGGTCAGGACACATTCGCCTCAGAACCGGGTTTCGACACGGTTCTCGTCCAAGGCGATTCAGCCGGTGACAATTTTGTCGTCGGGCAGAATGGTAGCGTCCTGGTGATTTCCGAAGGAACGGCCTCGATCAGTATCACTGGGGATGGCATTGGATTCTCAGCGGGCGGCGAAGTGGTGCAGATCAACGGAAACCAGGGCAACGACAACGTCACAATTGGTGATATTAACAACGTTGGATTCTT
>CAYSJO010000816.1:0-14300 GCA_964431285.1 uncultured Planctomycetaceae bacterium
CTTGGACATCTTCGGCGACGGATCGTTGTTTCAGCTCATCTGCGGAGTGCGCACTCGGCTGGGAGAGGACACGCTGGCCGACTGGCTGTCCCATGGAGCAGATCTCGACACAGTGCGACAGCGACAGCAGAGCATCGGAGAACTTCGCAGCCAAATCGATTTCCGCGAAGACCTCGCCTTGCTCGATGCCGACGTCCACGACGAATTCAACCAGAATCAATTGCGGAAATGGGTCACAGCTGCACCGCGTCGCATTGGTCGCAACCGTCGAATTGCCGCGACTGTTCTCGGAGCTGCCGCAGCCGCGACACTGGTCGGATGGGTGATCGGGTTTGGTCTCGCTCCGTTCCTGATCGTGGTTCTGTTCGAGGTTCTGTTCTTCGCCACGATGATGCGGGAAATCCGACACATCGCGGCCGAGGCCGACGACGCCGGTTCGGGACTAAGCATCCTCAGTCAGGTGCTGGAGTTACTGGAGCAGCACGAATTCACGACGCCATCGCTTGCGGCTTTGCGATCAGCTCTGAATACGGACGGACGTCCGCCATCCTGGCAAATCCGTCGTTTGCGAAACCTGATTCAGAAACTCAACAACTGCCTGCAGAATCAGTTCTTTGGACCGATCGCGTTTCTGCTGGGCGTGCCCGTTCATGTTGTGGACCGCGTCGAACAGTGGCGAGAGCACATCGGTCCGCACATCTCCGAATGGTTGGAAGCCGTCGCACACATTGAGGCTCTCAGTTCGCTGGCCGGATACGCATTTGAGCATCCCGACGATCCATTTCCGGAACTGGTTGACGAATCTGTCGGACCGTGCATTGAGACGACAGAGATTGGACACCCGCTGCTGGCGACTGACAAAGCGATCCGCAATGACCTGCGACTCGACCCCAAACGTCGTCTGCTTATGGTCAGCGGCTCAAACATGTCCGGCAAGAGTACGCTGCTGCGGACAATCGGCATAAACGCCGTGCTGGCTCTCTGCGGAGCCCCGGTAAGAGCGAAATCGCTGAAGCTCTCGCCGCTAATTGTGGGCACAGCGATGCGCGTCAGCGATTCGTTGCAGCATGGCGAGTCGCTTTTCTATTCAGTCATTTCGCGCATGAAAAACGTTGTCGAATTATCAGGCCAGTCGCCACCACTGTTGTTCCTGCTGGATGAGATCCTGCAGGGCACGAACTCACACGACCGCCGAGTCGGAGCCGAGGGCATCATCCATCAACTGGTACAGCGAGGCGCTATCGGCCTGGTGACAACTCACGACCTGGCTTTGACCGAGATCGTCGATTCCTTCGATGGTCAGGCGGACAACATTCACTTTGAAGATCATCTTGTGAATGGTCGGATGTACTTCGATTACCGCATCCGTCCTGGAGTGGTCGAAAAAAGCAACGCTCTGGAACTGATGCGAATGATTGGCCTTGAGGTCGGCGATAACCCCGCGAACGAAGAAGCCGGATAGAACCGCACGATAGGTCCTGTGTCCCCTCTCCCTTTTGGGGGAGAGGGTTAGCAGTCCGTTGAAAAAGGTAACCCGAAGTGTAAGCGAGGGAATTGAATGCTCGTTTTTCGCTGGTTTTCGTCCCTCGCTGACGCGTCGGGTTACCACCAGCACCGTTTTTCAACGGGCTGTTAGGGAGAGGGGGCCGCGGTTTGAACCGAATAACAGACATACCAAATTGCCACAACGACCGACAGACGTCGCCGGCTACGATTCTGATCAAGGAGAGCCCCACCATGAGAAGACTAATGCTGTGCGTCTGGGCTGCTGCCATTGGCATTTCCTGTGGCGTCATAGATGCTGCCGACAGGCCAAACGTCATTGTCTTCATCGCCGACGATGTAAGCTGGAACGACTACGGCTGTTACGGGAACATCGCTGCCAGAACTCCGCACATCGATGCACTCGCGAAGAATGGCATCCGATTCGATCAGGCGTACCTCACTGCCAGTAGTTGCAGCCCCAGTCGCTCCAGCATCATCACGGGCCGATACCCTCACAACAACGGCAAGGCCGCCGAGCTGCACCAATCCATCGCGTGGAATCTGCCGTGGTTTCCCGAGTTGCTTCGCGAGGCCGGCTATTACACGGCGATCGCCGGCAAACATCATATGAGTGCTGTGAAAGGTCCAAACGGAGAAACGAGACCAAAGCCGTTTGACCTGGTGGACGGCGGACGAGCCAAAGGCAATAGTGGCGGCCATGCGACCTGGGTGAAGACGACACAGGAACGCCCCCAGGACAAGCCGTTCTTCTTCTGGTTCGCCGCCTACGACGCTCACCGCGGCTGGGACGCCGACCGGCAATGGAATGAAGATCGCTATGGACCGATGCACAAATCAGAAGACGTTATCGTTCCGCCGTTCCTCGTGGACGACGCCGACACGCGCAAGGACATCGCTTCGTATTACAACGAGGTCACGCGATTCGACCATTACGTTGGCGAGGTGGTCTCCGAACTTAAATCTCAGGGCCAGCTGGACAAAACTTTGATCTTCGTGATGGCGGACAATGGCCGACCGTTCCCCCGCGCCAAGACACGGATTCACGACTCGGGCATGAAAACGGCACTAGTCGCACACTGGCCAGAGGGAATTCAGAAAGCCGGGTCGACCAGTGACAGTCTGGTGAGTGTCATTGACCTGGCACCGACAATCCTGACTGCAGCGGGGCTGGAAGCGACGTCGACAATGCAGGGCGTCAGCCTGCTGCCGCTGTTCGGCGATCCCTCGACGAGTGTTCGCAGCTTCGCTTTTTCCGAGCACAACTGGCACGACTATGAAGCGCATGGTCGGGGCGTTCGCGGCGGGGGATTTCTGCTGGTCCGCAACTTCCGTCCCTATCTTGCCTGGCAGGGGCCGGCTGATTCTGTGAGATCGCCATCCCACGTCAGCCTTAAAGCCCGCCGCGATTCCAACAGTCTGACCAGCGCACAGGCAGACGTGTTTCTGGCACCGCGGCCTGCGGTCGAACTGTATGACCTGAAGGAAGACCCGCATCAGCTCAGAAATCTGGCCGATGATTCAAAGTACTCCAGCACACAGAAGTTTCTCGAAATGAAGCTCGCCGACTGGATGGACGAAACGCACGACAGCGTTCCGAAGGAGATCTCACGCGATTCCTTCGATCGAGAGACCGGCAAGTCGCTGAAAGTGAAAAGCTATCGTCGCACGACCCCAGGCGAAGATCGGGGCGCAACTGACGTCAATGCGCCAGGCCCACGTTGAGACATGGCGAATGTGTGGCGCCCGAGCACGAACGCTCGCTATTCGAAGACATCCAGGTTGCTTGACGACTCCATCGTCGTCGCCACACTTTCTGACATCGATCCCATTATCCTTGCCGGGGGCGGATTCCGTCACGGTCAGCATCTGGCGTTTGATCGAAACAACAATACGCCCCTGGCGAACCTTCACGTCAGTATGCTGCAGCGACTGAGCATCCCGGTCGATCGATTCGCGTCAAGCACCGGGACACTGAATGGCCTTGAGTCCGTCGGCTGATATCACGCAGACCCTGCGTCCGGGCAGTGAGGTCCAGGCTGGATTCCGCATGCAAATCGATTCTGTTGACTGCAATCTCTACTTCATCCCATTACCGCACGCGCTGACGGATTCGACGCACGGTGTAATGCGGCACTTCTCGCTGATCACCGTTCGGATTCGGTGTGACGACGGTTCCGAGGGCTCGGGCTACACCTACACGGTTGGTAAGACTGGTGGTTCGGCCGTCCTGGCACTGCTGAAGCATGACGTTGTGCCGCTGCTGGAAGGCGAAGACCCGCGGGGTGTCGAAAGCCTGTGGCAGAAAATGTGGTGGGGTCTGCACTATGTCGGACGCGGCGGCATTGCTTCGTTCGCCATGTCCGCTGTCGATGTCGCTCTGTGGGACCTGAAGGCGATTCAGGCGGGTGAGCCGTTGTGGCGGTTTCTCGGTGGGAGAGAAAATCGAGTGCGCACGTACGCAGGTGGCATCGACCTGCAGCTTTCTCTGGACGAACTGCACGAACAGACACAGCAGAATCTGGCACGTGGATTCCGAGCGATCAAAATGAAGGTCGGACGCGAGCGTCTGGACGAAGATGTCGAACGGGTCGCTGCCATGCGAGAACTGCTCGGGGCTGACATTCCACTGATGGTCGACGCCAACATGCAATGGTCTGTCGAGCAGGCGATCCGTGCCGCTCGAGCGTTTGCTGACTTCAACGTGTACTGGCTGGAAGAGCCGATTGTCCCGGATGACTACGACGGTCACGCCCGAGTTCAGTCGGAAGGCGGCCTGCCCGTCGCCAGCGGCGAGAACCTGCATACACTGTACGAGTTCCAGCACCTGATCTCGTCCGGTGGCGTTTCATTCCCCGAACCTGATGTCTCGAACATCGGCGGAGTGACCGCATGGCTGAAAGTGGCTCGGCTGGCCGAAGCGAACAATCTTCCAGTCACGTCACACGGCGTGCATGACCTGCACGTTCACCTGCTGGCGTCAGTCCCCAATGCATCGTTTATGGAAGCGCACGGCTTTGGCCTTGAGCTGTATCTTCGCGAGCCTCTTGCCATCAGAGACGGCTACGCGACGGCATCCGACTGTCCCGGACACGGTGTCGCGTTCATCGATGAGAAACTGCGTGCTCATCGAGCGACGTGAGTCTATTTCCGAGCGATCTCGCTGATGATCGAGGTGGGACGCGGCCGGTCCGGGACTCCGCCCAGGTTACGGTGAGCGATCAGCTCGGCGACGATGCTGACTGCGATCTCTGGAACGGTTTGTGAACCGATGTCGAAGCCCAGAGGTGCGTGTACTTTCTCGAGTGCGTCGGCGGTGATGCCCTCCTGCAGCAGGTCTTCGAAGATCAAACGGATCTTGCGTCGGCTGCCGATCATGCCCACATAGCGAGCGGACTTTTCGGCAAGATGGTAAAGGGCTTCTTCGTCGTGGTTGTGGCCGCGTGTCACAATGACGCACATCGTGTTGGCGTCGATTTCCAGACCGCTCAACGATGTGTCGATCGGTCCGACAATTAAACGCTCCGCGTCCGGAAAACGGTCGATGTTGCAGTACTGCGCGCGGTCGTCCACCACCCACACATCAAAGTCGCCACTTGCCGCCAGTGCGGCGACTTTCTGTCCGACGTGACCAGCTCCAACGATCAGCAGACGGCAGTGCTCAAGCTGCGGCAGGTAAGAGACTCCGTCTGTGACGTACGGACGCGGCCGGTCTGAGACCGGTCGGAGTCCGGCGATGACCGCATCGGGACACTCCGCTGAGGACGAGCCCCGCCGGGCGGCCAGGTCACCATTCGCGTCGAACAGGAATCGTTCGGCCACCATGCCGCCCGACTGTTCGTCGTCGATGATGACAGCCTCTGTGCAGCCCAGACTATCCTGGATCAGACGCTGATAGTGTTCGAAGTAGCTCAGGTCGTCGCCTGGCCGGATGGGATCGACCAGCATTCGCATGCGTCCGCCGCAGATCAGACCGTCATCCCAGCCATAGTCACTGTCGAGTTGAAACGTCATTAGCTCGGCATTGCCGGCGTCGAGCAATCGCAGGGCACGACGCTTCACTTCCGCTTCTACACAACCGCCGCCCAAGGTTCCCGATTGCGAACCGTCCGGAAAAACCAGCATGGCAGCGCCGGCCTTTTGAGGAGTTGAGCCACGGGTTTCCACAAGGGCCGTGCTGGCAACTGACTGGCCGTGACGGATGGAGTTTTCGAGGTCCTGGAGAATCTTCTGCATGGGTGCTCGTCGTGGTGTGTGTTAAGCGAACTCAGCAGGGGAATGTCTGGCCGCCGCCGTCGACCCGGATGATCTGTCCGCTGATGAATCCACTGGCGGACGAACAGAGGAATGCGACCACGGTCGCGACTTCTCGAGGGCGACCGTAGCGGTCCAGAGTACCGGTCTCGGTGAGTTTTTCATCCTCGACGGGATTAATGCGCAAAAATCGTTCCGTGACCGTACCGCCAGGGGCAACACAATTGACGGGAATGTTGCTCGATCGGAGTTGATCGGCCAGGCAGCGGGTGTATTCGTGGACGGCTGCTTTGGCCACGCTGTAGATCGCTCCGTAAGTGCGGCCCGAACAGCCGGCGATGCTGCCGATCGTGACGATGCGACCACTCTTGCGTTCCATCATCCCGGGAGCGACTTCGCGGCAACACAGAATCGTGTGAAGCAGGTTGCGGTCCATCACGCTCTGCAAATCGTCGATGGCGATGTTCAGACAGTCGTCGTTTTCCGGACGTCCGCCTTTGCCGACGGCCGTTCCGCCCGCGCCGATGTCACCACCGGCGCAACAGACCAGTGAGTCGATGCGACCCCATTTGGTGTGGACTTCGTCGGCACAGCGGGCGACTTCGGATTCCTGTGTGACATCTCCCCAGACGGCCTGTGCTTCGCGACCAGTCTGCGCCGTGATGTCATCGGCGAGGGACTGCATTGTCGAGCCCTCGTCGAATGTGCTCGGGCTGTCCGGACGCGTTCCGTGGACGACCACATTCGCTCCCTGACGGGCGAGTTCGAATGCCATTTCGCGGCCCAGGCCGCGCGACGAGCCTGTGATCCAGATGACCTGATCGGCGAGAGAAGACATGGCGGCAAGCCTTGTATGGGTCCACGAAAAACACGAATGACACGAAAACGACTTTGTCTCGTCTCAGTAAAAGTGTTCGCGGGCTGGTCAGTAATTCTTAATGCATCAAACAATGCAAATTGCAAAACTCAAATTGCAAATTGCAAAGTGACAAACGAGACGGACGGGAGACCGGGCTTTCGATGCGTTGTTTTTCGTGGACGAACCCGTGTTCGTCACATCGCCTGCAGTTTGGACTCCAGATCGGAGCGGAGTTGCAGGACGCGGTTGACGTCCATGCCTTCGGGGCGTTTCTCCAACATCCAGTCGATGTCGGTGATTGCTCCCTGCAGGCGGTCCGCACGAATCTGCAGATCGATACGGCGGGCTCGACTTTCCAGGTGGTCGGGGTCCACGACCAGAACTGTGCCGAGATACCTCAGCATCGCATCAATGTCGCGCGACTCTTCGGCGACGCCCCGCAGATTCGTCAGCATGCGGATGATGATGCTCTGCGGCGTCGATGCTGTCAGGAAGTCCTTTATCGCGGACGTCAATTCTTCTTCACTGAGCCGTTTACCGAATCGACCGCGGATGACGGCTTCGGCGTCGTCCCGAGACATGACACTGGCCTGATCGAACACGTCCAGGATTTGGGGATCGCCTTCGGTCGGCTCGTAGCGGACAACAAAATGACCGGGTAAGCCAATGCCGACGACCTTCAGTTCCAGTCGACGGGCCAGTTCCATGTACAGCAGCGACAGAGTGATCGGGAGGCCTTCGCGATCGCCAATGACCTCGTTGAGATAGCTGTTTGAGCGGCTGTAGTAGTTCGTGCGGCTACCGTGAAAACCAAGTTGCTCGAATAGATGCTTGTTGAGTGCGGCAAGGCGGTCGTCTTCGGTGGAGTCGACTGGGAGAGTCTCGCGAATGTCGTCGACGATTCGATCGACTTCTGTCAGGTACCCGGCGACATCGACGTCCTCGTTGTCCAGCCGTGCGATCAGTAACGCAGCTCTAAGAAGATCTAGCTTTTCGGGCGGCTGGTTCATCTCCTCGGAGAGTTCCTGCTGTGTCCGTCGAGTGTGAACCTGAGCTGCCAGTTCCCGCAATTGCCGGGCACGCTGCTCGAGTGCCAGGGCTTCACGACGCAGAACGGTCTGAGTGGTCTGGCCATCAGGAACGAGCTGATCGATCAACATGCCGGATGGCTGAGTCTGTGGCTTCAGATCGGCCAGCACGCCGACGATTCGTTTTGTCGTTTCATCAGACGGCTGATCCGAAGGAATGTCCTTTCCAACACGGAAATTGCGAAACTCGGCCTGTGTGTTGCGAAACTTGGCCAGGCCAATCGCTCCTGATTTGAATGCTACGTCGTCCGATTCAATGGCCAGTTCGCCATTGATGAAGCAGGCAATCCCATCCTCTTTGACCCGCACTTTCAACGTGTTCCATTCATCGACGCGGTAGGCGTCGTGGTCGGTCTCTGTCAGCACTTTCCACGTGTAGACGCTGGAACCACTGAATCGCGTCAGACGCAGGGAGCCGTTACTGGGATAGAATCCGTAATGTTTCTGGTCGCCATCCGACTGAAAGACCAGCCCGGCAGCTCCCGAGCCGGGTGTGAATCGAACCTGAACGGCGAGTTCGAAGGGCCGCTCGGGAGCGTCCAGTGTTGAAAGACACAGGGACCGTCCGCCGAATCCGCTGCCGGTGTCGTCGACCAGAATGCGACCTGCCCGCTGTCGCCAGCGAGCTCCGAATAATGGCTTCCAGTCACGTTCACTGAGCGTACCGATCGTCGTCCAGCGCGACATGGGAATCGGGTTGGGTTTCTCCAGCAGCGGTTTCAAGGCATTCACCACGACAGCGAACCCAAGGTTGTCGGTCACCTGCGACTTGAGCGTAATGATTCCGTGCACTCGACCCTGGCGGTCGAGCAACGGCCCGCCGCTGTTGCCGCGTTCAATCGGCATGGCAACCTGGATCATAGGTCTGTTGTCGACCTCACGTTTTTCGGACACGACTCCGCTGACAACACTGTGTCTCAGGCCCTGCGGGTTGCCGATCGCCACCACAGACTGGCCTTTCTTGAGCGTGTCAGAATCGCCCAGCTCCAACGGTTTGAGACCTGTTGTGGCGATCCGCAACACCGCCAGATCCATGGATTTTTCTGTCGCGTGAATCTCCGTGACGTCGAACTTGCGGCCATCCTTGAACTCAACGGAGATCGGTCGTGCCTCACCGATGACATGCATGTTGGTCGCGATCAGGCCGTCTTCCGAGACGACAAAGCCTGTGCCGAGCCCCTGTCGTTTTCCGTCCCGCCCGCTGAACGTCACAACGACAATCGAGTCCCTGGCACGCTCGACAAGTTCCTCGACGGACATCTCGGCAGGTGTTGCTGGTTTTTTCGCCGATTCCGGATCTTTCGTCGCCGTGTCGGCCGGTGGCTCAGGCGTCTCTGTACCCGGTTCATCGCCAAACGCGGACTGTGATGGCGTGACCTGGCAGCAGAGAATGAGCCATGCCGCACCGTGAAGAATTCCCTTAAGCATCAGGCAGCTCCCGTTTCAGATCGAACCGCAGAGCACACAAGGTAGCATTCCGCGCAGATTTTCAGCCAGCCAGTCTCGAATCACAGGTATCTAACGTGTCTCGAATTCCTCGCGACCGGACTTCGGTGTTCTGGCGACAGGAGTCGTGATGACAGCGACGGCACCAGGCACTTTGCACCTACCCACAACATCACGTGGGCACCAGGTGCACGATGCGATATGCTCGCATCGTTGCATCTTTCGAATTCCGGAGTTCTCCATGCTTGAACATCGATTCCGAACGACCGTGTTCCTGCTGACTGGTTTTCTGGCTCTGAGCAGCCTGTTCTGTGGTGTCGTGTCGGCCCAGAGTGAGACGACTCCCGCGCAGCCAACGACTGCCGATCGTCCGACTCCCGTTCTGGAACTCAAGTTTGCGAGTCAGCCAGGTCCTGGCGCAGACCGGCAGGTCTATCTGAAGTTTCATCGGACGCTGGAGATGTTGCGGCTGCCACCGGACCAAATCCAGTGGCAAACAGTGCTGCAGAACCTGGAGGACATTCTCCAACTTCCGGAAGATCAGTACGTCGAACTGGCGAGTGCCGTGAATCAGCAGCCGCTTCCCGGACGTCAGCCGCGATTGCGGTCGGGGTACTCGCGAAGTTTGTGGGCCACAATTGATCAGCTCATTGGTGAGCTGCCGCGTGAAGGCCGCCGGGCCTGGCTTGCACGCAACGCTGAGACCTCCGCAGTGCAGTTGAAAGCGGCGATCGCAGCTGACGATATCCACGAAGTCAGCCGGGTGGCCCGCCAGTTTGTCCATACTCCGGCCGGGTATGCGGCCGCCGAGCGAATCGGAATTCACCATCTGGACCGTGGTTCAACGGCACTCGCAATCCGTCAGTTTGAAAAGCTCCGCATGTCTCCGCAGGCTCGCGTCGCGCGCGAACCCATGCTCACGTTGAAATCGGCTGCAGCATGGGCCGCGCTGGGACGGGACGATCGCTCTTACGAAATGCTGATCGATCTGGACGGCTGGCTCGATGAGCATCAGGCCGTGGACCGCAAATCGTTCCCGCTATTGGTTCGTCCGCTGGCCGAGCGCGTCAAGCTGCTGAAACAATTGACGCTCCATGCTGACGTCGACGGATATCGAAATTCCGTGTGGTCACACTTTCTGGGGAATGCGAAACGCAACGGCCAGGCCGAGTTTTCGCCGATTGGCGACGTACTGTGGAGATCCTCGACAAGCGGCTTCCATGCGCATCCGACGAAGGAAGACCGTGCCAGGTTCACGCCGAAGGCCGTAGCAACCAGTGGCGAAACCGACACCGAATTGTTTGCGAAATCTGAAGCCGAAATGGTGGCCTTCTTCGAGGCCGGACTGAACTGGCTCAACGACTTTGATTTAAATCGGTCCGAATGGCATCTGCCGGCGGGATATCCCGTCATTGCGGACGGTATGGCGATCTTCCGTGCGTACAACAGAATTCGTGCCGTCGAACTGGCCACCGGCGACCTGCGATGGGAGTCGTTTATGGTCGATCCCGCCTGGGAAGAGCAATTCGATGTGGGGACGGCTGAGCGGGCAACCATGCTGCCCAAACAGACAAACGATCCTCAGTACCTGCTGAATCCCCTCAATCAGCGGCAGCTTGAGTTCCAGCGGATTCGTTCTCGACACGATCGGACGACCGGCACTTTGACAACGGATGGTCGTCTTGTGTTCTTTATCGAAGACTGCGGCATCCCGTCTCGACTCACGTCGAGCGGCCAGACACGTATGCAGCAGACAGCTCCACTGCCTTGGAACAGGTTGTGCTGTGCCGAGCTGGAAAGCGGCATTCTTCTGTGGGAGCTTGGCGGTCCAGGCGACCGGTATCCTCTTCCAGGTGCCGACCACTTCTTCCTGGGACCGCCGGCCATCATCGGCGGCCATGCTTACGCTCTCGGTGAACGAGACGGCCAGGTCCGGCTCTTCTGTCTACAGTCGGACACGGGTGAGATCGTCTGGTCGCAGGACATTGCCGTGTCTCCGTCACCAGCGCGAGGCAACGCGTTGCGACGCACGGCCGGTGCGAGCCCGACGGAAGCCAGCGGACTGCTGATCTGCCCGTTGGTGGATGGCACGGTGATCGCATTCGATCCGGATTTGCGTCGGATTGCATGGACATGGCGATATCGAAGCCGGCCCGCCAGTAACACTGGGACCGTTCGTCGCGGGTTCCGGTTTGGACCTGTCATTCGGACCGTTGATCTACCTGCGGGCGAACGATGGCGGGACCTGAGCGTGGTGAACGCTGGCGGACTGCTCCTGATCACACCGCCGGACGCGGACGAACTGTTTTGCCTCGACGTCGTTTCGGGCGAACAGGTATGGAACCGTCCCCGCGGGTCCGCGCTCTATCTGGCGTCGGTGATGGAAGATCGGGCGGTCTTAGTCGAAACCGACGCGGTCCGTGCAGTGAGCCTGGTGGATGGAGCCGAACTTTGGCGGACGGAACTGATTCAGCGACATCCCAGCGGTCGCGGCGTACGGACTGGATCCGTGTACCACCTGCCGCTGCTGATTATGCCCGTCGAGGAGACGAAACCGACCGGAGATCATCCGGAGCCTGCCGGAGCGATCGCAGCATTCGATTTGCGAAACGGACGGCTGCTTGTTGAAACGGAAATGCCTGACGGGCGCGCACCGGGCAATCTGGTCGGTGCGAATGGTCGCCTCGTTTCACAGCGATATGACCAGGTCATCGGCTTGCCCTCACTGCGTGAGGCCGAAGATCGTCTGGCGAGTCGACTCGCAAAGGAGGCCGACGACGGTGAAGCACTGGGCGAAGTCGCTCGGCTGCGTCTGCACCAGGGTCGGGTTGCAGAGGCGATTGATCATCTGAAGCGAGCCCTGTTAACCGACTCACAATCGAGTCTGGTTCAACTAGTCATTCAAACTGTGCGTCTCCAGTTGCAGTCGTCGGACACGGACGAAAACGAGTTACTCGAATTGCTCGAAACGGTCTCTCTCTCGACGCCTGATCGTATCGCCGTCACCAATGTCCGAGCCGACCTTCTGATCGATCAGGGCCAGTTCAGCGATGCCTTCAAGCTGATCGCTGAAACGCCGGTGCATGAGAACGGGCAACCGGCACTGGTCGCCGGAAAGAGCATGATCCAGGCCGGACCGCAATGGCGTGCCGGGCGACTGGCTGGAATCTATGCACGAGTTCCCGCCGGGCAGTTGTCCACTTTCCAGGGATTCGAACCGCGTCTCACAAGTGCCGAAAACATGCGCGAGTGGCTCGAAAAGTTCGGCCCCAGCAACCACGCAGCACGTGCGGTCCGATTGCAGCTGGCCCGATCGCTCGACCCGAAAACGGATCTGCTGGAAATGGAGTCGCTGATCTCGATCGCGACGGGACACGACGAAATTGCCGAGGCCGAAATCGCATTGAACGAAGCTTGGCTGCAGTCTGGTCACGGACGCGCAGTGGCGGCGAATATCGACGCCTTCCGCAGACGTTGGAGCGGCAACCTGCCACAGAAAAGTACGGCCGGTCAGATCATTGCGGAGTGGCAACAGCACGAGGCAATGCTCCAACTGCCGGAGACGTTTCGATGGCCGTTGGCGGCAACCGTGAAGATCAATGATGCACCCGTCGAGAAAGACGGACAGGCAACTCAGCCCAGTAATCTCGGCGATTCACTACCGGTGCAGTGCGTTGCCCCGGCGATTGATCCACCCAGTCCGACTGTGGATGGTTGGCTGTTTGTGATCAGCTCAGCAGGAGTGATCGCTCGAGACAGTCTGGGGCGTGACGTGTGGATGTTGACCCCCGACGAGTTTGGCGATGTTGAGTTTCCTGTATCGATTTCTTCGTCCGGCGTGTCCTACGCCTGCGACGGACATCTGCTGGTGATCATGATGCGAACCGGTGTCGCAGCTTTTGATCTCTCAGGAAAACACCCGCAGCGACTGTGGTCGCGGCCATTCCCTATTGAATCGACACCTTCCGTACCACAAATCGCACAGCGTCCTGCCGAACGATCCATGTTCATGCTGCGGCGGCCATTCCGTTCGATCGTGGAGCTGGCAGGGGGATGCCTTGTTTACTGGACCGCGGACACACTGCATGCGGTGGATGCGTTGACCGGCAGCTTGCTGTGGCGCCTGAATGGAGTACCCGTCGATTCATCCATTTTTGGTGACGGCAGGTATCTCAACATCGTCGCGAGTGAGGGTGGGCGTGTGTCTCACCTGACCGTGCGTGATTTGCACACCGGACAGATCGTTCGAGATGTCAGCATCGACCGCGCTGCAGCAGTTGGGTCGTTCAAGGACTTTCGACTGACCGGTTATGCGGGCCGAAATCTGATCGGCACGCGCCTGGCCAAAATCAACGTGCCGTTTCTGTCGCTGGATGCAATGTCTGGAGATCAGCTCTGGGAGCACCACCTGACGGCTCAGACAGGATTCTGGATATCTGCCGGACGACACCTGGCCGTCGGACTGGACATTGCAGGTCAGCTGAAAGTCTGCGACACACGAACCGGCGAGTTGATCATCGAGGAGGCCGTTCCAGCCACCGCTGGCCTGCAGTCCGTCGCCATACATGAAACCGACGTCGGTTTCGTACTGTTCGCCGGCATGCGACCACCCCGATTGCTATCGAGGCCCAATGTCCATCACGCCTGGCAGGCACAGCTTGTTCGCGGAACCGCCCACGGCGTTGACTGCCGGGCACGGAAAGTTCTGTGGAGCACGGAATTGCCTGATCAATACGTATCATTGCCCCAACCGCGTGACCTGCCGTTTGTGTTGCTGAACAGCGGGCGAAGTAATGGCGCAGTACGCAGTCAACAGGCGAAGACAGACTTCCCGCTGGACGTGCTTGATACGCGGACCGGGCAGACGATCGCGTCGCTGGCCGAGCAAACTTCGTTCAACGATTTCCACCCGACCGTAGACCTCGACCAGCGCAAAATCACGATTCAACTGGGCGGAAAACGGAGTGCTGTGATCAGTTACGGCGAGCCTGATGACTTGAAGCCGGAGACCAGTAACGACGGGACACAGTAGATCACGAGTTTTCAGTCCAGAGGGCCGTGAATTCGAATGACTCGTCGATTTCGTCCGGCGATCCGACAACGACGTCGCCGGCGTCGGCTTCACCGAAACCGGCACCGCCAGCGACAAT
>CAYSJO010000817.1:0-9705 GCA_964431285.1 uncultured Planctomycetaceae bacterium
CGCCCCTTCTTTCCACGAGCAACCGCTTCGACCTGTTACAGCTCCTCTTCCGTGAGCGTGATGATGTACTTGACCGCCATGTGATCATCCTAGATCAGGTACGGGACCACAGCCTACAGAAAATTGTGACATGACGGACCGCTAGGCTCAGGGCCATAGTTGGACTCTGGACGAAAACAACACCCCAAAAGCAGCGTGACCAGTTGCCTCAGCGCACGCACGGCGAGTTTCTGGACTTCGACGCCGACGGATTCTCATGGCTCGTTCCTTGAACAAGTACAGCAGCAGGTAGTAGCGAAACTGTCAGCGGCTTTCGCTACTACCTGCCACGACTGACGTTCTGTGACTGTGGTAATCCTGTGAATTCAGTTTAGAGGTTGGGATGTGGACATTGTCG
The DNA here is from genome assembly GCA_964431285.1 of uncultured Planctomycetaceae bacterium. Lineage (GTDB taxonomy): Bacteria > Planctomycetota > Planctomycetia > Planctomycetales > Planctomycetaceae > CAUZFZ01. Next base: position 398 of record CAYSJO010000817.1, read on the forward strand.
GAGTGTCTTTGACGGCAAAGACGACGTGGCATGGGTCAGGTGGCCCACTGCCTGCCGGGATGATGCGGCGGAAGCGTGAGTCAAGTTGTGTCAGGTGTTATGAGCGCGAGCCGGCCATCCGGGGGCAATCGAGTAGTCGGTTTCGACGGGTTCCGACTGCGTCGACCAAGTGAATTCAAGAAGCGATCGAAGCTGGCGACCGATTGAAACATGCCGAGCTGGCCACAGCGACTTCCCGGCCGAACTCGGACCCGGTTTGTACGCCGAATTCTTCACTCCTCGATAGAGTGGCTCGTTCGAACACAAATCCGATTCAGGATCAACGCAGCCTCGGACCCATACATTTCACACGCTTTCTCAGGCTCCATCGAACTTGAACAGTGTTCCACTAAAGGACGAGAGTGTTTCCATCGCGTATCGCTCTTTGAAATCCAGAGACATTTGTTGATGAGTCCTAATAGCCTCGCTTCAGGTTTCTGTCGCACGAGCGACGATTTGTCTCTCAATGCTGGCAAGCGTGATTTGACATTGAAGGTCGCTCTCTTGTGGCGGGCTTCGACATCCTCCGCACGATTCCCGTTAATGTTCCTGACGGTCTCGTGGCCACCCAATACCAGTCGCACTCGCGGACAGGCCGGTCCGCTGACTCGGGTCGCTGTCGTTGGCGGTGTGACGTTCAGCCGCAGGCACCGGTCCACGAAAGACACGAAACATCCCGGCTCAAGTGACAACACTCTGTTTTCGTGTCATTCGTGGTTAACCTCTTGCCTGTCGACGTTGCCCGGAAACTACCAACAGGACGATCATCCATGTTTCGAATTCTGCTGCCGTCCCTGGCTGTTCTCGTAATGGCTTCATGTCCAAGCGTGAAGGCAGCCCGCCCGAACATCGTCATCATCATGTGTGATGACATGGGATTCTCCGACATCGGTTGCTTCGGCGGCGAGATTGACACACCGCATCTGAACGCGCTGGCAGCCAACGGTCTGCGATTTACCGACTTCCACAACAACGCAAAGTGTTCCGAGACGCGCGCGTCGCTACTGACCGGCTTATGGCATCAGCAATCGAAGAACCTGAGAAAGCCGACACATGTCACGATCGCTGAAGTGCTCAAGTCGGCCGGTTACTCGACGATGATGAGCGGCAAATGGCACGTCGCGGGAATTCCACCCGACCGTGGATTCGATCGCTACTTCGGGTTTCTCAATGGCGCAATCAACTTCTTCACCGGCGTTGACTGGGGTAACGGTCAGAATCTGATGCGGCTCGACCGTGAAGTCTATCAGCCACCGTCCGACTTCTACTCGACGAACGCCTTTACCGATTACGCCATCGAATTCGTGGACGACGCGCGGCAGAAAGACCGGCCGTTCTTTCTCTACTTGGCACACAATGCTCCGCATTTTCCACTGCACGCGCTGCCCGAAGATATTGCGAAGTACAAGGGCCGCTATAAGGTCGGCTGGGACGTAATTCGTCAGCAGCGATACGAGAAGCTCAAGAAACTCGGAATCATCGACAACACCTGGCGGCTGTCCGAGCGAGATCCCAAAGTCGAGCCATGGGAAGACATGACTGCCGAACAGATCGAGTTTCTCGAACCCATGATGGAGGTGTATGCGGCGATGGTCGATCGGCTCGATCAGAACATCGGACGTCTGGTGACCTACCTCGACAAACACGACGAGTTGGACAACACACTGATTCTGTTCTTTTCCGACAACGGAGCCTGCCCGTATCAGCGACTGCGCACCAGCGTGCGAACTCCTGGCGCCAAGGACAGTGACATTGCCTACGACGCGCGCTGGGCCTACATGTGCAACACACCACTGCGACTCTACAAGCAGTACGCACACGAAGGCGGTTCCGCGACACCGATGATCGCACACTGGCCTGACGGAATTCGCGCACGCGGTGAACTGTCGAGGTTTACATCGCACCTCGTGGACCTGATGCCAACCGTCGTGGAACTGGCCGCTGCAGAATACCCAACGGAGTTCGGTGGAAACGACATTCTGCCAATGGAAGGTGAGTCGCTCGTACCCGCACTCCAGGGTAAAGCGACGTCCCGCAGCCCACCGCTCTTCTGGGAGTTCAGCGGTAATCACGCGATTCGAGATGGCCAGTGGAAGCTGGTCGCCGAAAGGTCCATAGACTGGGAACTGTATGACCTTGGGACTGACCGCAGCGAAACGCACGACCTGACAGCCGAACATCCAGAGCGAGTGGCGAAACTCGCGGCAGATTACGATGCGTGGGCAAAACGCGCGGGCGCGAAGTCGCACAAACAATCACAGGCGATGAAGCCGTCGAGCCAATCGCAATTGTTCGACCTGCGGAAACTGCTTGACTAAGGCCCCAAGCTGGAGCTTCGCTTTACGAATTCGACTCCGATCGAGTTCACGGTGACCTTCTGTTTGATCGGTACGTTCCGCTCGCCAAAAGCTCGGGCCTGATCGATGTACTGGACGGACACGGTTTCGCCCTCAAACAGCTCAAGCCGATCGTGCTGACTCGAACCGATCGACAGCGTGGTCTGCAGTGCCCCTTCAAAAACTCCTGAACCGGCTTGCGTTTCTTCGAGGATCAATGGCTCAGTGTCGCCAGATGCCGTACGTGCCGTGACCCCAATCTTGTCCCTTCGGAGTTCACTCAGGTTCATGTCCGGGTCGACAACTCTCACGCGAAGAGGTTGTCCGGGGAACAGCGAATCAGTTTGCGTGTCTTCCGGATCCAGCAATTCGATTCGACCGTCGGAACCGAGAAACTGCACGTCGCCCCAGGTGTTGGGATGCTGGCTGGAGATGATCTGCTTTGCACAGGTCCAGAAGTAGTAAAGGTCAGTTCCTGTGTCGACCTGCAGATTCATCCCAATAATGCGTCCAGGTTTCAGCGAACCCTTGCGCAGCACGGTCCTGGGAATCAGCAACTCGATCGACCACCCCTGCTCAGTCTTCTGGCCGGCACGCTGAATGACGTCTTGCTTGAAGGGCACGTGTTTCCACTTCAGCTTGCCATTTTCCGTCCTGGCCTGAGCCTCATAGGCGGCCACATCGGGTTCGCTGGGATGACCGAACGGGAACGCGAAGAACTGGTGTGTGTTCGTCTCTCCACGAGCCGAATACTTGGTATTCATCGTGTCGATGTAGATTTCGACACAGTCAGACATCCAGAATGCGGGCCGCGGCTTTGTGTTGTCCAGTTGGCCGTTCGTGTCGGCGACGTTGAATGCGATCAGCAGCCCGCGACTGCTGTGCGCTGCCCAGGCTGTCTGATGTTTGGGGGTCACTTTGGGGAGCCGTGCCCCCCGTTGGACGGGATCCAGTTCCAGGGTAGTGACGTCCTGCCAGTCGCTGACATCCCCGTCGATTGTGATTGCGTCAACTTCGAGTAATGGAATTCCGGCGAATCGATTCGTCTGGAATTCGGGCGGCTCAACTTTGCGTGCTTCTGAGTCTGCTGCTTCCCTGGCCACCTCTCCGACCTCAGCGGGGACTGCGATTAGAGCCGGATTGAATGCCGGAGCCTGATTGGCCACCGATTTCTCGCCTGTCGTGGCGACCAGCGCAAACTCACTACCACTCTGTTGACCGCGAGCCTTCATGGCCTCGACCATTTCGCGGAACGCTTTGCCATCGAGATCGCCCAGGCCTCCAAGCCTGAGGAGAGAACCCTTGCGGCCACGGTGACGCCTTAATGTGGCCGCCACGGCGGTCGAATCGGCCGATCCTAAAGCATCCCGTCGCCCCGCACTGAGTTGACCGCGCAGGTTTTGCAGACGTGTCATCAATGTCATCGAGCGACGGTCGCTGTTGAGGGATGTCTTGCCAATCGAATTCAATTCCAGATGTCTGACAGCTGAGGCGGCAATCCCCGGAACCGTTCGGTAGATAAGTGCCGTCGTCTGGCTTTCGATCTGATTGACGACCTCGGCAACACGAGCGGACGGTTTTTCTGTTGATCCATCGTTGGCCGCGTCAGGATCTCCGGCTTCCAATTCGGGCATCCCGGCAACTTGCTTTCCGGCAGCAACTTCGAGCGGAACGTCCTTGCCGAAAAGCTGTCCCATCTCATTACGGAGCTGCTGATCGAATGCGTCGGTGAATGCCCTCTCGGCATTCGCCCGCTTTGCTGCAGCCTTGGCGACTTTGTCCAGGATTACTGGGAGAGACTGATTCTGAAATGCGTCATCAAACTTCTCGCGTGCCTGCCTGGCCAGCGAGTTGCGACGCATCGCAGAGAGTTGCGTCTCCAGCTGCTCACCAAAGGATTGACTCGGTGGTCCGTCTTCCTGCTGAAGGGTCAGCATTGTGCGGGCGACGTTGACGAGCTTTGAGCGGGCTGTCTTCAATTGCTCCGCAGCTCGGCCGGACTGATGACCGGCCAAAGCTTCGCGCGCGCCTTTCAATGCTTCACCCGCATCAGCAGTCGCCTGTTCGGCCTGCGTCAGGGGGTCATCCGAATCGACTTCGGGAGATTCCCGGCGGGCTGCCGGGGTGGATGTCGGGCTCGTGTCAGAATCTGGTTTGCGCTCGGCGTTCGCGACTGTACCCGAACTGGTCTTCGTTTCCGCCTTCGTCTTCGATCGTGGCGCGTCTGCCGAGCCTGGATTCGCTTCCCCGGTTGATGCGACTTGCGGTGCAGAATCGGACGGCTGCTCTCGTCGAGCTGGCGCTGTCATGACGAGTTGCGCAATCTGGGCCTGAAGCTGTGCGGTGTCGGCTTCCAATTGACCGATCTGACCAACGGCAGACTTGACTGCGGCGTCCGACTTCTGTGTCTGTGCGCCATCGGGCTGGCCATCGGCCTCCGAGCGCCCTTGCCGTTGAGCGATTTCATTGGCGGCCTGAACCTGTTCGTTGACCATTCGGGCCAGACGCGTCGCCCGTTCCGCCGCAAGCTGTTTCTGGACGGCGTTCCGTAATGATCGAGCAGACTTACCGGTGGCAACCGCAGCGGCACGGGCTGCCTGAGTGTTGTCTTCAGCACCGGCGGCCTCCGTTTTTACCGCGGCTTCTGAGGCCGCCTCCGCCTGTTGTCGTCCTGCCTCGGCCTGACGCTGCACGCCACTGATTTGTTCCGCAATCGCTGGAAAACGTGACGCCAGCTGATCTGCGGTTCGAGTCAATCCAACGACAGCACGTTTCAGCTGGCCAGCCGCCTGAATTGCAGTACCGGCCTGCGACTTGATGCGAGCGGTTGCCTTCACTTTTCCGATGTTGTCGCCGTCGGTTTGCGCCTGCGCGAAGGCCCGCTGTTGCTCACTCAGTTGTTCTGCCACGCCTTCGAGCCGGGCTTCGGCTGTTTCGGCCGCATCGGCCGCAGCAGCCAGTTGAGTATCAGCTGCCAGCAACAGCCTTTCGACGGTTGCGTATTCGGTCGTGACCAGGCGTCGGATGCTGGTGGTCATCGGGTCGGCCACTCGCGCACGCAATTGCTGTTGCAGTGAATCTACCATCTGCCCGGCGGCATCCCGCGCCTCCTGTTGTAGTTGCCGGGCGACCAGTTCCTGCTGCTTTTCAAGCAGAAGTTCGGCAAGTCGATCGACCAGTCTCTCCCGCAACCCGTCGATCTCCTGTTCAAACGCCACCTGATCGAATTCTTCCAGCTCAAGCAGATCAACCAGCTCTTCCAGGTCCGGATCGAACCACTCCAGCAGCTCATCCCACATCAGTTCGCTGATATCTTCATCGAAGAACTCTTCAGTCAGTTCGCCGAAAAGATCGCGCAGTTGCTCTTTCGCAAGTTCGATTTTGGCCAATTCACGGAATTCAAGTTCGGCAACCTGCTGAGCCTCCTGGCGTTGCTGCTCTTTCCGTTTCAGTTCTGTTTGCTGGCGAATCTGTAATTCCGCCTTGTGTTGACGGGCCGAGCGGGCAGGCATGACGAACAACGCTGCCAGCACAAGGTGCAACGCGGCAGACCACATCACAAACTTCTCGAAGCGGCTTCTGCCCCAGCGTTTGTTGAACGACTTCCAGTCACGGTTGCGTCGTTTCATCGCGCACCTCAACTTCTTCGAAGATGGTCTCGACACCAGCCTGACGCAAAGCATTCTTGATTTCGACGAATTGCCGATACTCACACCGCGCGTCACAGCGAATGATGACAGGACGTGGAGAATCGGCTGCCTGTAATTGTTCGACTAGCGCAATCAGATCGTCAATCTCCTTTTCTTTTTCCGTTCCGCGGCGGAAAAAGTACTTTCCTTCAACTGTCAGGCTGACGCTGTTCGCTTGGTCGCGCGAGACCGTCTCTGGCGTTTCGGCCTGCGGCAGAATCATCTGAAAGACCTTGGCTTCTTCAATGAACGTTGAGGTCACCATGAAAAACAGTACCAGCAGGAATATCACGTCGATCATCGGCGTGATGTCCATTTCGTCATCCTGATCCTGCTGGACAGCAGCCAGACGGATTCTCATGCGGCACCTTCCGTTTCCGGATCGGTGTCGGGTGTGGTCTTAGACAACTTCGTTGTCTTCACCGTCTTGATGATGTCAATGAAGATCTCTTCGAACTCCGCCGTCAGCCGACGAACGCGACTCCGAAAGTACGTCGATGCGACGATCACGGGAATCGCGATGCTCAGTCCGGTGGCGGTGGTGATGAGTGCCTGCCGAATGGATTTGGCCAGTTCTTCCTTGCCAACGCCGGCCAGTTCCAGCGAACTGAAACCGGCAATCATTCCCAGCACGGTGCCCAGCAGTCCAAGCAGCGGAGCCACTCTGGCGATGAGGCTCAATACGGACAGGTTATTGTTCAGGACCTGCAGACCACGCTCGCCGGATTCCACCAGTGACGTTTCAATGTCGGCGGAGGTGTTGAGGTATTCATCGAGTCCGCGGCTAAGGATGCGGCCAACGAGTGTCGGGCTGCTGTGATGACGGGCAACAGCCATGTCGGCCTGACCGCGTTCGATGTGCGTCTGGATGTCCTCGATCACGGACGCGTCAATCAACCCGGCACGTCGCAATCGAACGGCCCGTTCCAGAATGACCGCGACACCAATGAGCGAACAGATCACCAGAGGCCACATCAGTGGCCCACCGTCGTCGAAGTATTCCAGAAACTGCTCCATGCGAAGTCCTGTCAATCAAGCTGTCAGCCCGTACCGTGCGGAGCCGCCTCGATCGTAAGCCGGAATCTCACGCACGTCCTGTTGTCGCAGCCGACGGTCCCGCCGCTGGCGAACATCACATCAACGAATTCTAATGCGATTTGGTCTGTGATCGTGAGTCATGTTGTCCGGCGAGGACATCTGGGACGCTGTTCCCAACCGGTAAACACATCAAGGAGCCCATCGTGCGAATTGCCGTTGGCCAGTTGTGGCAGGAGACGAATACCTTCAATCGTAATCTCACTCGGTGGTCCGACTTCGGGGCCATGGGCGTTGCTCACGGCGCAGATATTCTGGATCGCTACAGTGAGACCGGTGAATTGTCCGGATTTCTACAGGCCATCCGATCCGCGCAACCTGACGCCGAATTCGTCGGGTTATCCCGCTTTACATGCTGGCCGTGGGGATCCGTCGCCGCGGAAACATGGCAGCAGATTCGCGACTCGTTTACGGAACAGCTGGCCGCTGTTGGACGTGTCGATGCCGTTTATCTCACGTTGCATGGTGCGATCTGTTCGGAAGACGAACCGGACCTGACGGGTGCGATTCTCGAACAGGTCCAGCAGGCGGTTGGTCCAGACGTACCGATCGTCGGATCGCTCGACCTGCACGCGAACATCACACCGAAGATGATGCGCTCCGCGCATGCACTCGCGGGTTATCACGCCTGCCCTCACATCGACGGAGTGCAGACCGGTGCCCGAGCCGCCAGAGCATTGCTGTGGAGTCTTGAGTCGGGGCGCCGTCCGACGATATACACGCGCAAGCTTCCGATGATTACCGCGGCAGAAAGCCACAACACCTTCACGGGAATTCCCGCTCCACTGTACCGGCGGCTGGAAGAGCTGGAACAACAGCCAGGTGTTCTGACCGCAGGCCTCTACATGGCAATGCCGTGGTTCGACTGCCCCGATCTCGGCTGGACTGTGACGCTGATGGTCGAAGACGCGAATGATGAGTGGCAATCCGTGGTCGATGAGCTGGCCTCTGACGCTTGGAAGCTGCGGACACAAATGGAAGACGTCGACCGACTTCCTCCGGAACGGGTGGTCGATCGAGCTCTGTCGGTTGACGGCCATCCGGTCGTGATCGGAGACGGAGCAGATGCCACGAACAGCGGAGCCCCGGGCGACTCAACCGTGCTGCTAGCCGAGTTTCTCAGACGGGACTCCATTCCGCACGGCGCATTGACTTTCCTGATTGATGAGGATGCCATTCATGCGGCCCGGCAGTGCGGCGAAGGTGGCCGCTTTGAACATGCGATCGGTGGCAAGCTTTCGGAATACAGCGAACCGGTAGGGTTCGCTGGAAGGGTCGAGAAACTGGTCGACGTCAAGTGGATCCTTAGCGGACACATTTGCGACAACCTGCCGATCAACATGGGTGCCGGCGCGATTGTCCGCTCGGGCGATGTCACCGTGCTGTTGTGTGAACGCTCCGGCCCGGGCAGTTCACCAGTCCTGTACGAATCCGTCGGTCTCGACCCGCGCGACTTTGGAATCGTCGTGGCCAAGTCACCTGCCGGTTTTCGAGCCGATTACGAATCATTCGCCGCTGACATGTTGCTCGTGGATTCATCCGGTTGCGCGGCTCCACGATGGAGTCAGTTGTCGTTCGACAATGTGAACCGACCTCTATGGCCACTGGATGCGATTGAAACGCCCGAAGCTGCCGAATGGGCTCGCTGAGCCGACACTCGCGTCCGTTTATTCTGTTCCGATGAAGTCGAATCTCGGAACTGTCTCCCCGTCGACCTCGACGTCTTCGAGAAACATCGCCTTCGGACGAACCCACAGGCCACGCTCCCCATACTCCGGCCGGTACACGACAAGTTCTTCCTGCGTTTCCGAATGCCGGGCAGTTCCGATGACGGTGTACTCCCGGCCCTTGTAATGTCGGTAGCGTCCTTCCGTAACGTCCGCCATAGGTCCCGCTTACCTTTTCATGTGCCAGACATTGAGGCTCAGCCTCTGATTGGACATAACAGAAGGACACAAAGATTGCGAAGACTCAGTTGTCTTCGCGATCTTTGTGTCCTGTGCTGGTCCAGCGGGAACTGGAATTTGAGCAGGCTGGCGTTAGCGAGTTGAGTTTGAGTTCATTGTGGGATCGAGTTGAGTGTCAGGCAACTGCCCTTGGGTCCTGACGTCGCTGGCGGGCTTCTTCCAGTTTGCGGTCCCGCTCGGCA
>CAYSJO010000818.1:0-7451 GCA_964431285.1 uncultured Planctomycetaceae bacterium
CGTAGGAGCCACCGGAAAACCTGCCACTGCCGCCCGAAAACTCGTCGGCGGCAGTCGGCCCCTGGGTATCGAATCCCTGCGCAATTCGGAACGTTGAAGCCGAGCTGATGCCCGGATAAAGGAACGTCGGCGCAACAGTATTCGCAAGTGTTGGATCATTCCAACCCACCGTGCCGACATTGGAAAACTGCGGACCGCCGTGACCCGCGTTGTTGGCAAGCTGAAAGGTCCAACCCCCGACGTTGATCGACTGCTGAATGCCATTGGCCGAGTGCAGCCCGCCGCCGATGGCATTTACGCCGCTGATCTCGACGAACGATAGATTCGGGAACGGTATTGCGCCCGCCACCGTTATCAGCAACTCGGTCACACCGTTCGCGAGTGCCACATCCTGCACATTCGTGATTGTCAGAATAGCCGTAGCGGGGGTGGGCAGGTTAACGCCATCAATTGGTCCTAAGCCCCCCCGGGCCGGCAGCCTAATGATGCTTCGCCCGCGCGTGTTACCATTCGGGAACGGACCGCCCGGGGGTACTTCGTCACTACCTACAGCGGCGTTGGCGAGATTGTCGCGACTCTTGTACACAAGCTCGGAGTTATTGTACGAGCCCGATCCACTCAGTGCCGTCAGTCCGTTACCGACATTACCTTCAAAGACAAGATTCAACCGTGCCAGAGGATCCGAGAAGTACGCGTTCGGCAGGATAGTGTACATATCCAACGTCCAGGCTCCATTCGTCAATTGAGGTGGGGCCGTCGAGACGAACGCCTCAAAACTCGCATCGTCACCAAAGTTTCCATCAAAGTCATTGTTGACGATTCTGGCGTTCGTTCGACCATTTCCACCGGCATCGGCGACCGTGCCGGCGTTAACGAAATTACCTACACCTACGATATTCCCGAAGGCACCCGCGAGGGGCGTGCTTCCACGGCCTCCATTGCTCGATCCGATTCTGCCACGAATACCGGTCGCGGAGAGACCGCCCAGCGAACCGTTGTCTTCGATGGAGTTCGTATCAACTTGAAGCAGCAGGTTCGGAGCACCAGCGTTACTGGCCGCCGTCGCGGCGAGGGCCACACCCGAATCAACATTCTGATCCTGACCGGACGCAGAGGTAATGAAGTAAATACCTTCCCGCCGGTTACTGATAATGTTGTTTCGGCCGGCCTCCAGCCCGTTGCCAATCTTCGCGTTCGTATCGCCCGTAACGAGAATATCAATTCCGCGACCTACGTTACTGCCAATCAGGTTGCCAAGGATCGTGGCCTCAGTGCTTCCTGAAATCTCGACACCATCGTTCTGGTTGAATGTGAGGATGTTGTCGCGAATCGAGATGTCACCACCAGCATTGACGTCGATACCGGCTCCGTTGTTGTTCCGGATCCGGTTGTCTTTGACCGATATCTGGGCACCGGGAACCTGAAGCTTGACGCCGCTCCCCAGCCGCGCAGTCGGTTGTCCGGCCACACCAACGGCCGTGCTGACGACTTGACCGTTAAAATCAAGTTCGTTGTTCGTAATGGAGAGGCGACTTCCACCCGCCGTCCCGGTAATGTCGATTCCTGAATCGCCATTGAAGCTGACGGTGTTACCCAAACTTCGATTCTGCGCGTCGACCCCGTCTGCACCGACAATAAACACGACGTTCTCGCCTGTCGGGACTCCGATGTCGATGCCGTCATCCACATTGTTGGAGAAATCGTTTCCGTAAAGCTGTCCCGCGATGTCGCGACGGTCGGATCCTGATGAGAATCGTTCTGACATCTTGAAGCCGTCACCGCCGTTGAATGCGACGATGTTGTTTGTGACAATTGTCTCGATGCGCGCATCTGCTTCCGTGTGAAGTCGGATCCCGTTCGACGCGGTAGTACCGCCCGGGCCCACTTGATTTGCGATCGTGTTGTCGCGAATGTCGACGTCAAATTCGTCAGTCGTTCCATTTCGCACAATGATTTCAACACCGGAGCCCGGCCCGTTGCCGTCGGCCGCTCCGCTTATAGTGATATCAGTAACCGGTGCGATTGCGTTTCCCGAAATGATGTTGTTCGCGACCGTGACTGATCGCCGCTGGTCATTGCTGGCGTTGACCGTTCGTGTAATTCCGTCATCTTCGCGAATGAAACGCACACCATCGTCCTGGTGGTTCGCGACGATGTTGTTGACGATCTGAACGTCTTCTATGACGGATTGCTCTTCAAAGAAGTAGTCAATTCCTCGATCGTTGTTGCCACCGGACGTGGGGGTGAGGATTGCGTTCGCCGCATGGGGCGCCGCAGTTGTTCCGTTGAAAGCACGCTGCACGATGATCGTGTTGCCAACGGGAGTCGCTGCCACGCGAAGCTGTTCGCCGTCGACGCGAAGAACGTCATTGACCTGCAGGCCAGCGGCGTCGGCCACGACAAAGGTCGTCAACGAGTCCGAAATGGCAAATGGCAGAGTTGTGAACGAGTCAATCCCGATCAGGTTGCTGTCAATCACCGAGCGTCGCAGAATGTTGGTGGCAGGAACGTTTGCGTCCAGACTGATCAGATTGACGCTGATACCGTCTGCATCGTCGGTGTCGTTCCCCTGAGTGTTGATGATGACATTATTTCGTATGTCGAACGCGCCGGCAGCCCGGTCGACGAGGGTCAGGCGGGCTCCGCCACCGGTATTCCCGTCGAACAGGTTGCGGTCGTTGTCAATGTCGTCACCACCCAGAGTCAGTCGGAGTGCATCGCCCTCGGTCGCAATCACGTCGGCATTTGTGGGATGGAAGCGTTGTCGCGTTCCGTTGACCCCACGAATCACCGTCAGAAGGTTCGGGTCGTTCGCGACCGAACCCGTGACGGTCAATTCCTCAGCCTCGATCATGACGTTGAAGGGTGCGGTGAACTGGGAGAAGACGCTGGCGTCAACGACTCGAATTGTCGTGTCCGTGCGCCCAACGCCGCCGCGAGCAAGTTGAGTAAACTGCGCGGCGGTTTTTGCGACGGTAAGGTCAAGACCGCGAATTGCATTGGACGTGAAGGTGTTGTCCGTCAACGTCGCATTGATTGCGACGTTTTCCGGAAGGTCGACAAGAACGCCCGCGCCCTGGTTGCCACTGAAAGTGTTGCCGTCAAATTCATTCAAACCAGACTGAAAATCAAACAACAACGGTCCACGGTTTTGATCAACAAAAGTCTGCGAGGCCGTCGCCGTGATTTCCAGACCGTCGCCCAGTGTGTCCTGAACGGTATTCCTCGTGAAAATGCCTGATACATTGCCGTCGGTGATGTTAAAGACAATCCCCTCGGCCCCGGCCGGATTTGCAGTGCCGCGGTTGCCAATCACCATGTTGTTGTCAACCAGCAGATTACTCAGCGTGGAATCGACAGCCGTGATTCGGACTCCATCAACCGACGGTCGTGTGGCATCAATGTTTGCGTTGTCACGAATTGTAAAACCATCCAGCGGCGAGTTATCCAGGTTCACCGCAATGCTGCGAATCTCTTCGTTCTCTTCAATTCTCAGTTCAGGAGCATTGGTGTTCGTCAGGTCGATTGCGATTCCATCAGCGCCTGTCGCGCCTGTGATCACATTGTCACGAAACTGTGTGCTGGCGACGGTAGTGCGCAGGAACACCGTGCCGGTCCCGTTGACATAGGCACCAGTGCCCGTGCCATCGACACCATCCAGAGTGAAATCGTTCTGGTTAGCAACGGTAATTGTCGTCGTCGTATTTGCGGCCGTGGCGCCTTCGACACCCTCAATGGTAACCTCCGCACCGGTCTGGAAGCCGTGTGCTGCCACGGTTACGTTGAGTGGGTTGGTGTTGCCAACCAGGAAGACGGACTGTTCGATGCCGGTACTTGTCAGCGCGACACCGTCAATGGTCGATTCCGAAATGTCGATCTCACCAACCACTGTGTTTCGTGACCGGCTGTCGAGGTTGATCTGCAGGCCCGCGCCGTTTCCACCGAAGATCTCTGTCTGAAAGACGGTCAGTTCCGGCATTTCCACGTCGGTCAGATTAAATCTGACGGGACCGCCGGACGCGGCTGTTGACGTTGTACCAATCTGCGAGTTTTCCAGAATCAGTCCGTTCGGTCTCTCTGGATCTTCAGGGCCATCGCTGAAGTTGACATTGTTCAAGGTGACGTTGATTCCACCGCCGAAGTCGCCCGGAATGCTGACGTCCTGAAACGCGATGCGGCTGAGTTCGAGTGGGGTGATCGTCCCGTTGCCATCCACAAGCCCGGAAAAGTTGATGTTGATACCGGCACCAAACGTGGTCAGCGCGATATTTTCGAAGACGATCTGGTCAAATTCCGGCGTGCCATCGCCATCGACGTCGATGTCTGTGTTGCCCAGCGCGACGCTGCCGCCGCGAGCATCGACGAACTCCTGATCGACCACGAGCGCAGTCAAAAGTGTTCTCTCTTCCAGACGCTCGGACGTCCGGTTCAGCCGTCGGCCCGGCTGCCACAGCTGACTCCCACTGGCATCGCCACGACGACGCGTCGGCCGACGGCGTGAGAAAAGTGACTCGCGAAAACTGCGCACCCACGATGTCAGCAGCATGGATGATCTCCCAGGAGTGAGTTCACCCGACAGGTGTCGGGTGTTTGAGACCGGTTTAGTGATCTCGTCGAGTTGCCGTTTGATGCAGCCATCCAGTCCAGGCTGCTCAAACCAGATCCTGTACGACTGGTCCGTGGATCACGGACCGTGCGCAGTCAGGTTCTACGTCCAATCGAAAACCACCAAGCAAAGCCTGTGCCGGCCGCAGTAAATCAGTCGTAACCTTCGATATGAACCTGTTTCCGGGGTCAGACGCCACACAGATTGTTGCCTGCCGACAACGTCGTTGATGTTGACGGAACCGCAACGGGCACGATCCGCAGACGGGGCAGTAACTGACTTATTCTACAGAGTCCGCAATTGCTCCATTTTTCCAATTTCGGACGGGTTTGCCAGTCTGCTGGGACTTTGAACGTGGAGCGTGCCATTCCCAAAATCCGGTTGGACGCCGCCGACCAACCAGCGGTTCCCGCGACTTCCGCCGCATGGATTGTGGTGGTCGCGGAGAGCGGGTTTGACAGGTCACCAGCGTCCTGTCGGTGGGCAATGACGGGCACGTGGCAAAACGTACCCACGCCGTCCCGATGTGAGCAACTAAGGGTGCGGTGCGGGCGGCTGCCGCGTCCTGATACGCCCGCATCTGTGCAACCGGACTGCGGCACAATCCGCAGTTTCTGCTCAAGCCGCACAGATTCTCACGACGATAACGTGAGGACAGCATCCGGTGCCGGCGCATCGACCCTGCGCACACGAGGCGTGACTAGCGGGGCCAATCGGGTGGGATCTGCTACCGTGTCTGGATCGCATAAAACGGTTCGGAGAAAACAAAATGAGACTGTATCTTTCTCTGGTGATGGTTGTGGCCGTTTGTGTGTCGACAGCCGGGGCGTGGCAGAGTCCGCAGCCAGGCGTCGCTACCAGTCAACCGCAAACTGCTGTGATCTACACCAGCCGAACTGCTTTCCGCATCCCCTATCAGCACGATGCCCGGGAAATCGCCCGGCTGGGAGCGAAAGAGATTCAATTACATGTGTCTCAGGATCAGGGCCAACGATGGTTTCACATGCAGTCCGTCGATGCGAAGACCGGGCGCTTTGACTTTCGGGCCGAGTCGGATGGCGAGTACTGGTTCGCAGTCCAGACAATTGATCATCAGGGACAGCCTCATCCAGGAGGCGAGCTGCAGCCCGGATTGTCGGTCGTCGTCGATACACGCAAACCGCTGCTGAAGATTGACCTGTCGCAGCCGGCGTCTGGCCGGGTCGCCCTGAACTGGGTCGCCGTGGACGACAACATCATTCCAGACTCGGTGCAGCTGGAATTCTCCCAGTTGGGAATTCCCGACTGGCAGCCGATTGGTACGCGACCGGCCGCCAGTGGACAGACATCGTGGACCGTGCCAGCAGGTGGGATAGTGGCCGTGCGTGGTCGAGCCAGAGATCGGGCCGGCAACGAAACATCGGCGCAGTACCAGATTCAAGTGTCTCCCGCTGGAGCATTTGGAACGCCACCGGGCAGCGATCCCGGCCGAATCACAAACGTGCCAGATCCACGAGCGACGGTTCCACCACCGAGAGTCTATCCTGCCATACCAGCGTTTCCTGGCGCAAACCCGACTTTCGGTCCGGCTCCTGACACGACGCCAACTGGACGGTCTTCAACACCCCCACCGCGACAGATACCCGGACCTTCGTTCGGACCGTCACCTTCCGCTGCTGCGGGAATCGGCGTTCCGGGACAGGTTGCGGACGACCAATCGGCCGTTTCCCCATTCGGCCCGTTCCGGACACCGCCTGTTCCGACCGGCGCTGGCCCGCAGGCTGACTCCCCGCAATGGCGAGACGCCTTCGCCTCGGCTGTGCCGAGCACAAACAGTGTGCAGGACTTTCCATCAACTCAGTCGCCAGGTCACCGCACGGTGCAAAGTCGCCAGTTCCAGATTGACTACCAGGTTGATGACGTGGGTCCCTCGGGAATCGCTGCGGTCGAACTGTTTGTGACGCAGAACGACGGTAAAAAATGGTATCGCTACGGAATTGACGAGGACCGCCAAAGTCCGTTCGACGTGGACGTCCCGGGGGACGGTCTGTACGGCTTCGCGATGAGAGTCGTCAGTGGGGCCGGCCTGACGGACCCGCCACCGCGACCGGGACAGAAACCGGACATCGTGATCGAAGTCGATGCCTCACCACCCGTCGTGCAGCTCTTCCCACTGAAACAGGGCCAGGGAGCCCAGAGTAATCGCATCCTGATCACCTGGCAGGCCGAAGACTACAATCTCGCGGAACGCCCAATCGCATTGTCCTGGTCGCCGGATCCCGAAGGTCCCTGGAAACTGGTGACCGACTGGCTGCCGAACACCGGTGAGTACGTGTGGACCGTGCCGCAGGGAATTCCGCCTCGGCTGTATCTGCGCGTGGTCGCGCGAGACGCGATCGGCAACATGGCACGCGTCGACACTCCGCAACCGGTCCTCGTTGACCTCGCGCGTCCCAGCGCCCGCATCGTCAACGTCGAATCCGCAACAAGGCAGCCAGCGAGGTAAGATCGGGCAGTCGTTACCGACCACCGCTGTGCCCTGTCTCCTGTTCGCTGTTTCCAGTTCCCTGCTCCCTAATGGCGTGTTCTTCGAGGAACTGCCGCAGACGTGGAATAAACACCTCGTGCGCATCCTCGAACACGTAGTGGCCGGCATCCGGGATTTGTAACGTTTCTGAGTTCGGAAACCGACGCTCAAATTCGTTCAGAAACTCAGTGGTGAAGCACCAGTCGCGTTCACCCCAGACGAGCAACAGCGGGTGGTTGACGAATTGCGACAGGCCTTCTTCAACATCCACGAGTGTCGACCATGAGGGGTGCGAGCTGCGGAGGGGAATATCACGCACGAACGCATTGACGGCTACTC
>CAYSJO010000819.1:0-12411 GCA_964431285.1 uncultured Planctomycetaceae bacterium
CCCGGGCGGAGGAGATATCCGTGCGGCTGGTATCATGTCTTTTTAATCTGGATTCCTACTAGCTCTACACGCGGGCTGGGTTCACTCCATTCTGCACGTTTCAAGACATGTACGTCGCTGTGCCTGAAGGAGGACTCACACACGATGCTCCGCCCGGACTCTCTGTCCGGGAAGCGACGCCAGAAGACGTTGACGCTATGGCGGCGCTGGAATTATCGGTGTCAGGAATCTCGCGAGTGGCCGACTATCGATACTTCATTGCGAATGACAACGGCTTGTGGCATGTGTCGGTGATTGAGTCTGCGGTCAGTGGCTTGGACGGGTTTCTCGTTTCGTGTGGAGCTGAAGCGTTCAATATGCTCGGTCCCGGCGTCGCCCGAACAGAACAGCAAACGGCATCACTCATTCATGCCGAGCTGAACCGTCATGCAGGTCGATCACCGGTGTTTCTGTTGCCCGTCCATTGTGGAGAGCTCGTTCGTACTCTGTACGGCTGGGGCGCCCGAAACTGTGAAATGCACGTTGCTCAGGTATATGGTGAAGCCAGCTCGCCAGATGGGGTCCTGATGCCTACCTTTCTACCGGAGACGGGTTGACGGGATGCGGAGATGTTCCCCAATCGTCCACGTCGAGACTGACGACGAAGTGACTCAAGATGTATCGCGAAGTTGAAATGAACTCTCAGAATCTGGACCTGTTCTGCGGCGTGGCGATTACGCTGTTCAGTGCGGCGATCGGTCAGGCCGATGATTCGCCCGACGTTGGGTTCCAATCTGAAATCATGCCGCTGCTGAAGCAGCATTGCGTTGCGTGTCACGGTCCGTCGAAACGCGAAGCAGGATTGAATCTGGCGACGCCACCCGGAATACGGCGTGGGGGAAAGAAGGGCGTGGCGATCAGTCCAGGCTCGATCGAGAAGAGTCTGCTTTGGCAGCGAGTGGTGTCGGATGAAATGCCCGTGGACGCACCGCTTCCTGCCGAAGCAAAAGATAAGCTGCGGCGGTGGATCCTGGCGGGCTCGCCAGGATTGCCCGCACGAGTTCCTTTGAAGCCAGATGGTGACGAACACTGGGCGTTTCAGAAACTGCGCGCTGGGCCGCTGGCGTCACCCGCTGACGTATCCAAAGTTCGGACTCCGATTGACCAGTTCGTACAGTCGCGTCTGGAGAAGATCGGATTATCGATCGGCCCCACTGCAGATCGCGACACGCTGATTCGTCGAGTGAGCCTCGACCTGACTGGCATGCCGCCAACACCTGAAGAACGCAGGACCTTCCTGAATGACGATCAGGACAATGCCTACGAGCGGATGGTAGATCGATATCTCGACTCACCTCGCTTCGGTGAGCGCTGGGGCAAGTACTGGCTTGATGCTGCCGGCTATGCGGACAGCAACGGTTACTTCGGTGCCGACACGAATCGGCCATTTGCGTTTCGATACCGTGATTATGTGATCCGGTCATTGAACGCGAATAAGCCTTGGGATGTATTCATTCGAGAGCAGCTGGCTGGCGACGAAATGGCAGGATATGGGGCCGGTGTTGAAGTCCGCGGGGACATGATTCCACTTCTGGAAGCGGCCCATTTTCTCCGCAACAGCCCGGACGGCACTGACAGCAGCGACGGCAACCCGGACGAAGTCCGTCGCGACAAATACGCGGCGCTGGAAGGGACGCTCGAAATCATGGGTTCGTCGCTGTTAGGGATGACCGTTGGTTGCGCCCGCTGCCACGACCACAAGTTTGAACCGTTTACGCAACGCGATTACTACCAGTTGCAAGCGGTCATTTATCCGGCATTCAACGTCGCGAAGTGGATCAAGCCAAAAGAGCGAATGATCCGAGGGGCATCCGCCAGGGAGTTTGACAGTTGGAAAACGGAGGTGCGACGAGTCGCCGACGCGGTCACCGCCCGGCGAGATGCTTTCCGCAAGTGGCTGCGTGATAACCGAGAACCGGCCCAGACCGTTTTCTTCGACGACTTTGACGGAGAGGCCCGCAAGCTGGCAGGCACATGGAGCAATACTGCTCCGAGTGATGCGGCACCGGCAGGGCGCCCCGCGGTGAATATCGACACGGCGAAGGCGCCGGCAGCGGAGGTCAACACCGGCCGCTTGACCATCATCGAATCGGGCGCGGTCGGAGACCGTGCCTGCTGCACCGCCGAATCGTACGACTGGACGCCATCAGTCAAAGACGAGTGGATTCAGGCAACGTTCGATCTGGAAGCTCACGGAGAGCCAGCGCCATACGTGGGCTATTTCTTAGCTTTGCGTGATTTCAATGATGTGCGCGGACTGGCCGGCGGAAACGTGCTGGTCGACGGAAACAAAGCGGGTGGGGCGGCTATTCACGTCGATTACCCTGGTAAAGACAGCCAGTCGCGGGGCAAGATCGGAACCAGTGGATACGAGCCGGGTCACAACTACGGAGTACGCGTCACAAATGCAGGCGAGGGCAACTTCGAGATCGCGCAAGTGGTTGACGGTATCCTCGAACCGGGAGCCGTAACTCTTTCGGCGGCCGACCTGCCCGACGGAGGGTTCGGCTTCGAATACTGCTGCGGACGCAGCTTTTCGGTCGACAACGTCCTAATCGAACGCAGTGAATTGAGTCCGGGAACCTCGCCCGATCGTGTGGCAGACATCCGCAGGAAGATCGAGCAGGAACGCGTAAAGTTCGAAGCCGACCTTGCTCGACTGAACGCGTCGCGCCCTCAGGAACCGGGCCGGCTGGCGCTGGTTGCGGATTACTCAGCCGACGTTCCAGTAGTCCCTTTGCTCGTTCGTGGTGAGCACAAATTGCCTGGTGATTCTGTCCCGGCCGCTGCTCCTCACGTGCTGGGTGAACGCAACAACCCGATCGGACTTGATGGACTGTCGCATGACCTGACGACGAGCACCGGCCGGCGACTGGCCTTCGCCCGCTGGCTGACCAGGCCCGCTTCTCGAGCTGCGGGTCTCCTGGCGCGAGTCACGGTGAATCGCTGGTGGCAATATCACTTTGGTCGTGGCATCGTCGCGACAACGGAGAACCTCGGCTATTCCGGTGCAGCACCGACTCATCCGGATTTGCTCGACTATCTGGCCGGGCAACTTGTGACCAGTAACTGGAATGCTCGCGCGGTTCATCGGTTGATTCTGACATCAGCCGTCTATCGGCAGCGAAGCACACCTGATGCGCACGCGAAAGGCATCGATCCAGACAATCAGCTGCTGTGGCGATTCTCGATGCGTCGTCTGGATGCCGAAGCGTTGCGTGATGCGATGCTGGCTGTCAGTGGCGAACTGGATACCCGCATGTTCGGGTCCTACATCCCCACGGAATACGCGGCGGACGGTCGCGTCGTCGTGAAGCCGAGGGCTGACGGTGCACTTCGTCGCAGCATCTATCTGCAGCAGCGGAGGACTCAGGTTGCCGACATGCTACAGATCTTCGACGCACCATCTATCGTCGCCAGTTGCACCGGACGTCCGCGAACGACCGTCCCACTGCAGTCATTGAATCTGTTGAATTCGCCCTTCATTCGCAATCGGGCTCGCGCGATGGCCGCTCGAATCGGAGCGCATGAAACAATGGACAACGCGGAGTTTGTCAGGAACGCATTTGTGTTGACGCTTGCCCGCGAGGCACGGCCGGCCGAACGTTCCGCCTCACTCGAATTCCTGGCAACACAGCCGGGCGAGTACCCGGATGATGATGATGCCGCCGATCGTGCCCGAATCGACCTGTGTCAGATGCTGCTGGCCGGAAACGCCTTCCTCTATGTCGAATAGCGACTTCGTCGGAGTTCACCATGCCGCATGATTCGCAATTCCTGAATAACCGCCGGACTTTCCTGGGACACACGACCGGGCTGCTGGGGACGGCAGCTCTGGCCCACCTGCTGCAGTCTGAAGCGAACGGAGCGCAGTCCGCGCATCAATCGCCAGGCGCCGACGCTGTAATCTGCCTCTTTCAGCACGGAGGCCCCAGCCAGATGGATCTGTTCGACGAGAAGACTGAGTAGACCAGGCGTCATGGACAGGCCTACGACGGTGATCTCGATATTCACTTTCCCAACCAGGCCGGGAAGATCCTGGCCTCGCCATTTCGTTTCCGGCCATACGGCAACGCGGCCATTTCGCTCAGCGAAGTCCTGCCACATACCGGTTCAATCACCGATGACATCACACTGGTGCGCAGTGTGTCGACCGAATCGGTCGATCATGAATCGGCGTTGCGACTGATCCACAGTGGCAAGTTCGAAGCTGGTTATCCGACATGGGGCTCGTGGGTGACCTACGGGCTGGGAGCGGCGAATCGCAACCTGCCAGCCTACGTCGTTTTGACGGACCCGGGCGGCATGCCTGTGGACAATGTGCGCAACTGGACTTCCGGCTGGCTGCCTCCCCGTTTTCAAGGCACTGTGTTTCGATCCGGCTCATCGCCTGTGCCTAATCTGTCGACCCCGGCCGATGTGCCGCCCGGTGCCCGTCGTCAACAGCACAAGCTGTTGCGGGCATTGAATGAGGATCACCTGAGGCGCTACCCGGGTGACGCGGAACTGTCTGCCCGCATCTCGAACTTCGAAGTCGCCGCCAGGATGCAGACTGCCGTGCCCGAATTACTCGATCTGTCCCAGGAAACGAAAGCAACCCGGCAGTTGTACGGTCTGGACAATCCTACGACCGCCGAATACGGGACACGATGTCTGATCGCCCGGCGTCTGATCGAACGGGGCGTGCGATTCGTGCAACTGTTCCTGAAGGGACAGCCGTGGGATACGCACAGCAACAATGCTGCGGAACTGCGAAAGAACTGTGCGAGGGTTGATCAACCCAGCGCCGCGCTGGTCAAGGATCTCAAGCAGCGGGGTCTGCTGGATCGCACGATCGTAATGTGGGGTGGCGAATTCGGACGTCTGCCAATTTCTCAAGGAAAAGACGGCCGGGATCACAATCGACACGCCAACTCTTTGTGGTTGTCGGGTGGTGGTTTCAAACGGGGCTACTGCCACGGAAGCACGGACGATTTCGGATACAAAGCCGTCCAGGATGTCATCACCGTCCACGACCTTCACGCCACACTGCTGCACGCCCTGGGATTGGATCATCGGCGTCTGACCTGGCCGCATGACGGGCGGCCAGGCAGTCTGACCGACGTCGCAATCACAAAAGCTCAAGTCGTTCCCGATCTGCTCGACACTGTCTCAAATTCGGACAGGAACGATGCTCGCGACTAATAGTCCCGACCAGGAACCAGATGACCTCTGCACAACCGGACCGTCCCAATCCAGACGAAATCGTTCGACGAATCGCTGAGTACGCAGCGGGCGGGATTCCCAGGCAGTCTGATGCATACGACACGGCTCGTTTGTGTCTGCTGGACAGTCTGGGGTGCGCGTTTCTGTCGCTGGACTTCTCAGACTGTAGAAAGTTGCTGGGCCCGGTTGTGCCTGGCGCAACACTGAATTGTGGTGCCCGCGTACCTGGGACGGACTTCGAGCTCGATCCGGTACAGGCCGCGTTCAACTTCGGGACGATGATCCGCTGGCTGGATTACAACGACACATGGCTGGCTGCCG
Source organism: uncultured Planctomycetaceae bacterium (assembly GCA_964431285.1). Lineage (GTDB taxonomy): Bacteria > Planctomycetota > Planctomycetia > Planctomycetales > Planctomycetaceae > CAUZFZ01. The sequence goes on from CAYSJO010000819.1 coordinate 5,566, forward strand.
AGTGGGGACATCCGTCGGACAATCTCGGTGCGATTCTGATGACGGCCGACTGGCACAGCCGTCAGCAAGTGAGCAATGGTCTGCCGCCGCTGACCGTGCACGATGTGCTCACGGCGATGATTCAGGCCTATGAAATTCAGGGTGTGCTGGCGCTGGAGAATGCTTTCAACCGTGTCGGTCTTGATCATGTGTTATTGGTACGCATTGCATCAACGGCGCTGGCAACGAAGTTGCTCGATGGATCAACGGACCAGATTGCAGATGCGGTGAGTCACGCGTGGCTCGACGGTGGGGCTTTGCGAACTTACAGGCATGCTCCGAATACGGGCTCGCGCAAGAGCTGGGCGGCAGGTGATGCGACCAGTCGCGCCGTCAGACTCGCGTTGTGGACGATGGCCGGCGAGCCGGGTTATGTCACGCCGCTTACCGCCGCCTGGGGATTCGAGTCGAACCTGTTTGACGGGCAATCGATCACGCTGGGCCGGCCGCTGGGTACTTATGTGATGGAAAACGTGCTGTTCAAAGTGTCGTTTCCCGCCGAGTTCCATGGGCAAACAGCAGTCGAAGCCGCCCTGCAACTGCATCCACTCGTGAAAGACCGGCTGGATCGGGTCGAGCGAATCCACATTGAGACGCAGGAACCCGCCGTTCGCATAATCGCCAAACATGGACCACTGCAGAACCCGGCCGATCGGGATCACTGCCTGCAGTACATAGTCGCCGTCGGCCTGATACACGGTACGCTAACGGCGGATCACTACGAAGACGAAACCGCCGCCGATCCGCGAATCGACCACCTGCGTAAGCTGACGGAAGTGACTGAGGATCCCGCCTACTCTCGCGACTATCTCGATCCGGGCAAACGTTCGATCGCCAATGCCGTGCAGGTGTGGTTTGACGATGGCGCGTCGACGGGTCGCGTAGCGGTCGAATACCCGCTTGGACACCGTCGCAGACGCGACGAGGCCCGTCCGCAACTGATGGAAAAGTTTCGACAGAATGCCGGCACGTGTCTGAGCGACGTAGCCGTTCAGACGTTGGCAGAGTTCATCGACGACCCACACAGACTCGATCGGCTGTCGGTTCCAGAGTTCGTCGACCTGACTCTGAAAACCCATTCGTGAACTTCGTGAGCACACGATCTGCTGCCCCACGTGAATTCGGGCAACGACCGGTCACACCGTATCAGTTGATCGAAGCGTCGAGAGACCCGTACAACCGCGGAATCACGATACCAGCCACTACCCGTTCCGCACTCAGGAACGTCCATTCAGTTTCCGGAGCCAACGATGACCCCAAACGCCCTGACCCGCCGTGACGCATTGCAGAAAGTGGCAGTTTCTACCGCGGCGATCAGCCTCGGCGCCCGATTGGCGGATGCCGATGTTCCGCGAGCCACACCGCCGGGAAGCCTGCCGGATGATTCCCGGCTTGGTCCGCTGAAAGACCTGAATGGTTACTTTCCATTCAGCCCGAGTGCGTCGCCCACAGAGTGGGCCAAACGAAAAGAATACGTGAAACGCCAGTTGCTGGTGGCCTGCGGGTTGTGGCCCATGCCGCCACAGCCGCCAGTGCAGGCCACAGTCCACGGACGCGTCGAGCGTGATACACATATGGTGGATCGAGTGTACTTTGAATCGAGCCCTGGCCTGTATGTCACGGGCAGCCTGTATCGGCCTCAAGCAGGCAAAGCTGATCAGAAACACCCCGTGATTCTGTGCCCGCACGGTCACTGGTCGCAGGGGCGATTCCATGACTGGGGCGAAACCAAGGTCAAGCAGGAGATCACAGCGGGAGCCGAGAAGTTCGAGGCCGGAGGACGACACCCGTTGCAGGCTCGATGCGTACAGCTGGCACGCATGGGCTGCATCGTGTTTCTGTACGACATGCAGGGATATGCGGACGGCGGCTCACTGAGTTACCAGCTTATTCATCGCTTCGCAAAACAGCGCCCGGACCTGAGTTCACCCAAACGCTGGGGCATGTTCAGTGCGCAGTCGGAACTGAGGCTGATCAACGCGCTGGGAATTCAAACCTGGAATTCCGTTCGCACTCTGGATTGGATTACCAGTCTGCCAGACGTTGATCCAGATCGGATTGGAGTAACCGGCGCCAGCGGCGGCGGCACGCAGACATTCATGCTCGCGGCACTGGACGAACGAGTCACCGCAGCGTTCCCCGCGGTCATGGTGTCGACGGCGATGCAGGGCGGATGTACCTGCGAGAACGCCACATACCTGCGAGTTAACACGGGGAACATCGAATTCGCAGCACTGACCGCTCCACGACCGATCGCGATGAGCGGGGCCAATGACTGGACGGTTGAAATTGAGACAAAAGGATTGCCGGAGCTGAAGCAGCACTTCGACATGCTGGGAGTTCCCGACAACGTCGAGGCGAAGCACTTCGACTTTCCACACAACTACAACTTCCAGAGCCGGGCGATGATGTACGACTTCTTCAATCGGCATCTGAAACTTGGATACGAAAAGATCACGGAACCTGATTTCCAGCCGCTGTCCAAAGAAGAAGCGACTGTATTCAACGACGACCATCCGGCTCCGGTACTTGACGACGATCACGAAGTTGCGGCGTTGCGGGCACTCGACGAGCAGTCTCGGCAGCCAATCGCCGGGCTCATTCCGACGGATGAAAAGTCGCAATCAGAATTCCGCAAAGTTGTCGGCGGAGCATTGGAAGTCATGATCGGCCGCGGCCTGCCGGGCGCGGACGAGATTGAGTACAAGCGACTGTCCGAAACAGAACGCGACGGGTTCTTTGAATACACCGCGTTTCTGAACCTGAAGAAACACGGAGAACAACTGCCAACCGCCTTCCTGTATCCAAAGGACTGGAACAAAGAAGTGGTGATCTGGCTGAGTGGCCAGGGTAAGTCGGCGCTGTTCAATCCGGACGGCAGTCTGGCCACACCGGTCGCCATGCTCGTCCGCAAGGGATACTCCGTGGCCTCAATCGACCCGTTGTATACGGGCGAGTTCCTGAAAGACGGCAATCCGTTGACTCAATCGCGCAAGGTCGCGAATCCACGTGAGTTTGCCGGCTACACGCTGGGCTACAATCACCCACTGTTTTCACAACGTGTGCATGACATCCTGACCGTGATGTCGTTTGTGAAAAATCACGAGTCAGAACCACAAAAGAGCCACCTGGTCGGACTCGACACAGCGGGAATTCTGAGCGCCGCGGCCAGTGCGGTCGCCCCAGGAAATGTTGATACTCTGCAGGTCAGCACTGGCGGCTTCCGCTTCGATTCAATCACGGACATCCGTGACGTCAATCTATTACCAGGAGCCGTCAAATACGGTGACGTGCCCGCCATACTTGCGCTTTCCGCACCAACGCCGCTGCATTTGCTGAACGATGGGCCGCAGGCGCCGAAGCTGGTGCGGTCTGCCTACGGTTTCGGAAAGGGTCTGGGAAAATTCAGCTATTCCGTGGGCCCGGCCGATCAAGAGCCCGAGATTGCCGCGCGCTGGATCGTTAATGAAAGCTGAATGTCGGCCGCCAGGATTCGATCTCAGAGTAGCTGTGACCGAGCAAACACCGTCACGGCCCGTTTCTTAATGCCTGTTTCCTGAGCGTATCGATTTTTGTGGGAGAATGTGGACTGAGTCGGCTTCAGCCGACTTCTTTGTTTTGCCACCGGCTTTAAAGCCGGTTGGTTCCGTTTGATGATTGACCATGAGCCGGCTTCAGCCGGACTTCTCGTCTCGTCTTTAGACGCAGTTCAGCCAGTCGATCGATTCAAACCATGATGGTAAGTCCGGCTGAAGCCGGCTAAGACTTGTGGTGACGGACCTCCACCAGCTGAAAGCCGGTGGCAATCCGGCGTCGGCTGAAGCGAACTGGTCATTGTGTCCTGTGGAAGTGGGTCGCCAGACTCTTCTTCCCGTTCCAATGTTCCACATTGGACCGCGTTTGGTTGCGGCCGCAGGCCACCCAAACTCGAGCCCAGCGACTCAAAGCCGATTCTTGAACCTGATCGCACACTACTTAACGGGGACGTCGATCACCTGAGTGCGTTTCGGTTCGCGCCCGGCCGCCAGCAGTTTGACGATCTCCTTCGACTCGCAGTCGATCACCGCGATCTGGCTCTTATCTCGGACACTGACGAATGCGTATCGGCTGTCCGGGCTGAAGCAGACCCAGTAGACGCGGCCAGGCAGCGTAACCATGTGCGTCTGGCGGTAGTCTCCGCTCAATTCATGGATGTGGACCGTGTGGTGTTCCACGTTGCACGACCAGATTTCCTTCTGGTCGGGGCGGACACCCAGTCCGTGACAGCGACTCTTCTTTCCCTCAAGCCCGTCGGCCACGGTGTGTCGGACTGTCCGAATCACCTTTCGAGCGGCAATGTCGGCGACCTGAAATCCCAGCAGGCCGTCAATGTTCTGAAAGAACAACTTTTCGTCGCTGCTGATCGACGGCGGGCGAGTGATGTTGTCGAACTTGATCTCATCAATCACACGATGATTGTCCGCCACATCCACAATCGTCACTCGTTTCGGACTGCCTAATGGCGATAGATACATCCGCTTTCCGTCGGGTGAATTGACGGTGTTGTGTGGCCGACCGCCGGTTTCAATTTTCGTGACGACCTTCTTCGTCTTTCCGTCCACGACCCACCAGTGCTCGTCGGCGCATGGCACGTAGATGAACCGTCCATCGGGAGTGCATTCGTTCTCGTTTGGACGCGGACCGACCTTGATCCGCCCTGTGATCTCTCCTGTCAATGCATCGATCCAGATCAGCTCGCCGTCTGGTCCGCGGAAGTTCTCGATTGCGATGTGAACCGTCCGGCCATCGGCGGTCGCGGAAATGCCATGCGGGTTCAGCCCGACTTTCAGTTGTCGCACGAGTTTCCAGGTACCGACTTCATAAATCTGTACGTCGTCCCCGTAGGCGTTGGTGATCCACAGCTGCCGCTGAAATTCATCGCCAGCACGTACTGTCGGCGAGACAGCAGGAATCAGAACCACAGCAGCAACGACGTACTTGAGAAGTGAGGTCTTCATGAACGCGTCTCCGTGGAAACTTCGAGGTTTGACACAACCTGCGAATGGTACCACGGCGTGATCGTGACAGGACCTGTGCGGAGTTGATTCCGATTTCGATGCACTGACCCGCCCGAGTTGTGGCGATCCTGACGCGTAAATCTCGTAGATAAATCCTATGAGCACTCTACACGGCATGGACAAAACCAGGCTGAGCGTGTCGTTGCTGGATGAACCATCGGACGACCTCGAATACTGGCTGTCCCGCACTCCTGAGGAGAGATTGGCCGGCATCGAAACATGCCGCGGATACTCTATGGATACGACCCGGCTACCGCCGGACTTCAAAGACTTCTTGAGGTTGTTGACCGACCATCAAGTTGAATACCTGCTGATCGGCGGCTACGCCGTGGGTCACTTTGGTTACGTGCGTGCAACAGCAGGCATGGATATCTGGATCGCCCGGAAAACGACGAACGCTCAGCGGCTGGTGTCGGCGCTCAAGGCATTTGGCTTTGACGTTCTGGACCTCGACGTCGAGCTGTTTCTTGCCGAAAACCGGATCGTCCGAATGGGCGTTCCCCCGCTGCGCATTGAAATCCACACGGACATTTCCGGTGTTGAGTTTTCCGATTGCGATGCTCGTCGTGTCGACAGCGCAGTCGACGGGACACCTGTCACGATCCTCAGCCTTGACGATTTGAAGTCCAACAAGCAGGCCAGCAATCGAGCGAAGGACCTCGCCGACCTGGACAACCTCCCGTAGCCAGAACGGCCTGCGGTGGCAAATGCTTGCAAAGTGACTCCAGCCGGACGTCTTCTTGCCCATTGCACATTCGGTCCCCCGCCCGACCTCAACACCTCACCGCCTGCTTTGCCGTCACATGCGGCTTTTTCCCAAAAACCGGCACAATCTGCAAATTCGGCTGAATTGGTGCATCCCCACGACTCGATAACGAGAGTGGATCGTTCTCGAATCGATGGATCTGCGCGAGTCGATCACCACACAAAGGCCATCTCTCCACACAACTGCTACATACCCTCAAAGGACTGAGAACGCATTATGAAATGCTCTAACTGGCTCGATAGATTCAAGAAGCAGCTCTCCAGTTCCAAGGACAAGCGTCGTCGTCGTCCGCAGACCGACACCAAGTCGCGCATCGTCAGCAACCCATTCTCCTCTGGCGTGTTCGCAGCGACCTCTGAGGGCCTCGAAGAGCGAAAGTTGCTGACTGTCAACTCTGTGTTCTCAGCTGGTGCACTCGACATCACCATCGACAACGACACTGCCACAATCACCGAAGGCGGCGCGGGTCAAGTACTGGTCAATACAGCCCCCGTTCCCAATCCCGAAAACAGTAACGCCGACCTCCTGTTCAATGAGGTGACGAACCTCAACATTCTTGGCGCCGGGAATACCGAGTCCGTGGTATTCAACGCCGCTGGTATAGACGCTGGCACTGATATCGACGTCAACGGGGTTGTAGAGAATGCCACGATAAGCCAGGCCCTGAACGTGAATAGTGTCAACATCGATGCGACAACCCTGATTTCCATCGGAGCCAATGTCACGACGGCGGGCACGCAGGACTATACCGGTGCGGTCGTGCTGAGTGGCGGGGACCGCACTCTGACCGCCACGGAAGTCAACACTGAGAGCACGGTCGATGGCGGAGCTGCCGCTCTGAACATCGCGGGCGACGCGGACATCGATGGCGCCGTCACCAACATGACCAACCTGGATGTCACGGGTTCGTCCAACATCGGGGCCAATGTCACGACGACGGGCACGCAGGACTATACCGGTGCGGTCGTGCTGAGTGGCGGGGAC
>CAYSJO010000820.1:0-18694 GCA_964431285.1 uncultured Planctomycetaceae bacterium
CAAGAAGCTCCCGTGGGGCCGCCTGGGAAGACCTGAGGAGATCGGCCGGGCCGTCGCTTTCACGCTCTGCGAGGCCGCCGACTATTTGACGGGATGTACTCTGCTGATCGACGGCGGAGTCAGCCTGCCGTGGTGGTCGAATCGCGATTCGGGCGAAATGTGACCACGTAATCGCGCATGGCCGTCTCGGCGTGGATGAATCCTAATGACTCAACCCGATTCTGAGGCGATTTGGTGCCGCGACAGTGGAATTTTGACGCCTGTTTGATCGCGAAGCCCACGCCCCGTGCCATTCATCAGCTCGTTTTGTTCAGATGACGCGCCCAATTGCCGATGATTACTGTTGATGGCACCGGTACGGAGATTGTCGTGTTGCGAGATCTGTCTTCTCAATCCAACACCCCGACAAATCAGTATTGATCAGTCCATTTCAGTCGCCGCGGGCCAAGGCGATATCGAGAAACACTCTCACGAACGGATCGTTCGCATGAAATTGTTCACCCCGGGAACTGCGTTGGCGTTGTTTGCAGCAGCGATTTCCGCGTGTTCGCCCACTCGTTTGTCCGCCGCCGGACCTGAAACGACTCCCGACGTTCGCAAGATTGCTGTGACGAACAAGTCACAAGTGAGTCCTGCCCGCAACGCAGCGCGTCAGCCGATCACCGATGTGTCCCTTGAACGGGGATGTGTGTTGCGAGGTGTTCTGGTTGATGAACACGGGCGACCCTTGGTCAAGTCGGCGGTCATCATCCGCCAGGGGCGTCGAGTGTTTTCTCGAACGGTGACCGGGCTCAAGGGCGAGTTCCTGTTCAAGGGGCTCCGAGGTGGGGTCTATCAAATCGCATCAGTCCGCGGACAAGGTGCGTTTCGCGTGTGGGCTCCGGGTACGGCTCCTAAGACTGCTCGCCGTCAGGCCCTGATTGTCTCGCGGACCCAGGTCGTTCGCGGCCAGTTCGCAGATGTCGGACTCCCGACCCTGACATCCCTCGGCGCGCTGGGCGGAATGGGAACTGCCAGTGGAATCGCGACGGCTGCGGCGGTCGCGGGAATCACAGTGGGAGCAGTGGTCATCGCAGACGAAGCGAATGACGATCCGGCGCCAGTGACCACCGGAATGGTTGTCACGACGCCGTAGAACATCGTCGGATTTGGTCATCCGTGAGCGCAGGGCGCTGCCGCGCGCATGCAATTGGTCGCACCAACATTGTGGCGTCGTCTCGATGCCACAAGGCACCCGCGACTTGCTCCACCACGCCACGCGACACCGCGTTTACGCGAGTCGCGGTGTTCGCCACAAGGGCAAGTAGCCGTGCCGTGCAGGGCAGTCTGGTCAGGACGGTCGCGCAGTTTCCTGGGATATACCGATCGGTCAAAGCATTCGGGCCAATGTGAACGGCCTGTACGGGCTAACCGGACGTCAGAGTTATTTCGTCGCCGGATCACTCCCGATGTCGAGAAATCACACGGATTGGTTGCAGTTACCGACCGATGAACCGTCAGTGGCCGATCGAAGTTCCGGCATGGACGGTCGGGATCACAATCAACCCGCGTGTGGCTGACGATCGAGCGTTGGCTTCCCGGGCCTCTGTGGAGCAATCTATGAGTCGCAATCTTCCGTCCCGTCGCGAGTTTCTCGGTGGTCTTCTGGCAGCCGGCAGTGTTGGAGTACTTGGTGGAGTCGCTTCCGCCGCCGACACACGGATTGCCGCTCTGGTAGCTGGAGCTGCTCGGTCCGGACACGATCTGGCACCGCCGCTCCGACTGGCCAGTGAGACTCTGCAGCGACTGGATGAAGTGAAAGACTACTCCGCCACATTCTTCAAGCACGAAAACGTGCGTGGCGTAAAGGTGATTCACAACATGAGCCTGAAGGTTCGTGAAAAGCCCTTCAGCGTGTATCTCGGATTCCTCAAGCCGCACACCGGACGCGAAGTGATCTACGTCTCCGGACAGAACGGCGGCAACCTGCTGGCACACGGAACCGGAATCGAAAAAGTTGCCGGGACAGTCAGTGTCTCGCCGAACTCTGCCAAGGCGCTGGAAGAGAGTCGTTATCCGATCACACAGATCGGAATGCGGAACATGGTCACGGCGATTGCCACGCAGTGGGGAAATGACCTGCAATACGACGATCTGCGAGTCAAGTACTACTCCAACGCGAAAGTGGGAAACGTTTCCTGCCGTGTCTACGAAAGTACGCAGCCAAAACGGCGTAAGGGAGTGTTCTTTCGCTCGCGACTGTACATCACTCGTGAGACCGAGTTGCCAGTACGGGTCGAGCAGTTTGGTTTCCCATCCGGTACCGGCGTCCGACCGCCGATGATAGAGCAATACACCTACATGGATTTGAAGACGAATCTCGGACTGCGAGACATCGACTTCAGCAGCTCTAATCCGAGCTACGATTACTGATCCAGCGCTCGGCAACGTCATAAAGAAAGCCCGGCCTCTGATGATTCAGGAGCCGGGCTTTCCATTTTGTGACACGGTCAGTGAAGGACGTCTACTCAGCGAGCGTCCCACCACCAGCGACGCGGAGCCACGTCATCGGATGACCGAGCCGAATTCACAGCGCTTTGCATACGTTGTCCTTCGCGAAAGACTTTGGCGTTCGCAAACACGCGACTTAAATCGGCCCGGACACCGCCGGCGACTTGAACGACGATGTCACGTCCGCCAAAGACTCGGTGGTTCACAACAGAGTCGACTTCCAGTGGAGCATCATGCCGCTGTGTGAGATACGAGCCGGAATTGCTGAAGACTCCGTAGCTCCACCCGATTCGGCGGGCGGCGCCTTCGTTGTGAACGATCGCCGCAACCAGCGCCAGATCGAACAAATTCTTCAGGTCACCAAACACTGGATCCTGTGCGGCAAGCTGCTCGTAGTGACCGGTGAAAGTCTCAGCAAAGACTCGGTTCGAACCTTCGGACTGACCGGTCAGAACCTGCTGTGCTTGGGCATTCAGGAACTGGTTCTCCGACAGACACAGCACGGACGAACCAACGAACTCGTATCCATCGCGATCTGGCGTATGCAGCACTGAGTCATATTTCATGGTCAGCCACCAGCGCAGCGCGTCCAGCTTTGAGGAGCGGCGTTCTTCGGGAGTCATCAGATCGAAGATGCTGGGGATTCGTGAGCCGTTTTCGAAGTCGTACTTGCCGATCCCGATCATCTTCATGCGGTAGTCGGCCTCAACAATGATTCGTGCCACTCGTGATTCCGGATCAATCCCTTTGAACACGATGTCCTGCCGACCCAACTCCGTCTGCAGCCGGCTGACCCAGTTTCGAACACCGGCACCTGGTCGCAGCGGACTGCTGCTGGTTGATTCCACAAACGACTTCAGGCGCTTCAATCCATTCGGTCGTGGGTTGATCGAGCACGAGAAGAATCGCTGATCGGTCGCGGAAAATGTGCGCAGGATCACGACCAGGTCATCAAGCTGCAGAATCGGACGTCTAGATTCGACACCGACCGGCAGACCGTCGCTGTTGTATTTCCAGGCTTCCGCCGGACCAGCAATCACGATCTCACCGTCTTCGGGATAGACGAAAACGTGTTTGATCGATGTCAGTCCGCCGAGAAGCTGTTGCGACCGGGTTGGCTCGCGACCTTCACCCAGTCGTTGGGCCACGGCCTGTTCCAGACGCGGCAGCGAGATGACACGCAGATCGCTGACCCGAGCCAGCTCATCATTCAGCAGAGCTTCGCGAACACGGATACCCATCGCGTTCAGTCGATCACTGTGTTCTTCCTGAGAGAGTTGCTTGAGCACTCCGGACGGATCGACGCGGACTCCCTGGTCGAACTCGGAAATCGTTCCGCCCGAACCGTCGATGTCTTCCCACAGTCCGTCAGTTTCCTGCATGATCAGATCGATCAGTGGCTGAAAGTTGGCACCTTGTCCACCGGCGAGGGCCAGTTGCTGGCTGTGTCGATCACGGGCAATGCGGCGTTCGTTGTAATCGGGCATGGTCCGGATCGAGCCGAGCGCGGCACCCAGATCGCCGATCTTTATCTGAGCGTCAGCCACCAGACTCAGCAGCGTTGACCGCTCTTCGACATCCCGAGCACGTTTCGCCGCCTGCACGGCCCGTTCAAACTCACCGAATTCCAGGTGACCAATAACCAGTTCCCGTCGCTCGTCAGCAGTTTCTGGCATAGCCGTTTCATAAACGGGTTGACTTGGTTCCGGCAGAGAAGCAACGGGAACGTCTAGCAGTTCGTTGACGTCCTCGTACGATTTGGTGTCGGCAGATTCGGACACACTTTCAGGGGCTGTCGTCGCGGCATTATCGCGAGCCGAGCGTGCGTGCATGGCTAATGCTTTGGCCTCAAGTTCCGCCACGACGGCCTGGTGACGAGACTCTTCGGTCTGGCGAACAAGAGTTAGCCGGTAAGCGAAAAAACCACCCGCGATGAGCAACGCGGCACAGACACTCGCGGCGATCAGGATCGCGTCGCCGGATCCACGCCGTTTACAGGTGCTCACGTCTTTCCGATTTCGCAACGACATTCGATTTCTCCTGAGACAGCCGGCAGCGACCGGCCGCACGACAGTAGGACGCGTCAGTCTGGATTGAGAAGCAGGATAAGAGAACGGAAGGGCTCCCCGACGTCTACCGGAATTCCGCAAACTATCCTGCCTCAGGATCATGCGTTCGTCCACGCGCCGTCAAGGACTTTCATCACCTTGAGGGCAGGGCAATCGCGAGTCCGGGAATCTGACAGGACAACGAAGCGGGTTTGTCACGATACGCCGCCGAAATTGTCCAGCGCAAGCTGATCCGTTGTATCCAGGATGGCAACGCAGATTGCCGAATCCGCTCAACAGAAAATCCCGCAGAATCCCTACCGTTTGTCACTGATCGGCCCTGAGCCGCTTCTGCAGTTCGGCCAGCTTCGCGTCATGCTCAAACAGGTACGATTGTTGTGCGCGGTAGGCGGCAGCCCGTTCATTGATCAGCTTCCTGAAGGCAGGATCATCCTCGACGGCCTTTCGTTGCTGCCTGCGAAACTCTGTGATGTCCGCGTTCGTTCTGAAGAGCTGCGGGTATTTCGTCTCTAATGCCTGTTTAGCCGTGTCGTGCAGAGCGACAAGCTTCAGGTACTCGGGCGCATTCCGGTGTTTCAGCCGCAACCGTTCGATCTCCCGTTTGCGGCGGCTGTCCGGAAAGTCTGCCACTTCCGGCTGCCGAGCGACAAGGAATGCATCAACCGCCCGGCTGGCGCGATGCGTTGCGAACAGGGTTTCTTTGTATTCGGCGTTTTCAGCGTGCAGTTTCTTTCGTTCCGCCGCAATTGCCTTCTGAAACTCTTTGTGTGACCGAAAGACGTCTGGATAGGCCTGCTTGTTCTTTTTATCGAGTTCATCAACCCGTTTGACGAGATTACGGTACGCCTCGTGACGCTGATAGAGCCACTCGTGCGCATTGCTCTTCTGGATCGCGAACTGCTGCTGAGCGGATTTTGGAACGGGGTATCTGCCCGAGGCTGCTTCGATTTGCGCCAGGTTTCTGTCGTGGCTGGCATGCTTTGCTGCTTTGAGAATCTGCACGTTGTCGAAGGCCGCCGAAGAGTCGTCGACCTGAAACGCAAAGTAGCCACGTTCTTTGTTCAGAATTGGATGTCGCGCGTAAGCCAGGTGCTCATGTTCGATATGAGCGACCAGCTCGTCCCCGATGAACTCAACAGTCAGCGTGTACCAGCGGCCTTCGTCGAAGTCATACGCACACTCGCCGTGCCGGTAACTGAAGTAGGGTCCCGTTCTGTCGAGCGCGGTCTGGATGAAGAAGTGGTCACGCCGAATATGGACCACCGCGTTGTAATGCCCTGATCCTCCCGTGATCAGGCGAATGTCTCGTGAGTTCTGAAACTGAAAATCGAAGCGAATCATGACGTCCCGGAACGTTGCTCCCTTCAGAAAGATACGACCCGAATCCGTCGCATCCTCGCTGTGCTGCAGGACGCCTCCTTCTTCCGACCAGTCCGAGGAAAAGAACCAGCGATCGCTGACCTGACCAGGCGAGAAATGGTCTGCAAAGTACAGCTTGCGTGGATCGACCAGCAGCGGTGGCGAAGGCACGCGTGCCCCCACATCGAGACGCCAGGCGGCCAGTCGGGCCTGCAGTTCGGTAACGCGGGCAGGCTGTTCTGCTGCAAGGTCTCGCTGCTCGGACCGATCATCCGTCAGTGAATAGAGTTCGGCTTCTCCGGTGTCGAAGTTCTCGATCAGCTTCCAGTCTCCGTCTCGAATTGCGCCCGCTGACTTTCCTCCAAGGAAATGCGGTCGATCGAGCGGATAGTGCCAGAACAGTGTGTTGCGTTCCGTTGGTGCGTCTGGCTTTTTCCACGTTTCCAGAGTTGAAACTCCATCAAGCGCCTGATCCTCGTCAGGTTCGATCTGCGCCGCTTCAAGCAGCGTCGGATAGAAGTCCACGTTCATTGTCGGTTGATCACACACGACTCCTGCCGGCACGGCATTCGGCCAGCGCACGATCATCGGGACGCGGATACCGCCTTCGTAAAGCTGGCTCTTGCCACCACGCAGCGGTGCGTTCGAAGTAACGTTCGTTTCGCCACCGTTGTCGCTCGTAAACACGAAGATTGTGTTGTCGGCGAGGCCCAGTTCGTCGAGCTTCCCGGCAATCAATCCAATGCCTGCATCAATGCTTTCGAGCATCGCAGCCAGATGAGGATTGTGATCCTGTGCCCAGTGATTCAACGAGTCACCGGAATGGCCGTGATCCTGACACAGATAGCAACGGTCCCGCGTGCTCTTTCCCGGCGGATGTTTTCGGCGGTACTTCTCAACCAGTGCCGGTTTGCCGTTCATGATGGTGTGCGGCGCGTAATGACTGAGGTACAGAAAGAACGGTTGCTCCTTGTTCCGCTCAATGAAGTCGACTGCTTCGACGTTCATGCGATCCACCAGGAACTCGTCGTTCCCCAGCCGCTGCTCGGGAATATCGATCCAGCTAATCGGCTGATCGCGAAAGACATAGGGCCAGAAGTTGGCACCATTTCCGACGCCTTTGACTTCGCGGCCAAAATCCCACGCGAAGCCATGGTCGGCCGGCTTCACTTCGTACTCGGCTTCGTGATACTCGTAGCCGGTCAGGTGCCACTTGCCGATCATCCCCGTGGCATAACCATTCTGCTGAAACGCCTCGGCGAGTGTCACGTGTTCCGTGGACAGAGCATTGGCTGAATTCGGACGCAGATAATCCAGGATTCCAACTCGGGCCGGGTGTTGTCCGGTCAGTAAGGCAGCTCGATAGGGCGAACAGACAGGAGCCGCCGCGTACGCCTGAGTGAATCGCATTCCCTGCGCAGCCAGAACGTCGAGGTGCGGTGTCTCGTTGAATCCGTTGCTATAACATCCCAGTTCTGACCAACCCAGGTCATCGGCAAGGACGAAGACGACATTCGGTCGAGGTGAAGCCGCGTCGGTATCAGGTATCGTGCTGAGCACCAACAGGCCTGACACGGTCGCCAGAATGAGGTATCGGGAAAGGATGTTCATTTGCGAATTCAGTCTTTCAGGTACTCAGTTCACTGACCACAACACTCTCGGACAAATCCGAAGCACAACCCACCATGTCCATTATTGATACTCATTGCCACCTCGACGAAGAAGCTTTCACCAACGACGTCGACGACGTCGTGGCGGCAGCACAGGAAGTCGGCGTGACGGCCATTGTGACCATTGGCACGGATGCCGCGAGCAGTCGTCGCTCAGTGGCACTTGCCGAGCGATTTCCTGGTGTTGTGTATTCGACAGTCGGAATTCATCCCAACTACACGGCCGAAGCAAAGCCAGGCGACTGGGACGTGATCGAGGAACTGGCCCGTCATCCGAGCGTTGTGGCACTCGGCGAAACCGGGCTTGATCGCTACTGGGACTATGCTCCCGTCGAACTCCAGCGAGACTACTTCACGCGACACATCGAATTGTCTCACCGGATTAGCAAACCGTTTGTTATCCACTGCCGCGAAGCCGACGAAGAAACACGCGGCATGCTGCGAGACGCCGCATCGAAGCACACGCTGAATGCGGTCATGCATTCATTCTGCCAGTCTCAGGCATCCGCCGAGGAATGTCTGCAGCTTGGACTGCACCTGTCATTCACCGGCATGTTGACGTTCCGCAAGAACGACGAACTCCGGGCACTCGCCGGTTCACTGCCGCGCGACCGTATCTTCGTCGAAACCGACGCGCCATATCTGGCACCCATGCCAAATCGAGGCAAACGGAACGAGCCCGCGTTCGTTCGCTTTACCTTGAATCATCTGGCCGAGGCTCAAGGACTCGAACCCGAGGAAATGGCGCAGGTCACAACTGCCAACGCCCGCCGATTCTTCGGAATCAGCACTGAATGACCGCTGGTCCTATGCGGCCCAACGGTCCTGGCGACTCGGGCGAGACGACTGCTCAGATGTCGAAGGCACCGTCCGTGTTTCGGTCGCGATCAGCACATTCAGAACGACCATGCGGACGGCGCGACTGATGACCATGGCCATGGCCGCGCCTTCAAGTCCGAAACCGGGAATCAGGAACCAGCATGCAATCGACGTGACGACGACGGACACACCGGAGAGAACTGGCAAGACTGTGATGCGCCGCAGGGCGACCATGGCCATGTCCAGAATGCCCGACTGAAACTGCAACGCGACGGCCACGGTGACCAGAGTGAGAACGCTGTGATACGCAGAGAAATCCGGCCGATAAACGATCGTCAGCAGGGCTTCTCCGAACAGCCACGCCCCCGCAACGCCGATGATTCCCAGGCCCAGGTAAAACAGTTGCATCTTCCGTAGCAGATGCCGGAATCCCAGCAGTTGCTGGCTTTGAGCGAGACGACCGAGCCGGGAGGACACGGACTGGTTGAGCGCCTTGGAGATTGTCGTTCCGGCGACAGCCAGTGCGGCGATTGGCCCGAAGACGCCGACCTCAGCAAGACTGCACAGTCCAACGACGAAATATCTTGTGACCTGCACGTTCAACGAAACGAGCATCACCTTCACGGCCAGTGGCAAGCCCAGAATCGCCAACCGACCAAGTCGCCGCAAACGGGGACCGGAAATTCTGAGCGTGCGAACTGGTTCCCGCTCGACCGACATGGCCACGGGAAGATCGACGATGAGCAGGACTGCCAGTCGCACGGCAGTGGCGAGCAACACGGCCACAACCAGATTCCCGTTCCAGGCGACGGTGACACCAAATGCGATTGCCGAGCAGACTCCGCGAATCACCAGTGACCGCGAAACGCGATCCATGCGCTCCGACTTCTGCATCAGTCCGTAGAGAATGTCAGCAATGACATCGAACAACCGACCGAACGCAACGCCCGCGATAATCAACAGCGTTTCTCCGCGGTAACCGATTGCCCATGCGATTCCCGGCACTGCCAGCAACGCAACTGTTCCACACAGCACTCGCAGCGTCAGATATTCATGAAACTTAAACGAGTTCTCGCTGTCGGTGGCCTGCAGTGTCCGCAGGTCGAGTCCGGCAAACATGAAGACGGGCGCGCAGATCGACATGGCGAGCACGAACTGCCCGGTCGTCGCGTCCGATGTCGTCTTTGCGAGGATGACCAGCAGCAGCCACTGGCTGAATGCGGCAGTCACGTTGCCGGCCAGCGTCCAGGCAAAATTTGCCCTCAGCGACAGCGGGGCAAGTCGTTTCGGCGCGCCTGTGGTCAATTCTGAATGCCTCGTCAGGTTGGTCACGCGGCGTTGGCTGCGTCGTCCGAATGTGGATCCGGATGGATGGAAAACACCGTCGTCAGGCCAAAGTCCTGCAGGGGGATCTCCCACACGGCCTGCTGTTTCTTCAGGTTGAACAGACCGACGCGCGCCGGCAGGCGGTACAGCCAGCGGAGTTCATTCAGCTTCAGCCAGCCGACGTTTTTCTGCCATTTCGTCGGCCTCAGGCGTGAGAAGCCGACCAGCACGTGTTCCTCATCAACCACATGCAAACCGCGGCACCAGCCAGGGCGTCGCAGACCGGACATCATCTTCGACAGATTGTGATTCTCGCGGACCTGCAATGTATTGCGGTCGACGATCGTCACATGACCATCGACCTGCGTGAAGTAGATTCCGTGGTCGGTGACGACGCCATCGTGGATCGGGCGATCGTCTCCCACCTGGAATCGGCGGCCAGGGTCGGTCAGACAAACGGCGTCGCGCTGTTTGCAGCGTGTCACCCACACATGATCGTTCAGAAAGAAGACATAATTGGGATGCGCGTCGTGCGGTTTAGTCGTCGCGACCTTGCGGTAGTCGATGTCTGGTGAGTGGCGATGCCAGACGTCCCTGTTTTCCAGCACGCACCATTGACGCAGAATGTCTCCGGTAGCAGACATTTCGACCACCTGGTCGAGTCCCGTGCTGGCCACAAACAGCTTTCCGTCCGGGCCGGGCGTGACATGATGCAGGTCGTTGAAACACGGATGCGAAATGCGCTGCCTGAGCTGCATCGACGGAAATTCGTAAATCAGGACTTCGGTGGCCGAGCAGGCAAAGAGCGTCTCGTCGCGCAGCGTGGCCGCCTTCAGCAGAAAGCTGGGGTCGGAGTCCGGACAGCAGTCGGGCGGGGACTGGTATTCGAGCACTCGTTCCGCGGTCTGACTGTTCGGGTCGAGACGAATGACGACTCCGGCGCGATGACGATGCCACTCGTCGCGCCCAGTCAGATCGTCCTTCTGCTCGCCTCCGACGAGGTACAGCGGCTGCATAAGTCGGCTCCATCCATGGAATTGCGGTCGCCTGTCCGTGCCGCGACGAGGCGTTATAGTTCTGCCGGCTTTTGAGCCTCAAGATGGATTGAATCCCCGCTAACTTCGGAGATTGACGGCATGACTGCTTTGACTCGCCGATGTCTGTTGCTGGCTGCTGGTGTGGTACTGACCGGACAGTTGCTGGTCGCCGCCGATTCGCGTCCGAACATCCTGCTGATCTACACCGACGATCATTCGCACCGCACAGTGAGCTGCTATCCCGAGGCATGGGACTGGGTGGACACACCGAACATCGATCGGCTGGCAAAGCGCGGCGTAAGGTTCACTCACTCCTTCATCGGGACGTGGTGCATGCCCAGCCGGGCGACCATGCTGACCGGGCACCATCAGTTTGGCGTCAATTCGATGCGGATGTCCGGGCAGTATCCGGGCAGCACGTACGATCCTGCCGAGTGTCCATTCTGGCCGAAAGTGTTCCGCGGTGAAGGTTACACGACGGCTCAGGTCGGAAAGTGGCACACGGGAACTGACTCAGGAGCCGGCCGCGACTGGGACTATCAGGCTGTCTGGAACCGGCCGAAGTACCAACAGAATTCAGGTCACTATTTCTACGACCAGATCATGGACTTCAGCGGAGCTGACCAGAAAACAGAATCAAGACTGGTCCGGGGTTATTCCACAGACAACTACACGAATCTCGCTGAGGATTTCATTCGTGGTGAGCACCGGAACGAAGGTAAGCCGTGGTATCTGTGGGTCTGCTACGGCGCTGTACATGGTCCATTTACGCCGGCTGTGCGTCACCGCGATGATTACCCCGACGTGAAGATTCCCGTCCCCAAAGATATCTTTCCGCCGCGGGCCGGAAAGCCGGCCTACATGCAGAAAATCAACTTCTGGGAACCGGGACCGAACGGAATTCCAGAACTGATTGGCGGAACATTTGGCGGGCGCACGGTCGAGGGGGCGCGATGCATACATGGCAACTCACTGAACGACTGGGTGCGACAGTACCACCAGGGCGTGCTGGGACTCGATCAGGCAGTTGGTCGCCTGGTTGGAGCGCTGGAAGAATCCGGGCAGCTGGAAAACACGCTGGTCGTGTTCACGTCTGACCAGGGTTTCGCCTGGGGACAGCATGGATTCCGGACGAAACTCGCGCCGTACGACGCCAACATCCGCTCGCCATTGATCGTTAGTCTTCCGGGTCGGATTCCCGAAGGCAAAGTCTGCGAAAGTCCCGTTGCCGGAGTGGACCTCATCCCCACGTTCTTCTCATACGCAGGCATCGACCTGCCGTGGGAAATGCATGGTCATGATCTGACACCCGTGCTTGAGAATCCGGCTGTGGACTGGCCGCATCCGGCGATGGTGACGTTTACCGGTCGGTCCTACGGAGCAGACACGGACCGGATTCCCGACGACCCGGATTTGCACGTGCTCAACGGCATCCCGTGGTACGTCTCATTGCGTCAGGGGCGGCACAAGTACATCCGCACGCTCGTCGAAAATGAGATCGAAGAGTTGTACGACATCGACGCCGATCCCGAGGAACTGACCAACCTGGCACTGGACACTGGGCATAGCGGACAACTCAAGGAGTTTCGAGCGGCAACGATTGCCGAAATGCGACGCACTGGTTGGGAGCTGGTGGATCACCTGCCGTCCATCCGCGAGTTAGATCGCTAAGGCCGCGGTGTGCAGGACGGTCGGCGCCTACGAAGATTCACTTGCCGCGAACATGCAGCGTGTAATCGAATGCGCCGACACGGTCGAGTGATCGCTCCAGGCGAAACGCGCGACCAAATACTCCCGAAGCCAGCCATCCTGCCTGAGATTCGACCGGGATGAACTCTTCGTCGTCACGCCGAAACACCGTGAATTGAATCTCATCGCCCCGAGCGTCCACCAGCCAGTACTCAAGCACGCCAGCCCGGAAATAAGCATTCAGTAAAGTTACCGTGTCTTTACGCACGGACCCGGCCGTATCGTTCGTCAACCACAAGCCGTCCGGGTATAGCACGCCGAGTTTGTCTTCTCGATTGATGCCTTCCAGAGTAAACGTAATCTCAGCCTTGACCTGATTGTGAGTGCCGATGCGTTCGGGAGGCATGTCAACAAACACCTCGCCATCGAACAGCATGAAGCGTCCGTGTTCCGGAAAATCATCGGAAGCGGCCCAGCGGCGGAAGCCGTCAAGAGAGTATGCGCTGTCCGGAACACTGACCTGAACGTCACCGTAGGCAGCGGTCAGAATCATCGCGTCAGCCTTTCTGCAGTAGTCATGCCGGTCACCGGCCGGCTCGACTGTACCGCTGGTTTTGTAGAGTGTAAACACACGGATCCATGCGTCAGGCTTTGACAGGCCGTCGCAACTCTCACTTCAACGCATGAGACAGACCTGATGGTTAAATTCAACATCGTCCCGACGCAGGACGAGCTGGATCAGATGGAGCGTGACCTCCATTTCTATCCGAGTCCGGTGGACGATCCGCAGGTTCTGTCCGCCGACCTGATCGGGCAATTTAACCGTGACGGTTATGTCAAAGGCATTCGTGTCCTTGACTCGTCGGAAATAGCCGGTATCCGGACTTACTTTGACAAACTGCTTGAGCAAACGCTGGCGGCGGGCGGCGACAGCTATTCGATCAGCACGGCTCACATGAAACACGGACGTGTTCACGACCTGCTGTCCCTGCCACGGATTGTCGCGCTGGTGCGGGATGTCCTGGGCAATGATGTGATCGGCTGGGGCTCGCACTTCTTCTGCAAAATGCCTCACGACGGAAAGTCCGTCGCCTGGCATCAGGACGCGAGCTACTGGCCGTTGCCCCCGTCCAAAACGGTCACCGTCTGGCTGGCGGTCGATGATGTCGATACGGAAAACGCATGCATGCGATTCATCGCCGGATCACATCACTTTGGACATCTGACATACCGTCCGAGCAGTGATGACGAGGCCAATGTCCTGAATCAGACGATTGAGAATCCGCTGCAATATGGGACGGAAGTGGACGACGTCCTGGCAGCCGGCGAGGCTTCGCTGCACTCGGACCTGTTGCTGCATGGGTCCGAAGCGAACCAGTCCGATCGGCGTCGTTGTGGGCTGACGCTGCGATACTGCACTCCCGACGTCAAGGCTGGAGCGAACTGGCACGCCAAGGGGGTCGTCGTCAGTGGCACAGACTTCTCTGGCAACTGGGCGAACTCGCCACGTCCCACAGTCGATTAGTTGCTGATTTGAGGCAAGCTCGGACGCGTGGCATGCCATGCCAGCAGGGCGTCGCGAGTCTCACGAACGTCGTGAACGCGAATCATGTCCGCCCCTTGAGCGGCGACGCTGATGGCCACGCCAATCGTTCCGAACATTCGTTCCTCGACGGAACGACCGAGGACCTTTGCTAGGAATCGTTTGCGTGAATGTCCGATCAATACCGGGCGTCCCAGGCTGCGGAAGTCCGCGATGTGCGACAGCAGGTCCACGTTGTGTTGAGCTGTCTTGCCGAAGCCGATTACCGGGTCCGTGGCGATGCGGTCGCGCGAGATGCCGGCTGCTTCCAGCGCATCCAGTCGGCTGGCCAGGAATGCGGAGACATCAACCAGGACGTCGTCGTACTGAGGATCGGCCTGCATGGTCTGCGGTGTTCCCCGGATGTGCATGCAGATGACGCCGCAGTCGCTGGCGGCACAGACAGCTGGCATCGCTGCGTCGAACGTCAATCCGGAGATGTCGTTGACGATGTCCGCACCTGCATTCAGAGCGCATCGTGCGACCTCTGACTTCGTCGTGTCGATCGAAATCAGCCGGTCGGTCCGGGGGCGTAGCAACTCAATCACGCTGACCACACGGCGGAGCTCCTCGTCTTGAGAAACCGGTTTGGAGCCGGGCCGTGTCGATTCGCCACCAATGTCCAGGATGTCCGCTCCATCCTCAGCCAGCCGCAGCGCGTGGTTCATGGCCGCCTTCCGTTCGGCGAATTGACCGCCATCGGAAAAACTGTCTGGAGTGACGTTGACGATTCCCATCAGGAGCGGGAAATCGCCCGTTTTGAGCGCCCGGCTGCCAACTCTCCAGTGACGTAATTCAGGCATTTTGCGGCCGAAAAATGGATCTTGAGTCGAGTTTCACCTGGGAGCGACGGCACGCACGCCTCGATCGCCGCCGTCCAGCAAAAAATCGCCGAAAATCGTGAACAGGCCCGTTGATACTGTGATTCGCCCTGCGTGTAGACCTGTCAGTTTTGAATTTTTCTGATTTGCTGCCCCGGTAGCGTAATGCTGGACCGTTCGAGTTCACAGTTGCTGCCAATTCGGTCGAACGGAGTACGTGATACATGAAACGGCATCGAAGTCTTCTAGCATCCGTGGTCCTGCTGACCGTGGCTCTCCCGGCCGTAGCCGACGTCAAACTCGAACTGGCTGTCCACGAGGCAGCCCGAGCGGCACGGAAGCAGGGCTTCGAGAAAGTGCTGCTCATCGTACGGGAAGACGCTCGTTCAGCCCGCGATCAGGAGATTGGCGGTGTGCTGCGGACACTTGAGCGAGTGACCGCCGAAGCGTTGACGCTGGAACCTCACGTTAATCCTGTGGTCAGCCGGAGTGTTCGGGTCAAAGCACATGCTGCGAAGGCCCGGAAAGCATTGGTGCCGGCGGAATTCACAGGATTTCGTGGCACGCTGAATGCGGACGCGATCCTGTCTCTCAACTACCAGAAGCGGCGTAGTGCCAGTGTGCTGATGACGCTGCTTGATGCCCGAGGCGTGTATTTTTCCGAGACAGTTCGGCTCAGTGGACGTCCAGAGCCGGACGATGACCTGTTTGCCGCTGCGATTTCTTCAGTGCACAGCGACGCTCAGGCGGAGCCAGCAAGTGCGACGGCCAACTCAGACGATTCAGAAACAAAACCGTCCGCGGGCCCTAAGAAGCCGGGCAGCGGGAATCCGTTGAAGGATGCTGCCGCAGACGCGAAGCGAGATTTTCCCACCAGTGGGATGGTCATCACGAAGGACCTGACTGGGCAGCGCCAAGTCGTCCGTTCGTCCCCGCGAGGACGTCAGATTCAGGCAATCATTGACACACTCAACGCCGAAGCACGTCGAGCGACCGCGACCGCTGCCAGGGCCGTCCGTACGAATGACGGCCAGAATTCGCAGACTACAGCCGGTGGAGGGGCCAGCGAACGGGCCCAGACTGGAAACACTCAGGCTGAGCATCCTGCAAACTGCCCCTGTCGACAGACACAGACAGCGTCGCGTTCTGGTGGCAACGGCGGAGCGGGTGGTACGACACTGAATTGCCCACTACGTAATGGTGGCACGCAGACAGCAGCTGCCGACAGTGAGGCGCGTGGTGGCCATGGTGGAAGGGCAGCAGGCGGCGCAGGCAATGGTGGCGTCGGGGGCAGCGATGACTCGGCGACAGCTCCGGTGCCGGTCGGTGACTTGCCGCCGTTGAACGAGGGAGTTCTCAACTTCGCCACCAACAATATTGGAAACCGAATCGGTCGAGGTGAATGCTGGGACCTGGCAGATCAGGCGTTGCGTGCAGTTGGAGCAGTACCTGCTCGGGGTTACACGTTTGGTGATCGCATCGATGTGGATGATGTCATTCCGGGTGACATCCTGCAGTTCACGTCAGCTCGATTTGACGAACCAGGATACTGGGTGATTATGGGCGTCCCGAACCACACTGCGGTTGTTCAGGCGGACGGCCAGGACCGGCTCTTCATTCTGCAGCAGAATTTTGCCGGCAAACGGTACGTGACAACGTACGACATGAATCCGGACAATATGACCAGCGGGACTCTGGAAGCTTTCCGGCCTCGGCTGCCAGCGCGGCGACGGTAATCAGGCAGGGCAATGCCCGCCGTGCCGCGACTACGCACGGAAGCCCTGGCGGCTGTGATCGAAGCGTGCCTCACTGCCACGCGAATTGGCATCGACCCGACCGTCAGCAAACACGGTCTGACCCATCACCCAGGTTCGCACTGGCCAGCCTGTCAGAGCGGTGCCGTCCCACGGACTCCATCCGCTTTTCGTAAGCTGCTCTTCGTTTCGGATCGTCGCGACTCGATTCAGGTCGACCAGTACGAGGTCCGCGTCGTAGCCCTCCTGAATGCGACCTTTGTCGACGATGTCCCATACGCGAGCCGGAGCGTCGCACATCCACGACACAACCTGCTCCAGCGTGCATCGGCCCTGATTCACCTGATCAAGCAGCAGCGCCAGTGAGTTCTCCACGGCTGGCAACCCGGACGGTGACTTCGGATAGGGCTGCTGTTTCTCTTCGAGCGTATGCGGCGCGTGATCCGTCGCAATCACCTGGATACGACCATCCTGCAGACCTTGCCAGATGGCTGCGTTATCGGCTGCTGTCTTGATCGATGGGTTCATCTGCACCAGCGAACCCAGTCGGGCGTAATCGTCGATGTTGAAGAACAGATGGTGCGGACAGGCCTCAGCAGTCACCAGGCCATCTGACTTGCCGAGCAACTCCACCTCGTCCGCAGTCGAAACGTGCAGGACGTGAAACCGGTGATCGTGTCGCCGTGCCAGGTCCATGGCCCTGGCTGTCGCTATTCGTGCCGCTGCATGGTCACGGACCTTGGAGTGATCTGTGTAATCGCTGCCGCCGCCGATTCGATCGCGGTTGGCGCGCACGGTGGACTCGTCCTCGCAGTGAGCGCAGATCGGTAGCGTGGTCCCGGCGAAGATGCGTTCCAGAGCGTCCTGGTCGTCAACCAGCAGATCCCCCGTACTGGATCCAATGAAGATCTTGATTCCCGGCGTACGTTCTGCAGCGGCCAGCTCTGACACATTGTCCGGAGTCGCCCCGACATAGAACCCGTAATTCACGACGCATTTTGATGACGCGAGTTCAAGCTTTTCTTCCAGCCGCTGGCACGTCGTCGTCGTCGGATTCGTGTTCGGCATTTCGAGGAATGTCGTCACGCCGCCTTTGGCACAGGCAAGGCTGCCCGTGTGCAGGTCCTCTTTGTGCGTCAGGCCCGGATCACGAAAGTGGACCTGGTCGTCAATCACACCGGGGATCAAATGCAGTCCCGACGCATCGACGGTTTCGTCAGCACTGGCCTCAGGCGGTGGATCGATTGCCGCAATGCGGGAGCCGTCGATCAGCACGTCGACCGATCTTGTCCCGGCTGGCAGAACACACTCGGCATTTCGAATCAGAGTCTTCATGGCCAGGCGGTGTCCTTCAGAATGCGATGTTCGGCTGTGCCGTGGTTGGAGGCTTCGTGATCGCCACGGCTCGTTGTTATGAGACGTCAAAGTGTCCTGCTCCGGGCTGCGCGAGTCAAACTTGTCGCTTGGACAGACGCATGACTAGACTCCGATCCGTCTTATTGGAGACGAGCGGCAATTCCGACGATCTGGTCATCTTTCAGGAAGTTGCATGCCCAAGTTGCACATGGAATGGCGTCCCGGCACTGTCCTTCTTCTCATCACCCTCTCTGTTGTCGGCCGCTCAAGCGTATTTGCGGCAGCCCCACAACACGCCGTTGTGCCCGGATACCAACGCCTCTTCTCTGACGAAGAGGCTGACGCGGTCACGGCAGGTCGCATTCTGTTGACGGAACTGAACTGCGTGTCATGTCATGCGACTGACGCCAGTCTCGCCGACGAGCTGAAGCCGAAACGCGGCCCGATTCTTTCGCAGGTTGGGACGCGAGCGCGGCCCGAATGGCTGGCCGAGTTCCTCGCGTCGCCACACGCGACAAAGGCGGGAACGACAATGCCCGACCTGCTCGCTGGCAGCCCGAAGGCGGATCGCAAACACAATGCTCTGGCACTGGCCCATTTCCTGACACGCTCGGGAAATCCGGCTGACGCACTGGGAGACACGGCGGCAGCCAAACGTGGTGAGCAACTCTTTCATCAGATTGGCTGCGTCGCCTGCCACAACGCTCAGCAAGCCGACGCGG
>CAYSJO010000821.1:0-15652 GCA_964431285.1 uncultured Planctomycetaceae bacterium
ATTTGGCGATGCGTCCGATCAACGAAAGGTTGCAGTCGCACTGCCAAGGTCCGAGGTACAGCAGACCGTTGGCGGGCAGGGCTCCATCATTACAGGCCGGTCGTTGAGCTCCGTCGATCAGCACCTGACCGGATTCCCGATCGTACCGCAGTGTGCCTTCGCCACGGACAAAGAACGAATCGGAACAGGCCGTCAACCGCGTGCAGGCCGTCTTGCGGAATCCCAGGTCTTTGGTCACTTCGCCTGTGATCGGATCCATCGCCACATGACTGCCACGTTCGCCCACACCCAGAACGACCTGACCGTCGACATAGATAGCGTTGGGATTGTTGGTGTACTTCTTTTTCGTCCACAGCTTGTATCCCTGAGTCGCCGAAATCGCGACGACATTCATGCGTGTCTGTCCCTGGATGATCACGGCCCCCGGCGTGGCCACCGCCAGACAGGCGGAGCGAAATCCTGGCGTTGAAACGAGCCCTTTGCCGGGTTCTTCAATAAGGTCGAGCAGCTCGCGGTCTTCGTTCTTCCACTGGACCTCGCCATTCTCCAGGTCCAGGCTGCCGAGGTGCGATTCCGGGGAGTAGAAGAACAGCCCGTTTTCTCCGAGTGCCGTAGAACGCGAGTCGATCTCGTTGTCATCGCGGTACAGCCACAGGCGTTTCTTCTCCGCAATGTCCCAGGCGGCAAGCGTGTTGCCAAAACCCCACGGCACGCGTGGTCGGCGATAGTAACCTTTGCTGAGGTCACCCCAGCTCCACCCGCCGAAAGCGCGGTCGCCCTTTGTCGTCTGAGCGCCCGCATCCTTTCTGCCGGCCAGGACGTATAGAACACCGTCCCGCATCACCATCCACTTCCATTCGCCGGTGACGCCGGGAATTCGAATCGTTCCGGTCGGGTCTCCATTCTGTGGATCGAGCAGCAGGCAGCGGCTGCCGTCCATCATGTAGAACGTTTCCTTCGTTGCGATGAAGGCCGAGCGATGAACCATGTAGCCTTCGGGCAGCTTTTTTTCCCATAGTACGGTGCCGTTGTAACCGTTGCGCGCGATCAGCTTGTTCATCCCATCCCATTCACGGCGGTGATGAGCAATGTGACCAATCGCCAGAAACGTTCGACCACCTGCGGCCGTCGTAATCGACGGCATCGCGATGTAATACGGCCTGGCCATGAACTGCGTCATGTACGGAGCTTTGATGACACTGTCCTGGGAGACAGGATTGTTGTCCGGTCCGTGTTCCCAATGACTCCAGTCGCCAGCTCCGGCCAGAGGCGGCGTGAGCACATCTGCAAACACTCCGGAATCGTCGGTCACAACCTTGACCTGCAGTCCGTCAATCGAAACGTCTGTCCAGTCTTTCAGCTGTCCCGCCATAAGACCGGCTGCCGCGCCGTCCGACCAGTTACCCACCAGCGCCCGTCCTTCCGGACGCAGTACGCGGACGATTTCCTCAAGCAAAAGCCCCTCCAGATCCTTGCTCAGATCGACCGGAGCGATCAGCAGGTCGACCATGTTGTCAGCATACGGAAGCGGGTTGAGTGGCCCGTGATCAATCGCCACGTGGTGGATGTCGCGTCCTGCGGCATCGGCCTCGGACCGCAGCCGCGTGACGACTTCGGCGTTCGGCTGTCGGCAGTGAACCTGCAGTTCGCTGGCCATTGCAATCTCGACGGCCAGGCTGCGGTCGTCGCCAAGCACGACGCAGATGCCGCGCTGTAGGCCGGACCGTTCGATGAGCTCTGCGGCAAGGTCAGCTCCGGACTGAGCCTCAGCACGAGTCGTTGCTGCAAGCGATGGCAGCAGCAGGATGCCGGCAAGCAGGCACCGGGTCAACATACTGTGAGACGTGAACATGGTGTGCTCCTGCAGTCGTGAGAGGATTCCGCTTCGCGCAACGGTTACGGGCAAAGCGTGATGTATCTATGGTCGGCGACCCGTCCAGACAAAGGAAAAAATGCCGGCAATCATGACGAGGCCGCCGAGTGTCCAAAGCGCCGGCAGCAGCAGCGAACGGCCTGCAGCGGCACTTGATCGTTCGTTCAGAAGCACAGTTACATCGTCGCCTGGCTCCTCAACCGGAATCGAGTCGCCAGTGAATTCGCCGTCTTCAAGCTCCACGTCCATAAGCACGGTGAGGCTGTCGAGTTCCGGCGTCCACACAATGGGCAAGTCCAGGCCGATCGTCGGCAGTGGCTTTGAGCATGAACAGGCCTGGCGAATCAGACCGATCAGTTTCGACACGGATTCCCGTGTGATCTCCGCTCCGTACAGCGGAGGCTCCATCAGCTTCGCCTGGCCGAAGGCCACCACCAGCGTGCTCGGTCCGTCGGGAGGCAGGCCGATGAACGAGGACAGCAACTGCTCCGCCGGGTCACTCGCGTCGAATTCGAGGAGCGACAGTCCGATGCGTTCGTCCTTGATGTCCTTGTCGACCAGGTCACGCAACATCGCGGCCGTAGCGGGATCAGCGTTATTGCCGCCCGAATACAGCAGTACGGCGATGTGTTTGCCAAGCCGCTCCTGAAGTTGTTTTCGGACGGGTGACGTTAGCAGGGCCGCCAGTTCAGCCTCATCGGGTTCCGGTACCCAGTGCTGGATAACAAAACTCTCACCAGCGGAGTTGCTGCGTCCGAACAGTACGGTCACCGGCAACGTCGGCGGTGCGGACGGAATCCCGAAGCTGTCCCAGTCAGTCGCAGGGTCATCCGCGGTCACTCGAACCAGCTTGACGTTGAGTGACTGTGCCGGCCCGGCAAGCCATTCTTGCAGTCGTGCGGCGATTGCATCCGCATCTGCATCATCGGAGTTGGCAATCACGCACAGTCGGTGAATGTCACGTGGTGTGCGAAATGCGGCATCGCGAACACGGATTTCGCAAGCCGCTGCTGGACGAGAACACAGCAGCAGGAGAATCAGGATCAACGTCGCGTGCGGCCGAGTCATGCGGGACATCCCGGCGAATGTGTCGAGTGCGTGCGGTGCGTCAGATGGTACAGCGGACGGAGCAACGATTCACGTCAAGCGCGAAGCGGGGAGGCGAAGACGGGCATCCAGACGCTTTCGTGTTCTGTGTTGCTCCAGCAGTCAGAGTGCTCCCTTGACAACAACGAACTGCGACGCCCGGATTGCCGTAGCCAGTCGTCACGGCAGGAACGGAAACGCCAGCTTCAACAGAGCCGTCGCGCCTGTTTCAATCCCGCCAGACACGACCTTCGCCCCCGCCGAGTTCAAGGCCTCGCGAGCGTACTGCCAGGTCAGCTCGCTGATGTTCTTCTTCAGAAAGCCTTCGAGGTCAGTCTTCGACCGGAACAGCTTCTTCAGAGCCTTCTGAATCTTCGCCGGATCCTGATCGAGGAACGCAAACTTCTCGGCCAGTTCGAACAGCGTCTCGTAATGGACCAGCACGACTTCGCGATTCCGCTCGTACACGGGAATCGCTCGCGCGTCCTTGATCGCCTGCTCCAGTTCGAACTTGTCGTCGGGGTGCTCGACCAGCAGGGCGAGGAACCCGTCTTCGCGTCGCCGCTCGGATGCATACCGCGCCGCGCTGTCCAGACGCTCGAGTGTCAGCGTCTCTTTCAGAATCCGCTGCAGAGCCTCGACGGGATCGTCCTGTACGAGCGGACGCCAGCGGGCATACGCATCGCGACGCAGCGACGCCACCCGGCTGGGCGTCACGCGTAACTGGCGCGCGATGGCGTGATTCGGAGCCCGGCGATCGATCGCCCCGTCCAGTTCCAGCAGCAGGAACATCAGCAGGTCCATGTCCCGCTTGCTCAGCGACTGCCAGCCCTGCTCCAGCGACAGATTGACCAGTCGCTGCCCGAACTCACCCCGCCCCTCGCTCCTCGCTCGCGGCGTGACTCCGGTTATCGCGTGGTCGGGCAGGTCAGCTGAGCGTTTCCAGCGTCTCGATCTTTGAAGTCGTGAAGCGGCTGCAGGAACTCCTGAGCGAGGACGCTGCCGATGACCGACGCACCATTCTACGACCGCGACGGAATCACGATTTACAACGGCGACTGGCGCGACGTTGTGGGTTACTTCCGCGGTGACATCGCTCCCCGAAGCTGCTAATATTAGAGTTGTGTGCAAATGGGTCCGCTGTTGATTTCAGCCTAGCTGCCTGTCCCACCATGAGACTGATCACGCCAAGCCTCTGGATGCTTGTTGCCACTGCGGGTGTTTGGTCGTCAAGTTGCTTTTCGCCATCGAGTCGTCTGTTCGCCAGCGATGCTACACGTGGACCAGGTGGGTCGAAAGACGCGGCGGTGAGCTATGTCAAGAAGATCAAGCCGCTCTTGCGGGCTCGCTGTTTTGCCTGCCATGGTGCCTTGAAGGAGGAGGGTGGACTGCGACTTGACACGGCGAGCCTGATGCAGAAGGGCGGGGATGGCGGGGCAGCAGTTGTGCTTGGAGACGCCGAGGCCAGCCTGCTCGTTGAACGGATTACCGCAAGCGACGAGTCCGTGCGCATGCCGGCCGAAGGCGAACTGTTATCGGCAGACGAGATCAGGCTGATCATTAAATGGATCGACAACGGTGCCGCTGCGCCGGCCAGCGAGTCCCCACAGGATGACCCTCGGCAGCATTGGGCATTCCAAACGCCAACCAGACCTGCGTTGCCGCGTGGCGGCAATTCGAGCAGGGCGCGAAATCCGATCGACGCGCTGCTGGCAGCGAAGCACAGGCAGCACAATCTCAACCCTGTTCGCGCAGCGACAGGTCAGCAACTTCTGCGGCGTGTGTATCTGGATCTGATCGGTCTGCCGCCAACTCGCAGGCAACTTGTCGAGTTCCTGCGAGACGACTCCCCTAGCGCATTTGAGCAGGTTGTCGATCGTTTGCTCAACAGCCCTCAATATGGCGAGCGGTGGGGACGGCACTGGATGGACGTCTGGCGCTACAGCGACTGGTATGGCAAACGTCCCGGCACCCTGCGTCATAGTCATCCTCACATCTGGCGCTGGCGCGACTGGATTATCGAGTCGCTAAACGATGACAAAGGCTATGACCGCATGGTCGCCGAGATGATCGCTGGAGATGAGCTTGCGGCGGACGATCCCCAGGTCGTGCGGGCAACTGGATTCCTCGTGCGCAATTGGAACATTCATAACCGCAATGTGTGGCTGCGCGAGACGGTGGAACACACGGGACGGGCGTTTCTGGCAATGACGTTTGACTGCGCCCGTTGCCACGATCACAAGTTTGATCCGATTAGCCAGCAGGAGTACCACGAGTTTCGCGCCCTGTTCGAACCCCATGACGTGCGTATTGATCGCGTACCGGGCCAGATGGATATCGAAAAGGACGGGATGTCGCGAATCTACGACGCTCACCCCGATCAAAAGACATTTCTGTTCGTTGGCGGAGATGAACGCAAACCGGATACGGGTAACCCGCTCGAGCCACGGCTGCCCGAAGTTCTGAGTTCTGATGCATTCGAACTTCGACCCGTCTCGCTTCCTTTAACGGCGTACTATCCCAGCCTGCGGGATTTCGTAACACAGCAGCTGATCGCCGAGGCTGACCGGGAGCTGAAAGAGGCAAAGGGCAGCTGGAGTCGGCAGGACGATCCCACCTCATTCGCCGGACAGCTGGCCCTTGGCAAGCTGGAATTGGCGCGAGCCAGACTTGTGGCGCTGCGAGGCCGGATTGCCGCCGAGCGAGCTCGGGTGCGCAATGCTTCTTCGCAAGAGACCGCCGACTTGGCGCAGCAGGCCAGCGCAGCAGAGCGTCGGGTCGCGGTTGCCGAGAGTGCAATCGAGCTGCTTCGCGCCAATCAGGATTTCGAAGCACGACGTCGTTCTGCCGACGATGTAGATGACGCACTCGCGAAAAAGCTCGCAATGGCGGAAAAGGCACTCGTGCAGTCTAGGAAAAAAGCAGAGGCAGCCCGTCAGGCGCTTAAAATCAACTCGCAGAAGTACTCTGCCCTGGGCAGGAGTTATCCGACAAACAGCACAGGCCGCCGTTTGGCGCTGGTGCGCTGGATGGTGGACCGGCAGAATCCTCTGACTGCTCGCGTGGCGGTCAATCACATCTGGCTACGCCATTTCGGCGAGCCGCTCGTTCAATCCGTAGATGACTTTGGCCTGAACGGATCAAAACCCAGTCATCCCCAATTACTTGACTGGCTGGCCGTTGAGCTGGTGGATCACGACTGGAGCATGAAACACATCCATCGATTGATTGTCACGAGTTCAGCCTATCGCATGTCCTCGTCCGAGGAGTTGGCCGACGAGACGACGCGGCGAAATAATCCGGATAACCGTTTTCTGTGGCGAATGAACCGCCAGCGGATGCAAGCCGAGCAAGTGCGTGATAGCGTCAGGTTTCTGGCAGGTGACCTCTCGCTGCAGCTCGGCGGACCAGAGTTGCCTCTCAACCAGCAAACGCGGTCACATCGTCGGAGTGTATATTTCCTGCATACTCGTGACGATCGCTTGACGATGCTCAGGTCGTTCGATGCCGCGACTGTCCAGCAATGCTACCGTCGCAAGCGGTCGATCACACCCCATCAAGCACTGGCGCTCGTCAATGGCCCTGCAGTGCTGCAATCGGCTCGACTGCTGGCTCGTGGCCTCTCTCAGGGCGCCGCCCATGACAGGGAGTTCGTGGAGGCAGCTTTCGAGCAAATTCTGGGGCGGAAGCCGTCTCCGGCTGAGCAGCAGGAGTGCCTTGATTTCCTGGTTTCGCAGTCGCATGTGCTGGCTGGAGCGGAAGGGCTGACCGCTTTCACAACCGGTCCGCTGCTCCGCGTCAAAGCCTCATCAGATTCGCAGGAACGGGCGAGAGAAAACCTAGTACATGTTCTGTTTAACCATAATGACTTCGTGACAATTCGATGAACTTTTTGCAGAGTACAGATAGAAGGCAGTTCCTGGCCGCCGCGAACATGGGTCTGACCAGCGTCGCGCTGGGGTCCCTGCTGCATCAAACAGGTACTGCTGCGTCTCGGGATGCAGCCGCATCGAGCCAGCCTCATTTGCGGCCGAAGGCGAAGAATGTAATCTGGATCTTCCTTGTCGGCGGACTAAGCCACATGGAGAGCTTTGATCCAAAGCCAGCGCTGAACCGGTTCGCCGAGCAGTCGATTCGGCAGTCGCCTTTTCAAAACGTCCTTAATTCGCCACTGCGAGAGCGATTGCGCGATTTCACAGGTGGCGAAACGCTGCGTCAGAAAATTCTCCCTTTGCAGGTCGGCTACCGTCAGCATGGCGAGAGTGGGATCGAAGTGTCGGACTGGTGGCCCCACGTGGCCAGCCGCATCGACGACATCGCTGTGGTCCGCTCGATGTGGACGAGCGACAACAACCATTCCGCGCAGCTTCAGTTTCATACCGGACGTCACCGCCTGGACGGCAGCAATCTGCCGACCGTTGGTGCCTGGGTGCATTACGGACTTGGTTCGTTATCCGATGACCTTCCTCAGTTCATCGTAATCGGAAAACGTCCCGCGGAGACTGCGGGTGGCAACCTCGTCCACGCGGCCGGCTATCTGGGGCCAGAGCACGAAGGTGTCAAACTTGAGGTTGACGGCGACAGCCCATTGCCATTCGCCTCTCCGGGGCCGGAAGTCTATCGTGAAGAGCAACAGGGCCAGTTGCAGTTGTTGCGCCGCCTGAATCAGTTGAGTGCCCTTGAGTATCCCAGCGACACAGAGTTACGGGCGCGTCTCCGGTCCTATGAACTGGCGTTTCGAATGCAAACCTCTGTGCCCGAACTTCTCCAGTTCGATCAAGAGACCGAGCAGACGCATCAGCTTTACGGCATGGATGATTCGGCGACGCTGAGCTTTGGACGCGTCTGCCTAGCGGCGCGCCGGCTGGTTGAGCGGGGCGTTCGTTTCGTCCAGATTTATCACGGTGCCAACGGCGGAGCGGGCGCGTGGGATGCTCACAAAGGCTTGCGCACGCGATACAACAAACTCTGCCGCGACGCGGACAAGCCGATTGCCGGGTTGCTCACCGACCTGAAGCAACGCGGCCTGCTGGACGAGACCGTCGTTGTGTTCGCCTCCGAATTCGGCAGGACACCTGGCCTGCAGGACTCGAAGATGGGACGCGACCACCATCCCTATGGCTTCTCGGTGTGGCTGAGCGGTGCAGGACTGCAGGGTGGTCTGGTTCACGGAGCCACCGACGAGCTTGGCTTCCACGCGGTTGAGCATCCGCATTATGTAACGGACATCCACGCCACGGTGTTGCACCTGCTTGGACTCCAGCCGCATCGGCTGCAGTTTCCGGGACAAAAACGGTTGGAAATGGACTACGGCCGGACGATTGAGCAGATCCTGGTGTGATTTGAGGCCCCCTTCAGCCAAGTGCAGGATCACGTTGGGATCGAGCGTGATCAAGGGGCGGCTTGCCTTCAAATTGCAGCGACGCGGAGGCGCACAGGTCCGACCAACCGAAGCGGTGACTGACCTGCCCCCGTGAATGGTACCACTCGTTAAGTGGTAGTCTGATAGCTTTGACTGGTCGTGAGAACTGCCTCTGATGCCGGTGGTCTGCAGCCCACTGAGCAGTGCAGCCGCAGGGTGCCGTCGAGTTGCGGCAACGCCCAGAGGTCTACATTACCCCGCGCTGCCAAAAATGATGCCACATGGCGCTGATTCAGGCGGTATGGAGCCGCAAGGCAAAAATGAGGCGACTGCGGAGCGTAGCCGTAACTCCAGTCGGCGCAAAAGAAACGGCCACATGCGGAAACATGCGACCGTCGTGAGTTGGTGTGGGGGGGGGGCTTGAACGCCCGACCTGCGGGTTATGAATCCGACGACTGCAAGTCACAACCGGCTGACGTCGCAAAGACTTACGCCAATCGCAGTTCATTGGTTGCAACGCTGGTTGCAACCGGGAGCAACGATTCTGCCTGCAAACCCGTGAGTTCTGCTGAGAACGGAAGCCGGCGAATCGACTCGCTGCCCGACGATCTGGCCCTGGTTATTCAGGCCTGGGCTGAACTATCAGACGCGGAGAGACGGGCAATTCTAGCGATCGTAGGATCCTGACCGCTCGCCAGATCAGGCTTATCGGATCGTCAGTCGCCCTCTGATCCGGACTCGGTACATCCTCCCAAGGTATGTATGAGAGCGTCCCCTAGCGAGCGGAAATCGTCCTCACACGCGCGAGGCTCTCAGCCGGACGAAGATCGCACCGGGAGTCGCTGCTGGTGAATAATCCCGGCTAGAGGGCACTTTTTTGTCCATATAGGATCGTATAGAATGACAATGAGTATTTATATCATTCATGCCTTCTGGGAAGGATATGATGTACAATAAGTGAACAAAATACACCAATGGTATATTTTACACCTGTTTGTTCAGGTAAGGCTGCGACGTCATGCGTGCAGTGGTGGCCGACTCGGGGCTGATTCCGAAATCGCTCGCCAGTGGCTCTGTCGCGGTCGCTTCCCATCTGACAGGCGAAGGACGGGGCAGGCTTCAGCACGCGGCATACAGGGGCAGCAGGAAGCGGGAGCAGCGGCAGAATGAGACCGGCCCGGGGCCCCTCGGGCCGCTGCAGGTTTCGCCCCGCCTCCCACCCCTCGATGCGCTTGGTCCGTAGTGTTAACCTCGTCCCTGTGCCCGTCAATAAGTCTATCGACGCGATGAGAAGCGCGGCCGACGCTGGGGACTATGGGGTGTGCGCGCGGGCCTGTGTGTTGGCTCCGTTTTCGGCGAAGGCCCTCACGCGCACGCGCGCGAGGCGCCGGTCGGAAGTCGTTCCCCGTTGGGCATATTGACCGCCTGAACCCTCATCGGGGTTTGTTGAAGAGATATGAGCTTGCCAGCGGCAGCCGGTGTGACGCCGCACTAACGACAAGACCACGTGCGACGCGGATCGGATCGACCGCAGGGATGGGGGTGGCCCGTCCCCTTTGGACCGTCCTGTGAATGTAGGTAGGCCATCTGGAATTCTTGCGCCAAAAACCACCTCGGCAAACTGGCCAATGGCTGCCTCGGGTACGACAGCAGTGCACGCTTGATATCTGCCGGCAACCCGGTGATTCTGACGCCAACACGATCGAGTGAAAGAATGCACCGCGTTACGAATAGTATCCGACGATGACGAACTGAGCGTGCCGACAGGGCTTGGACAACAGGAGCAGCAACGTGCCAATTATTTCCGTGTACAACAACAAGGGAGGCGAGGGCCTGCGCGGCGAACGCGGGGCAATCACTGGCAACGGGCAGGCTCGTGAGCGATTCGATGTTGAATCTCTGAATGCTCAACTGGTGTCGCGCGAAAACACCGCAGTGAACGCGACGACAATTGCGGACAACGGACGTGACACCGAGTATCCCGAGAGTTTTGAACTGGACGTACGGCTCAAAGTTCCGAAGGATGACACGAAGTCGAAATAGTCAGGCTGTCAATAACACAGACAGGATGGAACGATGATCAGTCGACTCTTAGCTGCAACTTGCTTCTGTGTGGTGTTGAGTGGGCAGGCGATGGCCCAGCCTTCACCGGACCGGTTCTTTGGATACCTCGACCGCAATCAGGACGGTCGGATTGGTGGCGACGAAATTCAACGCATGCCCGGTCCGATTCGTGATGGAATGCAGAGGGCCGGGATCGATCTGAGTCGCGGGATATCCCGGGATGAGTTCACACGTCAGATGCCGCGGATGATGGAAGAGATGCGTCGCCGTCGCGACGAGGGAGGCGGATTCGGTGGACGTTCTTCGGGAGGGGAAGGTGGCGGAGGTGATGGGCGCGGACCGAGTGATTATCACCGTCCCGACGACCGGCGCCGTGATTCGGGACGGGGTTCGCGAGGGCGTCAGGCACCTCCGAAGCCCACTCGCTGGAAGGCGAAATCCCGCGAGCGCGTGACATTCGATCTGAGTGAGTCTTGGCGCGCGTCTGACTTCAACGGAGATGGTCAGATCGGGCTGTACGAGTGGGATCGAGCAAAACTGTCCGAGTTTCTGAAACTCGATACGAATCACGATGGCCTGCTGACTCCACGCGAGATTTCGTTCGCAACTGATGCAAAACCGGCACCGACGTCTGCGGCTGTCGCTACGTCAGTGCGGGGGCCAACGGGTGTCGCACCGCGTCCTGTGCAAGCCAACACTTCGCCGAGCCCCGCAAACGCAGTGGGACCGGGTGTAGAGGAGAAGGTCTCCCCCGTTGAATTCGACAGGAAAAGTACAGAAGGTCGCTGGGCGTCGTTCGTGTTTCGAGCTCTCGACAAGAACCGCGACGGCTCGCTGGCCGAGGACGAGTGGAAGGCCAGCAAAAGCACCCGGAAGAACTTCGAGAAGCACGGAGTGCAGGTCAGTTTTCCCACAGACTTCGAAACATTCGCACCTTGGTTGGTCGCCGTGCAGCGTAAGGCGAAGAAACGCTGACTCCAGCGCTAAGCGTCGAAAAAGGTGGATTTTCATTTCTCATTGTCGCGATTGCCTTTGGTCATGCAGCTCTTCTGTTAATGATCAATACAACAAATAGCGTGGTGCGCTTCGTGAGGACGGTGACGCTAGGTATCATTGTAGTAGTTGCGGTACTGCTCCTATCCATCACCATGAACCCAAAGTCTATTTCGTACGCCGGTTTATTGTACGTCTTCGGTGTTTTGGACGTGCTTGGAGCAATTGCTACACCACTTCTGCATCTAGTGACACGTAAGAACTGAGCAGACTAACAATCTGTTGCACGCGGAGCCCCGGGTCGCGCGGATTCTGAAATCGACGTCGTTTGCCGCGGCCCGGTGAACGGTGACGTTATCTGCTGAGGGAATCTATGCGAGTCTTTTGTCTTGTAGTCCTCGCTGTACTTGTCCGTCCCAGCTACGGGGAAGAGCTTCGTCGCATTTCACCAAGGTCCACTCCCGGCGTTTGTACCGTCGAGCAATGGAAACAAGACTGGCCCGGATGTCGATACGAAGATGGCGTAAGCGAAGGGCATCTTTCAGTAGTTAGTACCGAGTATGGCAAGGCGTATCGCGTTGACTACGAGATTGGTGAGATTGGCCCGGAGAAAGGTGGAATCGGATGGCGTTATCCGATCAGCAAGTCAGATTCTGCAGAACTGACTTACAGGCTGTCATTCAGTCGAGGTTTCCAATGGGTCAAAGGCGGCAAGCTTCCCGGTTTGTGCGGCGGACGCGAAAGTGTGACGGGTGGAAATCGGGCGAACGGCAAGAATGGCTTTTCCGCGCGGCTCATGTGGCGTGCAGACGGTCGCGGCGAGGCGTATGTTTACCACATGAATCAGCCAAACAAGTTTGGGGAGAGTTTTCCATTTCCTTCAGACTTTCGATTCCAAACCGGGGACTCTCAGGTTGTGCAACTACGAATTGCCATGAATGACCCGGGCCGTCGCAATGGCAAACTGGACGTCTGGCTCACCGCCACTCAATCAGACAAGAAACTTCATTTGCTTAGTCGGTCTGACATGGAATGGCGTGCAACGCGGGACATCGCAGTTGATGGTTTGCTATTTCAAACGTTCTATGGCGGTGGCAACAAGGAATGGGCACCGCGCAGGTCCTCGTTTACCCTGTTCAGCGACATTTCGACTCAGTCATTGGATTGATTCCGCAATTGAGCAGATAACACCAGTGGATTAGAAACTCGCGAGGCTTTCCGAGCCGAGTTCTAATCTTTTGTTCGAGAAGCCCGGGTCCTGTGCTCGGGCTTTTTCCATGCGCGGTGTGCGCATTGTTGATGAATTGGACGGTGCAACGCTGTGTGTCAGTCCGGTGTGTGTCGTATCGAAGAGTCGCAGAGTGTGTTGAGTAGTCTCCGCGCGGACCGGGAGCGGGCTGGCTGGCGGTGTGTTTCAGAAACGAGGGAACTGATTCACGGGGCGTTCGAAGCAGCGTGGCAGTGGCGGCGGGCGGATGCGGTGGAAACTCTGGAAGATCAGTGGGCCGCCACAGTCGGGACAGCGTGGTCCGCCGTCGTCGGTCGGAAGCACAGCCGGGATCGACCAATCTTCCAGTTCCAGGTCCGGTTCGACCTCGCGCAACGATTCGAGAATCGCGGCACGCACACGATCGAGGTCGGTCTTTGAACGGCGGCTCAGGAAGCCGTAGTGCCCGTAGGGTCAAGAATCTCCTGCATTTAACGGTCGGCGGAGTTTTTTGACCCTACGGGGTTATGCCCGCACCACAATTGATCGACGGATGAGTTACTGCCGGACGATTTTCAGCCACGCCGTGCTTCACCGAATATTGTCCGCGAACCCGTTTGATGGCTTCTGCAAATCACTGAAGGGACTAGTGGCTCGCAACAACCGCCAGCGCAAGCAATTGGTCCCGCGCGACGACATCATGCGGGTACTTGATGCCTGTCCCGATGAAGAGTGGCGGTGTCTTGTCGCACTCAGTCGGTTCGGTGGACTGCGCGTTCCGAGTGAAGCTCTTTCGCTCCGCTGGTCTGATGTGGACTGGAACCGAAACACGATTCGGATTCCGTGTCCAAAGCTGGAACACATTGACGGGCATGAGGACCGCGAGATTCCGATATTCGGTGAACTCCGCCCGTACCTTGAGGAATGCTGGGAATCAGCGGAGCCCGGCTCCGAGTTCGTGATCACGCGCAACCGACCGCCTGTCCTGAAGTCGGGAGCCGGATGCGCAAACGCCAATCTTCGTACTCGCTTCGAGAAGATCATCAAACGGGCTGGAGTGAAGACGTGGCCGCGTCTCTGGCACAACCTGCGAGCGAGTCGACAGACAGAGTTGGCGGACGTGTTTCCATCGCACGTGGTGTGTGCGTGGATCGGGAACTCAGAAGCTGTGGCGCGTGAGCACTACCTGCAGGTGACATCGGACCATTTCCAACGTGCAATAGCCGG
The DNA here is from genome assembly GCA_964431285.1 of uncultured Planctomycetaceae bacterium. GTDB lineage: Bacteria > Planctomycetota > Planctomycetia > Planctomycetales > Planctomycetaceae > CAUZFZ01. Next base: position 13,813 of record CAYSJO010000821.1, read on the forward strand.
CGGAGTGATGCCGCAGGTGATGCCACATGGCGCTGATTCAGGCGGTATGGAGCCGCAAGGCGAAAATGAGGCGACTGCGGAGCGTAGCCGTAACTCCAGTCAGCGCAAAAAGAAACGGCCACATGCGGAAACATGCGACCGTCGTGAGTTGGTGGGGGGGGGACTTGAACCCCCGACCTGCGGGTTATGAATCCGCCGCTCTCACCATCTGAGCTACCCCACCTGACTGAACCTTTCGACTCAATTCCACGCCACCAAGTTCGGGTATCCCTTGAATGCGCGGCGATTGATAGCAGGGCGATCAGCTGGTTGCAACGCCCTCCCATGGGAACTGGTCGCGGCCATAATGTCCGTAACTGGCCGACTCGAAGAACGACCAGCCCTCTGGATGCAGCAGGTTCAGGTGCTGTGCGATGAACCCGTGTGACAGGTCCGGAAACTGCTCCTTGACCCAGCCAGAGACGTCTTCTCCGGACTGAGTCATCGCGGTCACCATCTCGGGTTGTACCTGGCCGATGCCGTAGGCGATGTGTACCGTGCACTGGCGAGCTCCGTTGACTTTGCTGGCCACAACCGCTTTCGCGATGTGCCGCGCCATGTACGCCGCGCTACGATCCACTTTCGAGGGGTCCTTCCCGGAGAATGCTCCGCCGCCAACCGGGACACGTGGGCCGAACTGGTCGACGACGATCTTGCGACCGACCACACCTGCATCTCCCGTCGGTCCGCCAATGACGAACAGACCCGTCCCGTTGATCTTGTGAGGGCGAAATTCAATGTCGTCTCCCAAAATGGGTTTCACGACCTGTTCGAAGATTTGCTGTCGCATCTCATCGTGTGAAACGCCAGCCTCGCTCGGGTCCTGGTGCTGGGTCGCGACGATGTAGTCAGTCGGCTTGCCGTCCGGGTCGATCGTGACCTGACTCTTCGTATCCGGCCGCAGCCATGCCAGAACACCGTCCTGACGCAGGTCCCGCAGCCGTTCGCACAGGCGTCGAGCCAGGACGTATTCCGTCGGCATCATCTCGGGCGTTTCATCAGTGGCATAACCAACCATGATGCCCTGATCGCCCGCGCCGCCGGTGTCGACACCCTGAGCGATTTCCGGTGATTGTGCCCGGATGTGATCGACGACCGTCAATTCGTCGGCGGTCTTGCTGTAACCGATTTTTTTCCAGACTTCGCGGCCGATCGCGTCGATGTCGATGCCTAGACGAATTTCGTCGGTCCACTTCACTTCGCCGGAAACGATCAACAGATTGTCTTTAGCGAGACACTCAATCGCAGTGCGGACTGAGGGCAATGCGTCTGCCGGGCAGAGTGCTAATGTGCGGTCCAGAATCGCGTCCGCGACCTGATCGCAGAACTTGTCCGGATGGCCATCTCCAACGTGTTCCGCAGTGCGGGGGATGCCGGTTCCCATGTCATAACTCCTTTGTGACAGCCCGGACCCTGCTGGGCTAAGCGGTGTGACTTTACAGAAATCGAGGGACGCGGACATTAGCAATGCCCGTCAGGAGATGCCATCAGCGGGCGATCATGCAGGTAAGTCTCATTACCGCCGGGGTCTGCATTCACGGCTTCGGCGTGTTTCGATATGTTCAGCGCGACTGGAGGGCCGTCGATCGACAGTTTTGCGCACAACCAACAGTGAATCAGTCTGGGGCGGGACTGTGTCCTCAAACGATTGTAGCGGCTTAGTTGGAACTGGAATCGGTGTCTGGTCGGGTTAGCATGACCTGACTGGAGAATGATGCCATGACTCAACGAACACGTCTTCACTTTTCTGCCGAACAGAAAGCTCAGATCGTCAGACGACATCTGCAGGGAAAAGAACCCG
>CAYSJO010000822.1:0-11055 GCA_964431285.1 uncultured Planctomycetaceae bacterium
CTTGTCACAACTCGGCAGGCCGGCCTACTTATGCTCCAGATCCACCCTGAGCCGCCGCAGTCCTTCTTCCACGGAGACAATCGGTGAATACCCCACGTCACGTTGCAGTTTCGATATGCTGTAGGTGTGCGACGAGCTGAGTTGCTCCGCGAGGAATCGTGTCATGGGCGGTTCGCCAGGCAGACGAAGCACTGCATACGCGGCCTCACAGACCGTCCCGATTCCGTAGGCAGTGCTAGCGGAAACTCGCTTCTGAACCGGCGGCAGCCCGGCGAGTCCGAGGAGTGTGCTGATCCATTCGCCACAGGACACAGGCTCGGGCTCGTTTACGAAGTAGACCTGACCGGCCACCGGGGAATCGAGTTTGAGCGATTTCGCTGCCTGCACATGCGCGGCTGCGGCATTCTCGACATAGACCATCGAGATCATGTTCGACCCATCGCCCACCAGCCGCAGTCGGCCGCTGCGCGCTCGTTCGATCAGTCGTGGGACGAGTTGCGTGTCTCGCGGGCCCCAGATGAGATGCGGTCGTAAAGCGCAGGTTGCCACGCCATCGACGCCGTTGGCTTCGATGACAGCCTGCTCGGCCAGAGCCTTGCTGTGCGGATAGTGCGACAGAAATCGTGTGGGATAGTCCAGCGATTCGTCGGCGTTCAAGTGGTCCTGTCCGTCAAAGACAACACTCGGCGAACTGGTGTAGATCAGTCGCGAGACACCGTGTTGTCGGCAACCAGCGATGACATTCTGTGTACCCATCGTGTTAATGCCGTGAAACATCTTCCAGGAACCCCAGATGCCCGGAACTGCGGCCACATGAAAGACGGTATCGATGCCCTCGCACGCTGAAGCAATGGCGGCTCCATCGCGCACATCACCGGACACTACCTCAACGTCGAGCTCGTCGATCGCGGCATACTGGCCGCGGCAGAAGACTCGCACCTGGGCGCCGTGGTCGAGCAGCTGCTCGACGACGTACAGGCCCAGAAATCCGCCGCCACCTGTCACAAGTGCCTGCATGCCGATGCGTTCCATGTGGTGTTCGACCAGAGTGCACGCTGAGTGGAACAAACTGGTTTCCTCACGACCACCCGTTGACGTTCCAAAAGTTGCGGATTATAGGAACAGCGCCTCATCACATTCTGATCATGGATAGAACGGGAACAGACATGGCCGATCGCATTCTTAACTTCTCCGCAGGGCCGGCTGTGATGCCCGTTCTGGTGCTTGAAGAAGTCCGCGAAAACCTGCTATCGCTGGGTGACTCAGGAATCGGAATTCTGGAGCATTCGCATCGCAGCAAAGCCTACAGCGCCGTGCATGAACAGACCCAGGCGGCGATCCGGAAAGTTGGTTCTATTCCAGACAACTACCATGTGATGTTCATCCAGAGCGGCGCATCTCTGCAGTTTGCCATGCTCGCCATGAATCTGCTTGGTCCTGACAAGACCGCCGATTTTATCAACACGGGCTCGTGGTCAAAGAAGGCGATGGCCCAGGCGAAGACGTGCGGCAACATCCACGTGGCCAGCAGCAGCGAGGATCGCAACTTCTGCTACGTGCCCGGACAACACGAGTTCTCTGCGAATGCTGAATTCGTCCACTTTACGTCGAACAATACTATCTTCGGCACGCAGTTCGCCAACGAACCGGATGTCCCGGATGGCAGCACGCTGATCTGTGATGCCAGCAGCGACATATTCTCCCGACCGATCGACGTGACGAAGTACGGCATGATCTATGCGGGCAGCCAGAAGAATCTTGGCCCGGCTGGAATGGCTCTGGTCATCATGCGTGACGATGTGCTGAAACGTTGCAAGTCGGAAAATCCGACCATGCTGCGGTACAGCACGTACGTCGAAAACGATTCGATGTACAACACGCCGCCGACGTTCGCCATTTACGTCGTCGGTCTTGTGTGTAAATGGATTTTGTCGCTGGGTGGTCTGGAGTCGATGGGTACTCGGAATCAGGCCAAGGCAGCCGTGTTGTACGACTACCTGCAACAGTCTTCACTGTTTCAGGCAACGGCCGATGCCGGTAGCCGCTCGAACATGAATGTGACATTCGTGACGGGCGATGCCGACGCAGATGCCGCCTTCGTTCAGCAGGCGACCGCAGCCGGTCTGGACGGATTGAAAGGGCACCGCAGCGTCGGTGGCATGAGAGCCAGCATCTACAATGCGTTTCCGCCCGAGGGCGTCGAGACACTCGTTAGTTTCATGCGCGACTTCGAAGCTTCGCGTGCGTGAGTCGGAATCCGATCTCGAGACAGGTCAGACACCGAACTGCCTCGCGGTAATCGAATCGATTGATGATTGTCGATTTGTGATTTGTGATGTGCGAAGGGCCGGTCGTCGTCTGGATCGCTCAAACTTCTCCTGCCGTTTTTACTTCGAAAATTAAAACTCATCAATCGATGCCGCGCACACTGGTCGAGAACGACTTTGATGGCGTAAGGGCGAGAAATGACACACCAGCGTGTATCCTGGTTTACCCGTGAGATCCTGCCGTCAACATTGACCGGAGTCAGGTTGTGACAACTCTGTATCGCACGTTTGCCGCTGCCCTGTGCGGACTCGTTCTGTTGGGAGATATCTGCACGCTCAGTGTTGCTGCCGATGAAGAAAAGCCGCAGCCGGCTTCAGTCGCTCCCAGAGACGTTCGATCGCGGAACTTCCTGCTGCACACAGACCTGAACGACAAAGATGCCGAAGAGTTGTTGGATCGGCTGGAGAACATGCTCAAGTTGATTTCGGCGTACTGAGGCCGGCCGAATCGGAAGGTCATCGAGTGCTTTGTCGTCAAGGACCTGAAGAACTGGCCGCCAGGTGCTCTGCCGCCGGATGGACTGGCCAGCGTCCAGAATCAGGCCGGCGTGACGACAACCAGACGCGTGACTTGCGGAAACCAATTCAACGCCAAGTCTATTGTGTATGCCATCGCCGACCGAGGTACTCCTCGGCACGAAGCCGTGCATGCCTACTGCGGTCAGACGTTCGGAACGACCGGGCCGCTGTGGTACTCAGAGGGCATGGCTGAGATGGGGCAGTACTGGAAGCCGGACGATCCGGCCGTCAATTGCCACCCGGTCATCGTGAGGTACATTCACGGTTCGCCGCCCAAGTCGCTCAACAACATCGTCAATGCGGAGGAAGTTACCGGCGACTCGTGGCAGAACTACGCATGGCGATGGGCTCTTTGTCATCTGCTGGCGAATAATCCCAACTATCGACAGCGGTTTCGTCCGCTCGGGTTGGGTCTGCTGACTGGACAGCGCGTCTCGTTCGAAAGCACCTATGGCAGTATGGCGCAGGAGATCTCGTTCGAGTACAAGTTTTTCCTGAAGCACTTCGACATTGGGTACCGGGCCGATCTGGTGTCGTGGGACTGGAAGGCAAAGTTTCGGCATCCGCGCACGACATCGTCTGTGGCTGCAGTGATTCAGGCCAAAGGTGGCTGGCAACCCTCGCGCTGTCTGGTCAAAGCGAATACGGAATACGACTACAGCGTGTCTGGCGAATGGCAGGTCGATGAAGATTCCGAGATGGTCGACGCCGACGGTCACAAGGATGGCAAAGGCCGACTGATCGGGATGCTGTTTGACGACAAGTCGTACGAGCTGTTCGGCGAACCCTTCGAGCTGGGTGTTTACGGCACGTGGAAAGCGCCCGCCGATGGACAGCTTGTTCTGCGCATGAGCGAACCGTGGAAGGACATCAACGAAGAGAACGATGGCAAGATGTCGTTCCGCATCAAGTACGCCGGCAAAGGCAAGCCGCTGACGAATCCGAAGAAGACGTCACAAACGCCGTGATCATCTGACAGCGCGTCGGTGTGGATTCTGTGGGCTGTAAGGCCACTGTTCGATGCGTGCTGATCGCGACCGTGAGGATCCCGACAGTTGCTTTATGGGTGGCTGTGTGAATGTCGGCACCCCGTCTTCCGGGCCCCAGCGCTGCGGTGGCGGCGGAAGGATCGGCACTTCCGACGCCGAGGGCTTTCCGCGGTAGGACGCACCAGTCTGCTGACGATTCAACACGTCACTTAACTGGTTGACCTGATCTTCAAGTTGCCGCGCCCGGTTTTCCATTTCCACAGCGCGGGCGGTGTCACTATTGCCGTTCGACACTGGAGCTGGGACCGGCTGTTCGGACGACTTCTGCTGAATGATGGGAGTGTGGCCAGGCACGACCTGTACCGGCTGAGCACATCCGGGAACCATGACCTGCTGACAGACAGGGATTCGCTGAACCTTGACGATGGGGATCGGGATATGAGCCCAGTCCATAGTCAATGCCCGGCAATTGGGACCGCTCAGAACTCGAGCATTCGTCCCCGGGATGACGTTGCTGCAGGCATTGCTCGGCAGGCAGGCTGCTTGAGGGCCGCACGGTTGTGGACCGCACGGCTGCTGAACGGTGACGTGCAGCTCGTTGCCCTTCCGCTCGCAGGAAGTCACGTCGAGGCACTGGCGTCGACCGCCAAACGGCAATCGACAACGCAGCCACGAACAACCGGTGACCGAGAAAGCGAGGGTCATGAGGAGAATTGCGCGTATTTCGACCTCCTGGCCGTCCAACGAAGGGTCCGTGCGATAACTGCCACCCTCGGATATCGGCTGCCTTAGACGTTGCAGTGAGGGGACTCAGCGTTCGCCTCAGGTCGGGAACAGTCGTCAAACTTTTCCTCACCGGAGCAGCCGTGTAGAACGGCCAGCTTCCGCTGGAGTCGTGTCGACAGGCCTCAGTGTGCCTGCCGCGACGGCGCAACCAGCGTCGATGCCACCTGAGTTCGGGACTCCTTCGCCCGTGATTCCCGTTTGCGCCTCTCGGGTCCACCGCCGTACTCCATGCCGATCCGCATCTCCAATCTACGAATTCCGGTCGAACAGCCAGAAGCTGAACTCGGGAAGGCGATCGCGCGACGGCTGAATGTCGACTCGACAGACATCCGGCAATGGCGGATTCTGCGGAAAAGCCTGGATGCCCGTTCCCGCTCTGAGTTGCAGTTTGTCTATTCGGTCTCGGTAAACGTCGATCCCGACGTCGGGCGGCAGTTGCTCCGCAATCCGCCGGCGGAAATCGCCAACTGGCAACCCGCCGCGTTCGATGATCCGCATGCGGGTTCGCAAGCTCTTGAACATCGACCCGTCATCGTCGGTTCCGGACCAGCCGGTCTGCTGGCCGGCTATTATCTGGCCGAGAAGGGATTTCGGCCCCTGATCATCGAACGCGGCTTTCCAGTGAAAGATCGCGTTCCCGCGATCCGTCGTTTTGACAACGGTGAGCCATTCGAGCCGCAGAACAACTACCTGTTCGGTGAAGGTGGAGCCGGCACGTTCAGCGACGGCAAACTGACCTGTCGACTGACCGGCCCCGACATCGACTGGGTTCTGGAACGATTCGCGGAAACGAGTGGCCGCCCATCCGTCGCATACGAGACCCGAGCTCATCTGGGAAGCAACCGCCTGCCTCTGGTTGTCCGCAACATCCGTCGTCGAATCGAAGAACTCGGAGGCGAGTATCGATTCGAATGCATGCTCGAAGGCCTCGACGTGAGGGACGGACGAGTCCGCGGGGTGCAGACTTCCAGCGGGCTGATCTCGACCAGCGTTGCCATTCTGGGTATCGGGCATAGTGCTCGTGACACCTATCAGATGCTGTTCGAGATGGGTGTCCCCTTCGAGCCGAAGGCGTTTCAACTGGGGCTGCGCATCGAGCAGCCTCAGGCACAGATCAATCAACACAAGTATGGAAAACCCGAGTACGAGTCGATCCTCGGAGCGGCCGATTACACGCTGACGGCGAAAGCACAGCGCGATGTTTACTCATTCTGCATGTGCGCGGGGGGCCTGGTGATCCCCAGTGTCTCGGAAGCAGGCCACTTCTGCACCAACGGGATGAGTAATTCGCGTCACGACTCAGCGTTCGGAAACAGCGGCCTGATGGTCACGTTGCAGCCAGCCGAGTTTGGCAGCGTCCACCCGCTGGCTGGTGTCGAACTGCAGCGGCAGTTCGAGGCGGCGGCGTTTGAGTTGGGCCGCAAAGAATATCGGGCTCCAATCCAGTCGGCAGCCGACTTTCTGAAGAAACACGTTCCACAGCAGAGTGAGCGACTGCCTTCGTCGTACATACGCGGGACCGTGCCAGCCGACCTGCGCACCGTACTACCAGTCATCGTGACCGACGCAATCCGAGCTGGTCTACCTGTGATGGATAGCCGCTGGCGAGGCAATTTCCTGAAGAACGCGACGCTTGTCGGTCCGGAAATGCGCGGAAGTGCTCCGGTTCGCATTCCGCGCGATCGGGAGACGTTTCAGGTTCCGGGATTCGCGGGGCTCTATCCGGTTGGAGAAGGCGCCGGTTACGCAGGGGGTATCATCAGCGCCGCAGTGGATGGTCTGCGTGCCAGTCGCGAAGTCGTCAGGCAATTTGCGCCGCTGGCAGAAAACTGACCATACCGGCTTTGTTCCTAATCTTGATTTTCGACTGCATGAACTCTCTCGCAACCAGCTCAGACGCGTCGGCGCCGGAAGATCTCCCGGTTCGGTTGCGGGTGCGCCGGAATCTGGAAGCTGTAGCCATCCGGGCCGATGGCGAGGATGGTTGGACGATTAAGGATCCCCTGTCACTGCGCTACTTTCGCCTGCGCAATCCTGAGTATGTGTTGCTTCAGTCTCTCGATGGCTCCGCAACGATCGGCAGTCTGATTCGCATGTGCGAACAGAAATTCCCGGGCGAAAACCTGACGGTCGAAAGTCTGCAGTCGTTCCTGGGCATACTGGTTGAATCCGGGCTGGCGGTCAGTGACCGACCTGGCAGCGGTCAGCAGTTCATTCGACGAGCGGAACGTGAAAAGATCAGTCGTCGCGTCGCGTCAGTGACCGGCATTCTGGCCATTCGCTTTCGTGGCACGGACCCGGAACGTCTGTTGAATGCACTGAGACCGATCGCCAGTCTGGTGGCAACGCCGATGGTTCTGGCTGGGCTGGGACTACTGGCGGTGACGGGGCTGTTGCTGGCCATCCTGCGGTTCGACGAACTGGTGTTACGCCTGCCGGCATTACAGACGCTGGCTGGTCCGCACAACATGCTCTCGCTCGTGATCGCGATTGTGATGATCAAGATGCTGCATGAACTTGGGCATGCGCTGACATGTCGTCAGCTCGGCGGTGAGTGTCACGAGATCGGGTTCATGCTGCTGGTGTTCATGCCGGTGCTCTACTGCGACGTCACCGATGCCTGGATGCTGTCTCGTCGCCGTTCCCGCATTGCCATTTCGGTGGCCGGAATCGCAGTCGAAATTGTGCTCGCCGCCACCTGCATGCTGCTGTGGTGGATCAGCGTTCCGGGCTGGCTCAACTCCTTTTTCCTCAACGTGATGCTTATCTGTTCGATCAACACAGTGCTGTTGAACGGGAACCCTCTGCTCAAGTACGACGGGTATCACGTCCTGGCAGACCTGGTGAATATCCCGAATCTTGGCGGACAGTCACGGCAGGTCGTCCATACCCTGCTTGAGCGTCTGGTCCTTGGAGTCAAAACGCCCGGTGACGAACTTCGCCTCGACGCACTCGCATGGTTTCTGGTCACGTACGGAATCGCGTCGGCCGTTTATCGCCTGTTCGTGATCCTGGCAATCCTCTGGTTTCTGCATGAACTGTTTGCATCGTGGCACCTGGAAATTGTGTCTGATCTGCTCGCGCTGCCAGTCATCGCGGGAGCCCTGCTGATCCCTGTCGTGAGACTCGTGATGCGAACCCGATCCAGTTTGAAGTCTCATCCTGAACACCGCCGTCGTTCGTTGCTGGGCATCGCCGGAGTGCTGACAGCAACGATCGTGTTAAGTCTTATCCCGTTTCCGCTTGAGGTTGCGGCTCCGTTCGTGGTCACACCCGCCGACGCGTCTGCGGTCTTCGTGACGGCGCCGGGTCGAATCGAAATGGCCCTCCCCGCAGGCAGTCCGATCACCCGCGGCAATCAAGTCGGTCAGCTGGTCAACGAATCGCTGGAACTGGATCGCGAACGACTGATCGCCGAAGTCGATGAGCGAACGCTGCACTTGAAGAACCTGGAAGCGCGTCGCGGGTCCGATCCAGCGACTCGATTCCAATTGCCAGCGGCCCCCTTCGCCCTGCAGAGTGCCCAAGAACGACTGAAACGCAACGACCGAGAGTATCAACGTCTGCGATTGACGAGCCCTGCCGACGGAATCGTGCTCGCTCCACCCAACGTCCCCGCCGTCCCGTCCGGAGACACGGTGCCTGAGTGCTGGACTGGAACGCCGCTGGACCCGCAGAACAGGAACGCCTTCCTCGAGGAACGGACATTATTCTGCTATGTCGGTAACCCGTCTGAACTGGAAGCCACATTGATTGTCGAGCAGAACTCGATCGACTTTCTGGAAGTCGGTCAGTCTGTCGAATTGCAGTTCCAGTCGGCGCCCGGCGCAACTCGCATGGGACAGGTCACAGAAGTTGCGCGTACGGACGCGGCATCCATGCCACGCGAGATCGCGGCCGCCGGCCTGACTCCGGCCGATCCCGAATCTGGTGAGTTGCGACCTGACGACGTTTCCTACGAAGTTCGTGTCAAGCTCGACGAAACGAACGCCCCGGTCGCCCTGTATTCTCCTGGACGCGCTCGCGTCTCATGTGATTGGCGATCAGCCGCATGGCGTGCAGCGCGTCATATCCGCCAGACATTCGCCGGCTTCTGAGGCGTCGTCTGCGAGATTGATCACTTGCTGAAGTCAATGTCACGCAGCTTCGACGCTGCCTGATAATCGCCGCCGGATTCGATGGAAACACCAGTACCAAACTGAATCAGCAATTGTTGTTTGCGACTGTCAAAGGTGAACAGCTCGCCGTTTACGGTAAGCTCACTGTTGCCTGTCGTTTCGTTCGAGATGAGATAGATTTCCGATCCGCTCGATAAACGAATCTCTTCGTACGGACGTTTGAGAGCATCGCCTGTCTTTGTGTTGTAGCCATTCCAGTCCACTTGGACGGGTCCATCACTCGGTTCCACCCGTACGACGGTCAGGTTTCGTATTCCGAATACCCGGGACGAGGAAATCGTGCCAGCTTTGTGCTCCTCGGGACCGGCCGAGCATCCGCAGGTGCAGGCAATGGATGCAAGAGCTACCAGGGTTCGTAAAGCGTGCATCTTTATCTCACAGAACGAATTCGATTCGATCGGTCTCGCGCGGATACGGCTGGATGTGATCGTGACTGGTCAGGTGGTCCAGCTCAACGCTGAAATTCGCCCGCAACTGAAATGGTGCGGGCGGGACTTCCAATCGCTTTCAGCTCATAATTCCGCTGAATCCTGTTCGACCACTTTCCATCTGCGGAGCCCGTCGATGACTCGTCTGATCTCCATGTCAATGTTTGCCATCAGTCTCACGATTTTTCCGACGTTGACGCGTGCGGCAGGGCCGGCGTATTTCCGAGCCGACTCCGGTGTGGCATCGGGTCGTGCTGCCTTGCCGCACGATCTTTCCGGTAACCCTCGGTGGAAGCAGTCGCTCGATCCTGGCCAGTCGACTCCATGTGTTTGCGGTGATTCCGTCTATGTGACGTCATACGATGCCGAGACCAGCAAACTGACGACCATCGCTCTGGATCGATCAACCGGCGATGTGCGGTGGAAGCAAATTGCCCCGGCAAAAAAAATCGAAGCACATCACCCGACAGGCAGTCCGGCCGTTTCGTCGGTCGCGTGTGATGGCAAGCGTGTCTTCTCCTTCTTCGGCAGTTTCGGTCTGCTGTGCTACGGCCTGGACGGCCAACTCCTGTGGTCGAAGTCGATGGGCCCATTCCAGGACGAATTCGGCGCGAGCAGTTCACCAGTGCTGATTGACGGCAAGGTTATTCTGAATCAGGACCACGACGTCAACAATTACATTATGGCCATCGACGCAGCGAATGGAAAAACTCTCTGGCGGACCCCACGCGAAGGCACTCGCAGTTACTCAACGCCCGTCATCTGGAATGTCGACGGCAAGCCCCAGATTGTCGTCGCCGGCTCTTTGCGTCTGACTGCCTACAACCCCCAGGATGGATCACCGATCTGGTGGGTCGACGGGTTGTCGCGGATTGTCGATACCACGCCGGCGATCGAGGGCGACATGTTGTTTGCGGCGACGTGGACGCCGGGCGGCGATCAGACGAAACGAATTGCAATGGGCGAGTTTGCTGATGCGCTGGAGCAGTTCGATAAGAACGGCGACAAAGAGGTGGGCAAGGATGAACTCACTCCAGGGGCTGTTCTGACGCGGTTCTTCCGCATCGATCTGAACCAGAATCAGAAGCTCGACGAGAAAGAGTGGAACAGTCACGCGCGAGTCTTTGATCTCGCCCAGAACGTGGCGATGGCCGTTAAAGCCGGCGGACGTGGTGACGTCACGAAAACACATGTCAAATGGTTGCAGCGGCGTAATCTGCCGACTGTTCCCAGCCCGCTTGCGTGGCAGGGCGTGGTGTACATGGTGAAGAGCGGTGGCATCCTCACCTCCCTTGACGCGAAGTCCGGTGAGTTGCTGCACCAGGGACGACTGGAGGGACGCGGGAATTACTACGCATCACTCATCGCGGGAGATGGTGTCCTGTATTCCGCCAGCGAGGGTGGCGTGGTCACCGTCGTGAAGGCCGGTGGAGAGCTGGAAGTCGTCTCATCGCACGATTTTGGTGAACGCATCATGGCGACACCCGTCGCTGTTGATGGCCAACTGTTTGTACGGACAGACAATGCCATCTACTGCTTTGAGCGGTAGGTGGCCTCTGATCCCGACAGCTGATCCCGACGACAGCCGGCTTATGCCGCGGCTCGCAGTGGTTCTTCAATGCGTCCGTTGGCCAGACGCACGACACGGTTCGACTGAGTGGCGAGCGATTCGTCGTGCGTCACCATCACGATTGTCAGTTTCTGGTCCGCATTCAGGGAATGCAGCAGATCCATAATGCCCTGCCCGGTCTGAGCGTCGAGATTCCCTGTTGGTTCGTCGGCCAGCAGGATTTCCGGACGCGACACGAGGGCCCGTGCAATCGCGGCA
>CAYSJO010000823.1:0-7097 GCA_964431285.1 uncultured Planctomycetaceae bacterium
GAGCGACTCCCCCCTCTAAACGCCCATGAATAAAGTTCCCACGGGGGAGACGGTGGCCGAAGGCCGGATGAGGGGGAGCCAGCTTCGGAGTGGGCGGGGGACTTAGTGCTCGCTGACCCCTCTCCCGCCCTTCGGGCACCCTCTCCCCTCCAGGGGAGAGGGACGATTCACGCGATCGATTCCAGTTCTTCCCAGCGCTGCATGAGCTCGCTCAGTTCGGACTCGATTATGTCCAAGCGTTCGGTTGCCGCGGCGATGGTTGTTCCGTCCTGTTTGAAGAATGCGGGATCGGTCATGGCCGCGTGCACCTCGCGTTGTTCCCGCTCAAGCGTTTCGATCTGCTCCGGGATGGACTCAAGTTCCCTCTGCTCCTTCCATGACAGCTGTTTTGGCGCAGTTGATTTTCGTTTGGCGGCCGGTTGTTGTTTGTTGTCGCTGTCCGCAGGGGCCGGAGTCGCCGGCTTGCTCTGACGGATATAGTCGTCGTACCCGCCAGCGTACCCTTTAACCTGGCCATCACCTTCGAACACTAATGTGCTGGCGACGACATTGTTCAGAAAAGCGCGGTCGTGACTGACCAGCAGCAGTGTTCCGGAATAGCTCGCGACCAGTTCTTCCAGCAGCTCCATCGTTTCCGCGTCCAGATCATTCGTGGGTTCGTCCAAAACCATCACATTGGACGGTCGCTTGAAGATGCGGGCCAGCATCAGGCGATTGCGTTCTCCGCCGGAGAGATACCGAGCCGGCCGACGAGCTCGGTCCGGTGTGAACAGGAAGTCCTGCAGGTATCCGTAGATGTGCTTGCGTACGCCGTTGATTGTCAGGTGATCCTGCCCTTCACCGACATTGTCGACGACGGACTTCTCTTCGTCGATCTGCTCGCGAAGCTGGTCGAAGTAAATGACTTCCAGTTTCGTTCCGTGTCGCAACGAACCGGATGTTGGTTCCAGATCACCCAGCAGCAGCTTCAAGAGCGTCGTTTTTCCCGCACCGTTGGGGCCAATAATGCCGATGCGATCGCTGCGCATAATGAGTGTCGACAGACCGGCGATAACGGGACTGTCGGGTTCACCGGGCCACGCGAACGACACGTTTTTCGTCTCCAGAACAAGTCGTCCGGACCGTTCTGCTTCGGACGTCTGCATGCGGACGTTGCCAACGGTGTCACGTCGCTGACTGCGTTCTTCCCGCATTTTCTTCAAGGCTCGAACGCGACCTTCGTTGCGCGTGCGCCGTGCCTTGATGCCCTGTCGGATCCAGACATCCTCCTCAGCCAGCTTGCGATCGAACTCGGCATTCTGTTTGGCCTCAGCGTCCAACATCGCCTGTCGTCGAAGCAGAAATTTGTCGTAGTTGCAGGTCCAGTCAAACAGCCGGCCTCGGTCAATTTCGATGATGCGCGTTGCCAGCGACTGAAGGAAGACGCGGTCATGCGTGACGAAGATCAACGTCCCGCGGTAACCTAGCAGGAACTTTTCGAGCCAGGTAATCGAATCAATGTCCAAGTGGTTCGTTGGTTCGTCGAGGAGCAGGATGTCCGGCTCAGTGACCAGCGCCCGTGCCAGCAGAACGCGACGTTTCATGCCGGACGAGAAATTCTGGAAACTCGCTTCGCCGTCGAGACTGAAGCGGGATAGCACTCGCTCGACGGCGTGTTGCTTCTGCCAGTCAGTGTCCGCGCCCACGGCGTGAGTCTCGTGACCAGCCGCGATGATGTCGGCGGCCGTGCTTCCGTCGTCCCCGTCGGGAACTTCCTGGATCAGCCGCGCGATTCGCAGGTCTTTGGTCCGCAGGATTTCTCCGTTGTCCGGGGAGATCTCTCCCGCCATCAGTTTCATCAGCGTCGATTTGCCGGCACCGTTACGACCCAGCAGGCCGATGCGTTCGCCGTTCTCGATCTCAATCGTGACTTCATCGAGCAAAGGCGGGTGACTGAACGTAAAGGAAACGTCGCGAAGACTGAGCAGTGCCATGAGGTCTCGGTGGGCAGGATGGCGGCGGTGGCCACGGATCGAGGCGGGAATCGTGATTATGGTGATTCGCGGGCCGGGTACGAGGTCCGCTACCAAACTTTTCGCAATTCATGCAACACCATCACTTCACCCATTTTTCGTCCCCAATGACGACCTGGCCGAATCGTTGTCCGTCTGGCGTCATCAGACGCAGACAGGTCAACGAGTCGATCCTCGCCGTGGACCACAGTCACCAGTTCGGCGACGCCTTCGGTCAGGTGATCGCCGGGTATTATCGCTATTCGGGAATCCATGATCCCGAGCTCTGTTTAGCGTCACTCCGGCGAAGGCGTGCACGTGGCCTTCCGCGATGATGCAGACTAAGTCGGAAAATACCTCGGCCAGTTCCGTGGTTGTGTCGAATAGAGGCGCCGCCGGGTCAATATCATCGCCAGCCTGCATGCGGCGTGAGTCGGTCCAGCCGAAGACCCGTTGCCGGTTCAGACTGTGACGCAGGGTTTCGACAACCTGATCGTCCTGCGTCGAGTGGGTGATGAATACGTGTGTTATGGTGCTGTTTCATCTCGTGACAGTCGCGTCGAACATGTACGAGCGGCTGTATGTACCATTCGATTAAAGCCCCGGGCCAGCAGTCAACGACTTTACCCGTGTCAATCGCGGTCAATGACAGACCTGAGCGTGTGTCAGCGACTCATGACAGATTCGACACGAGGCAGGATTTCGGAGAATAATCCGGCAGGCAGGAGCGTCTTACGCACCCATCACGAACTGCGTCAGTGTTGATGTGACACGGCTGGCTGGTACAACATTTTCTGCCAATTGCAGGCTGCAAAGTGGTCTGACATGTTCACGGAACACGAATAGATGTCAGGAGACGCTCCCGTGCAAAGTATCGCAGGCCCGGCCGTGACGCTGTGTCATCCCGGCATGTTCATGACACGGCTGCTGCGCACTTCTGCCGTGGTGCTCACGAGCCTGACGACACTGCCGTCTGCCTCTTTTTCCCAGGATGCGGGTGTCGAATTGTTCGAGGCCAGAGTCCGCCCGGTCCTGATCCAGCACTGCTACAAGTGCCATTCGGCGGAAGCTCAGGCAAAGGGGAAACTGAAGGCTGAACTGCTGTTGGACAGCCGTGAAGGGATGCGTCGCGGCGGTGAGAGCGGTCCGAGCGTTGTTCCTCGTGACGTCAGGAAGAGCACGCTGATTGCCGCTCTTAAACACGAGTCGGTCGAAATGCCTCCACGTGGCAAGCTGCCGGATCAGGTGATCGCTGACTTTGTGAAGTGGATCAAACTCGGGGCGCCCGATCCACGTGACGGCAAGGCTGCGGCTACCGCCCGGGTCATCGATCTCGACAAGGGACGCGAGTTCTGGTGCTTTCAGCCGGTCGCTGATTCGCCACCGCCCAATGTCCGAGACAGCCAATGGGCTCGTACCGATGTCGATCGGTTTGTTCTTGCAAAGCTGGAATCACAGCAACTTAAGCCGGTTGCTGATGCCGATCCGGCTGTGCTCACCCGTCGGCTGCATTTGGATCTCGTTGGGCTTCCGCCAGCGCCGGATGAACTTGACCGCTGGCAAATCGCCCTCGAGCAGAATCCGGAGTCGCTTGCGGGACTCGTCGATGAATTGTTGACGTCCGAACAGTTTGGTGAGCGGTGGGGACGGCACTGGCTGGATGTCGCTCGCTATGCCGAATCGAATGGCAACAGCCGCAATGCCACATTTCCGCTGGCATGGCGATATCGCGATTACGTCATCGACGCGCTCAACGCCGATACGCCCTACGATCGTTTCATCACCGAGCAGATTGCCGGAGACCTACTGCCGTCGGACTCAATCGAGGAGTACAACCGCAACCACGTGGCAACGGGGTTTCTGGCGCTTGCGTCAAAGCCGGTCATTCGTGGTAAGCAAGGCGGCTTCGTACCGGATATTGCCAATGACCAGATCGAGGTCACGTCGCGTGCATTCCTTGGCCTGACCGTCGCGTGTGCTCGCTGTCACGACCACAAGTTCGATCCGATCCCAACGACCGACTACTACGCACTTGCGGGGATTTTTGCGAGCAGCGACACGCTATATGGCGGCGGTGGCAATTCCATGGGTGGTGCTCCGGCAACAGGACTGCACACCTTGAAGGACAAAGACCCCACGAAGCAGCGGGCTTACAACGAGTGGAAGGCAGCTGCTGATGCTCTGAAAAAACAGCAACAGAAGGTGAATGGCGACCTGAAAAAGTTGCGTGGCAAACTGCCTCGCAAACGCAAAGGCAAGGAAGCGAAGGTGGCCGACCCCAAGGTGCAGGCCCAGTTCGACATGCTGACGGAACAGTCAACCAGGCTGCGTGCTGAGATTCAGCAAATCGATAAACAGAAGGTTTCGCCGCCGGGCCAGGCAATGGGAATTCGGGACGCCGGCAAAGTGCAGGAAATCGCCGTGTACATTCGCGGTGAGTCGCCCAAGGGTCCGCCCATTCCGCGTGGATTCGTATCTGTCGCCACGGACGCCTCACTTGAATTGTCCGGCGACAGCAGCGGTCGGCTGGAGCTGGCACGCTGGATCGCCTCTGCCGACAACCCGCTGACGGCTCGCGTGATCGTTAACCGCATCTGGCAGCACCTGTTTGGCGAGGGGCTTGTCCGCACGCCCGACAATTTCGGAATCAACGGTGATCGCCCAAGTCATCCCGAACTGCTTGACAGGCTGGCCGCTCGGTTTGTCGAGGATGGCTGGTCGATCAAACGCATGGTTCGCCGACTCATGCTGACTCGCACGTATGCCCTCAGCGATGCACACGACGAGCGAAACTATGAGGCCGATCCGAACAACGTGTTTGTCTGGCGGCACGCACGACGACGGCTTGAAGCGGAGGCCATTCGCGATTCCATTCTGGCGGCTAGCGGTCAGCTCGATCGCGAGCGTCCGAAGGGATCAGTCGTAACGCTACATGGAGGAAAACTGATTCAGGACGCACTGACGCCCGATACGATTCATCAGAAGAGCGTTCATCGCAGCATTTATCTGGCCATTCTCCGAAACGGCCTGCCAGAGGTTCTGGAGCTGTTCGATGTGGCAGATCCCAGCCTGGTCGTCGGACGACGCAGCGTGACAACGGTGCCCGCTCAGGACCTGTTCCTGATCAACAGTCCGTTTGTCACGGAGCAGGCGAGACACTTTGCTGAGCTTGTTGTGTCGGAAGACGGCAACGAAACCGATCGCATTGGATTTGCTTATCGACGTGCTCTGTCTCGGAAGCCAACTTCTTCTGAGATCGAGCGTGCCGCGGCGTTCCTGGAACAGAGCCGTGCGTCATTGGCGTCGGATGTTCCCGAGACCGAACGAGAACTCGCTGCATGGACGCCATTCTGCCAGGCTTTGTTTGTGACAGCCGAATTTCGATACGTTCGATAACCCACCAGCCAATAACGATTCCCATCGGGAGGCGTCCCTTGCCTCGCTCCATGACTACCACGGACAGGATTCGACATGAGCACTTTCAGTCGACGACACCTTCTGCAGTCTGCATCGGCCGGATTCGGCTCACTGGCACTTGCCGGGCTATGCTCGGAACAGGCACGTGCGGAGAGTCGCAGCCTGCTGCAGCCAAAACCGGCGCACTTCGAGCCCAAAGCCAAACGCGTGATCTTCTTCTGCATGCGCGGAGGACCGGCACAGACAGATACGTTCGATTACAAGCCGCGCGACCGGAAAGTCACTACGACCAATGAGTCACCGAAAGCCAAAGGACGCAAAGGCGGCAACGGACCAGCCGGGTCGGTCATCCCGTTCAGTCAGCACGGCGAAAGCGGCCTGCGGATCGCGGATACAATGCCGCATCTGGCTCAGCATGCGGATGACCTGTGTGTGATCAACAGCATGTGGACCGACCTGCCGAATCATCCGCAGTCGTATTTGAAACTGCATACGGGCGATTTCCGGTTTGCTCGACCATCAATCGGCGCCTGGGTGCTGTATGGACTTGGCAGCGAGAATGAGAATCTGCCCGGCTTCATCTCGGTCAATCCAGAGACGCGAGTCGGTGGTGCTCAGAACTACGGAAGTGCTTTTCTTCCGGCCATTTATCAGGGCACAGCGATTGGCCACGTCGGTGCAGACATGGCAAAGGCTGGAATCTCCAACGTAACCGGGAAACTCGATTCTGCGTTGCAACGACGACAACTTGATCTCGTGCAGTCGATGAACCGTGAGTTGCTTGAAAAGTCCCAGGCAGACACGCAGCTCGAAGGTGTCATTGAGTCGCTGGAACTGGGTTTCCGAATGCAGACATCTGTCAGCGAAGTGCTGGACGTCAGTGGTGAAACGCTGGAGACACAGGAACGCTACAACGTCGGACAGACAAAGAAACTCGGCCGCTGTCTGGACGATGATTTCGGACGCCAGTGTCTGTGGGCGCGGCGACTGGCTGAGTCCGGTGTGCGTTACATCGAAGTGTGTCATTCAAACTGGGATCAGCACGGCAATCATGCCAAAGAGATCGCGGCCAACTGCACGGCGATCGACAAACCGATCGCGGCTCTGATGCAGGATCTGAAAGACCGCGACATGCTGAAGGACACGTTGCTGGTGTGGGGCGGTGAATTCGGCCGCACTCCATTGACCGACCCGAAGAAAGGCAGTGGTCACAACAACAAGGGCTTCAGCTTCTGGATGGCCGGTGGCGGAGTCAAAGGCGGCATGAATCACGGCATGACAAACGAAACAGGTGCGGTCGCGGTCGAGAACAAAGTCCACATTCACGACCTGCATGCGACGATGCTGCACCTGCTTGGTCTCGACCACGAGAACCTGACGTACCGCTACGCGGGTCGTGACTTCCGTCTGACCGACGTTTACGGCAACGTCGTTCAGGACATCCTCGCGTAGTCACTCCGGCACTTCGCGGAGCCGGTCGAACAGCTCTTCCAGGATGAGGCCATCCGCAGCAGGTGATGTGCTGCGCAGGTGGCTCATCTCGTCGAAGGCGTGCACGCGGCCTTCTGCGATGATGCAGACTCGGTCGGAAAATGCCTCAGCCAGTTCCAGGAGCTGTGTCGAGTAGATCACCGTTCTTCCCCGCTGAACAGCGGCACGAGCTCGACGGCGGAAGGACGCAATGCCGTG
>CAYSJO010000824.1:0-2942 GCA_964431285.1 uncultured Planctomycetaceae bacterium
GCAGCGATTAAGATTTGATCACGGACTAATAGTGCGGCGGGCGTTCATCCAGAGGCGCCGGCATGTCGTCGGCCGCCTGCGACTGGTCGAGACGCTGTTCAACGCGATTCAGGCTCAACTTCAGTTCCTCGATCTGCCGCTGCTGAGACAACAGGACCTGATGCATTTGCTCCAGATCATGCTGCATGTGCATGAGAGTCTCCTGTGTCGCGACGAAGTCGGTGTCGGGGTCGGTCACTGCTGCTCCTGGTGATTGTCCAACGCAACGGTTTCGCCGGTTGCAGCTGATGCATAAACAGCGTGAACGACGTCAACGCAATGTGCCGCCATATCGGCCGACACGTCACTGGGCTGGTTCTGTTCGACGCAGTCAAGAAAACACGCTGCGTCGGATCGGCCGACCGCTTCCAGTAACAACCAGTCTTCCTTCGGCGAGACGCCACCGGACTTCTGTGTGCTGGACCAGAATCCCATCGGGTCTTCGGGATGCGGTTTTGTCGGTTGCGACCAGGGCGACGCATCCGAGCAGACTTCCAGACGCGGCTGGTGCGCGTCGATCGTCACGCTCCCCTGAGTTCCCACCAGACGGATTTCGTGGATGCCATAACTGCGATGGCTCATCCATCCACAACGCCCGGCCGTGATGGTTGTCTCCAGTCCGCCGTCCATTCCCAGCATCACCGACGCGAAATCTTCGACGTCGTTCTGCTGATGCTCGGCGAAGAAGTAATTCGCGGTCGTTGCATCGACCGAAGTAAATCGCTTGCCAGTCAGCCATTGAAATAAAACCAGAGCGTAATAGCCGCAGCACAGAAACTCGCGTTTCGAATCGATGAACGTGAAACGCTCTGCCTCGGCCCTCTCGACACGTGGCCGATTCAGGTCGGCCGTGCCGCCAACTCCTTTCGCAAACGTCACGTCGCAGTGCAGACCGATCAATGTGCCGAGTTGGCCGAACTCGATGATCGCCCGCGCTCGTTGACAGGCAGGCAGGCGGACCAGGCTGAAGGCCTGAGTCAGGACTCCGTGCTCCTTCGCCGCAGCTGCGATCTGCCAGGCGTCAGCGACCATCGGCGCCGGGTCCTTGTCGACATACAGATGTTTGCCGGCGACCGCACAGGCGATCGTCAAATCACGCCGGCGTTCGGGTTCCGCACAGATCGAAACCAAATCGACGTCGTCGCGCTGAATGGCCGTCGGGAAGCCATCGAAGTACGGGATGTCCAGCTCGTCGGCCAGAGCCTGGTTGAGCTGCCGCCGTCGCGGCGGAATGTCAGCATCATCGGTCAGGCCGATCAATCGGCATCTGGGATCCGCAGCAAATGCCCGCGCGTAATTCTCCTGATGCGTCTGATTCCCCGTGATCAACAGCAGGCCGAATTCTGTCGACACGTTCTGTCAGGCCTCCTGCTTGAGAATCACGCGTTCGGCATTGCCACGGAAGATCTTCGCCGTCGCATCCGCTGGCAGATCGAGTTTGTCGAACACTTCGAACTGCGGCACGGCCTGGCCAGGCTGCAGGTAGTCGGTGCCAAACATCAGTCGGTCCTGACGTCGGATCATGAATTCCCGCCCAAACTCTTTGTCGCGGCTGATGGAATTCGCACCCGAGCCAGCCGACAGGTCGCCATAGATATTGGGGTATTTCCCCATCAGTCGATCGATCGCTCCGCCTGGGAACACCTTGCCCTTCGGATATCCACCCAATGCCTTCTGGTCCAGTCCTCCGGAAATCGAAGCCCACCAGCCGGGGCCGTGACCGATGAAATCAAGCTTCGGGAATGTGGCGACGGCGTGTTCCAGTCGCGGCAACCCAGGCTGGTCCTTGCCTCGCTGATTGTCCATATGAAACAGCAGCGGGATGCCGATCTCCTGACAGACGTCGTAGATCTGCATCATCAGAGGATCGTCGATGTTGATCCCGACCTTATGCTCTCCAAACCCGCGAGCCCCTTTGTCGACATAGCGGCTGATGACATCCAGGAATCCCTTCCGTCCGCCCCGCACGGACGTTCTCGGATCAATCGAGCAAAACGGGATGAAGCGGTCAGGATGGTCTTTCGCGGCCTGCAAAGCCGGCTCGGTCAGCAACAGAAAGCTCGACGACTCGGGGGAAACGAGCGGCAGCAGAACCGACTTTTCAACATCATGCTCGTCCATCCAGCGAAGCAGATCGTCCGGTGTCAGTTCCTTGTTGCCGTTCCATGTTGTCCCAATGTGCGTGTGGACATCGATGTATTTCGTAGCTCGTTTGGTTGACTTCTCAGCGGCGTACAGGCGGGGCAGTGTCAGACTGCCAGCGATGCCGGCGGCGGTATTCAGAAAATGACGACGGGTGAGTGACATGAGTTGCTCCATACTGTGAGGGCACTTGCGTCAAACACGCTACGTGCGCGATTCCGTGCCGTCCAGTTCGCGGCTGTGGAAGTGTCATCCAGATCTCAGCTGAATCTGAAATCTGAGGTTTGAATCTCAAATGCCATGCGGTCATCCAACCACATCACCCTGACCGATCCCGCGTCTCCATCGCAAGCGGGACGTCGGGACTTTGTTCTCCTGGTGGAGGCTGCGGCTACGACACCATTTCGACGCTGCCGTCGCCGACGGCGATTTCGCCGATGATCCACGTCGGGATGCGATGCTCGGCGATCTGACGGCAGACGCTGTCTGCGAAGTACGGATTCACGACCAGCACGAATCCGATGCCCATGTTGAAGACATGGAACATCTCATCCTGTGCGATTCCCGCCAAGTCCTGCAGCCAGCGGAATTCCGGGGCTAAATCCCAGCTTGAGCAGTCCACTCGGGCGGTACAGCCTGACGGTAGTATGCGCTGCAGATTGTCCGGCAGGCCACCGCCGGTGATGTGAGCCATGCCACGGATGACAGTCTTACTTCGATAATGCTGCAGCAGGTCCTGCACGCAACGAACATAGAGGCGC
>CAYSJO010000825.1:0-11411 GCA_964431285.1 uncultured Planctomycetaceae bacterium
AGTAGATCGCCCAGCCCCAATCGCCCAGCAACAATCTGGCTCGCGCATGCACAAGACAATTCTCACCCTGCTGGTTGCGGTTGTCGCACCACTGCTGACCAGTGCCGAAGAACTGCCGAAACGCCGCATTGTGTTTAATGACGACGCCCAGGTGCTGATGGAATACCCGGCCAAGGGCGCGTCGAAATTCATCAAAGACTGGCTCGATCGCGAAGCCGAAATGGTGCCGTTTAACACGTACGTCTTCCAGGCGGCGCTGCCCGACATCTGCAACTTCGAAACGAAGGCGGGCGAGGTTTACGGCGATCGGTTTGGCAAAGACTATCGTCAGAGGCATGCGAAGGGCATTCGAGGACTGCGAGCTGAAGGCACCGATCCATTGCGGGTCGTTACCGAGCACATGCGCGGCAAGGGCATCGAAGTCCTGGCGGCTGTGCGGATGGGCGACACGCATCACGGTTCGCTCGATCCCGATAACCCGCTCGTGCCTCAGTTCACGCTCGACAATCCGCAGTTCATCATCCGCCAGCCCGATGACCGCAGGAACGAAACGGCGCTCGACTATTCGCATCGCGAGGTGCGCGAGCACCGTATGGCGATCATGCGCGAGATTACCGAAGGCTACGACGTCGACGGACTGGAGTTGAACTTCGTTCGCTGGGCGAAACACTTCCCGAACGATCAGGGCTACGAAAAGGCGCCGACCCTGACGAAGTACCTGAGCGAGATTCGCGCGATGCTCGACGCGGCGGCGAAGCACCGCGGGCGGGATCGATTAACGCTCGGCGTGCGCGTGCCGGAGTCGATCAACACGTGCTGGCTCGCGGGGATCGACATCGCCACATGGATCAAGAGCGGCTGGCTCGATTACGTCGTTGTCTGCACCTACAACAACACCGACCCGCAAACGCCCGTCGAGCAGTTCGCCCGGCTGTGCAAACCGGCTGGCGTCGAGACGCTCGCCCTGATGGGCCACCTGATGGCACCCGGCGACAACGGCCCGCCATTCATCAAGAACAAGCGTGTCTTCGCTCCGGGTCGCGGCAACGGTTACAACGCGATGTCGCTGACGCCCGCCGAAGCTCGCGCCGCGGCAGCGAATTACTACGCCTGGGGAGCGGACGGAATCTCCTTCTGGAACGTTTGCGTCTATTTCGGTCGGCACGGCACTCCTGAGCAGATGCGCGACACCCGGGCTTGGACAAACGTAGTCACCGATCCCGCGCGAGTCGCGGGCGGCCCGCGCAGCTACCACATCCTGCCGCTGGGCAAAGGACATGCGGAGTATCAGAATCACCGCCTCAGCTTTCCCTGGGCCGCCGAAAACCACAGCGTTATCGGTCACCCGAACAGTCCCGTGCTGAACTTCACCGGCAGCCGCCGAATGGTCCTGCCTTTCCGCATGGCCGATGGACGCGCCGGCGAAAAGCTGAAGGGCCGGCTCATATTCTGGATTTACCACGCGACTAGGGATGACGGGCTGACGATCGATATCAATGGCGAGCCGATCGCTTCTCAGCACATTAAACGATTCGAAGCCGGCGAATGGCGGGGCGGGGTGCCCGGTCAGCGTGTCGAAGTCGACCTCGCACATTGTCCACCACTGCGCGGCAACAACCAGCTCGGAGTGCGTCTCAAACAAGCCGGCAAACGCGACCGGATTCCCTATATGGAGGAACTGATCGTCAACGTCGATTCGCCACTCGACCGCGACAGTTTAACCGCAGCGCCCAACGGGCCGCGCGAAGACGACCAAGTCAAAGTCTACATTGCCGTCGACAGCGAGGGCTCCACCGGCGCTGCCGAGTACTGGGCCAGAAACGTCGATCCGTCGAGCGAAAAGTTCCGTCGCTATCGCGAGCTGATGACTGACGACGTCAATGCCGCGATCGAAGGATGTTTCGCCGGCGGCGCGAACGAGGTCTATATCCGGGACGACGGCTTCGGCGACCGCGGCCTGATCGCCGACCGGCTCGATCGCCGCGTAAAGGTGTTGCCGAGCGGCGGCCCGTTGCTCAATGGCCTCGACGAATCGTTCGATGGCGTGATGCTGGTCTGCTTTCACGCGATGGAAGGCGCTGAGGACGGCGTGCTGGCCCATACTTGGTCGAGCGCTCGTCGTCGCCGCTACACGTTCAACGGCAAAGACGCGGGCGAAGTCGCGGCGTACGCCATTGTCGCCGGTCACGATCACAACGTGCCGATCATACTGGCCACCGGCTGCGAAGGCCTGACGCGCGAAGTGCACGAGCTGCTGGGCGACGAAGTCAAAACCGTCGCCGTGAAACGCGTCCGCGCCGACAAGTCAGTCGAACTGCTGCCCCCCACCGAAACCTTGCCGCGCATCAAAGCGGGCGCGAGAACAGCGGTCAAAAAGATCGCCCGGTTCAAACCCTACCGCCCGCGTTTCCCGATCACGGTGCGATTGCAACTCAAGAGTAAAGAGGTCGTCGATGGCTACATCAAGTGGCGGAACCACAACAAACCCGACTGGCCCGGCCGTCGCGTCGACGACCGAACGATTGAAGCCGTACTGCCGTCGACCCGGCACTTGAATCTTTAGATGTCTCTTCATCCGTGATTCATCTCGAGCAACTCCGAGGATGTGCTTCGTGAAATGGACTGAGTTCCGCGCCGATCGATTCTGAATTCTCATTCCAGTTCGTTACTCATTGGACAGAGCCGTGATGCCACAACCTCGCAATGTGTCGAGCGCCGTCAATTCTCTGCTGCGTGCAGTCGTTGCAACGATGTTCTGCCTCTCTGGCGTACCCGCCTTCGGTCTGGACCTGGTACGGGACGGGAAGGCCGTCAGCACGATTGTCCTTCCCGACAAAGCGACGGAGACGGAGCGGGGGGCTGCCGAGCGCCTGGTGAAATACCTGAAGATGGCTTCCGGCGCGGAACTGCCTGTCGTCAGGGAATCGGACAGCGTTCGCAGTGAGACGCTGATCTCCGTGGGCAGGACCAGGCGAACTGGCCAGGCGGGTGTGACAGATGAGGGGCTGAAATACGACGGCTACCGGCTCACCGTCAAAGGCAACACGCTTTACCTGCTGGGCCGGGATACCGATCTGATTGAGGCCCAGAGAATCTTCAGAGCCCCGCTCATGGGCGGCGCACAGGGATCGATTCGAGCGGCACTGGGCCTGTTGGATCGGCTTGGTTTCCGCTGGCTCCAGCCGACGCCGATGGGTCTGCACGTTCCGCAACTGAAGACGGTTTCCGTGCCCAACGACCTGAATGTCACCTATGAGCCACCATTCATGTACATGCAGGGCCGGATGTTTAACTGGGGCGACTGGTCGATGGCGAACAGCTTTCGAGTTTCCATCAAGGCGTTCGGCCGGGGCGGGCACACCTGGCCGGCCGCACTTCCGACGGCGCTGTTCAAGAAGCATCCGGAGTGCTTCGTGATGAAGGACGGCAAACGGCAGCTCCATCCCAACCTGCCGCAGTACTGTTCGTCGAGTCCCCAAACCCGTCGTCGAGTTGCCGAGTGGACGGGGAACATCCTGAAGCAGGGACACGAAATGGTGCAGCTTGCGCAGCAGGATGCCTTCGTGCCGTGCGAGTGTGAACTCTGCGCAGAACTTTCGGCGGGCGACCAGGTGCACAACGCCAACCGGAAGATCATCGAGATGATCAGCGAGGAATATCCGGATCGCGTTGTGCAGGTGCTGATCTACGGGCCGACGCGGACACCGCCCACTCAGTTCGAGTCGTATCCCGCGAATACGGTCGTGGAACTGACAGATACCAGAGAGGAAGCTCTCGCATACTGGAAGAAAGCGACGACCGGCGGATTGACTCTGTATGCGTATTACATGGAACCAGCCTTCGACAACGGCTATACGCCCGCGTTTCCACCCGTCATGGCGGCCGGGAAGATCAGGAGCTGGATCGCCCATGGCGTCAAAGGCATCTACTGGTCCGCCGGCGGGTTGAGATGGGGCACGGAAGGGCCGACGTACTACATCATCGGCCGGATGGCCACCGATCCGATGCTCGACTGGCAGCAGGTGTATCAGGAATACCTGACCCTGACATTCCGGGAGGCCGCCCCGGCTATGAAGCAGTACTACGACACACTCTACGACCGGCTGGCACAATTCCGGGATCCCACGAACGACCGACATTTGATCGGGAGCGGACCAGACGGCGCGTACCGACATGGCGGTTCGCACCGGGCAACGGTGAAGGCGGTCTATCCGGAAGAAACACTGGTCGAGTTGCAGAGTTATCTGGACGAGGCCCGGCGGCAGGCCGGCGCGGATCGAAAAGCTCAGGGATGGATTCGCCTCGCCCGAATCCAGCACGAACAGTACGCCCTGTTGGCGAGAATGCACCATGAAGGCCAGTCGCTGGAAGAAGTCCGCAAGCGAGCCGGGGATTACTATGCCTGGGTGGACGAGATCGTCCAGCTCGACAAAACGGACCCGGAATTCAGGAAGAACTTTTTCCCCGATGATGATGCCGCGTTCGGTCCCGTCTGGAACAACGCAGACCGTCTCAAAACCAACTTCGGTCGCCTGCCTCCTGAGTGGTTTCACTGGGACAGAGCTGACGTCCTGCAATCGCAATGATAGATCGGCCACATTGACATCATGGCAATTCCTCCGATTCACATGTCTCGTGGCTGGAGAATCACACCGTTGATCTGGATCGCCTTGTTGATTCTGAGTGGCTGTCAGGCGCAAGCCGCCGATCCGACTTACAGCGAAGTCTTAGTTTCCGGTGAGAACGGTTATCACCTGATCCGCACGCCGCAGATTCTCGCAACCCGCGACAAGACCCTGCTTGTCTTCGCCCAGGGACGCGAGGGGCATCACGACCAATCGGGAAACGACATCCTGATCAAACGCAGTGCGGATGGTGGAACAACGCGGCGGACTGGCTCCATATGTGTTCCAAACGCGCTCGGTCACCAAGACGCAATTCGTCGAGCTTCAGGCGGTTCGATTCTTCTGAACGGACGTGGGGGCGGAAGAGCCGTCGCGAAGAGCGAAGACGGCGGAGAAACCTGGTCCACAATGCAACCGGATCCGACCCTGACTGGTCCTGCCTGCGCCGCTGGACTGTTGCGCTACAGCTTCGCAACAGAATCGGGCCAAAAGAGCCGCATCATCTTCTCGCTGCCTGGTTCTCCGAAAGGTCGCAAACATGGAAAGATCTGGCTGAGCTTCGACGAAGGCAAAAGCTGGCCCGTGCAAAAGAAAATCCGTCCTGGATTCTTCGCCTACAGTTGTCTCGCCCGCCTCCCCGACGGCAACATCGGATGCGTCTACGGCAGCCGGGGCAGACGGTCGGCACGTGAGGAACTCGGTCCTCAGAATGTCGTCTTTGTATCATTCTCGTTGGATTGGCTCACGGACCGCTCCTGACAAGTAGTTCCCTCTCGGGACCTGTCCAAAGTCGACCCACGGAGCCGCGATGGACCCAGTCAATAATTGCTCCTGTTGCTCGGCCTCACGCCTTCCGTTTGAGCGCTAACGAAAGCCGCCCCATCGTGACAATTCGTGGCCCCATCGATTCCATTCAGGCCGATACGGATAGAGGACCAGAAGAATGCTGACTGCTCGTTCGTTACTGTCGGGCCTTCTGTTGACACTGTTCGCGAACAGCGTGTTGGCTGATGAATGGCATGACACGTTCTACCAGTATCGCATTCCGTTCGAGACAACTGCCGAGCAGGATGGCTGGGTGCGGATTCCGCTTTCGGCCGAGAAGATTACCGACGCGATTAATCACACCAGCCGGTTTCAGTTCGATGCAGACTTCTTCGCGTTTAATGCGGTTGCTCTCGTGGAAGTGGATGAGTCGGGCCAGGTTGTGGATGCTCATCCCGAGGCCGGGTTCTATCTGACTCCGATCGGGAAGGACCTTGCCGCAGGGTGGCGGGACACGGCGGCCGACAGGTATGCCATCAAGGTCGTGAAGGACAAACCGCATCTGCTCGAGTTTGTCTCGTCAGAATTCGGCAAGAACCCGGCCTACAAGTACGAGACAATTTTTCAGCCAAGCAGTCCGATGCGGTCGACGGATTATCGCACGTCGTTTTTCCCGCCACTGCTGCCGCGTGGTGAAACGCGCCGAAAGACGATGTTCGTTCCCGATCGTGACGACATGCAACTGGTGGTCGGCGGCGTCTGGGCCCCCGGAAAGCTGCATGAATTGTCGGTCCGCGAAGTCAACATCTCGCTGCAGGCAAAGCTTGACAGACCTGGTCGCAAACAATGGATGCTCTACTACCAGCCGATGTGCAGTCATCATCTGCAGACGCCGAGTCGCGAGAAGGATGCCGTTCCGGAAGAGACGGTGACCGTTGAGAACATCCGCGTTGTACAGCGAAACATCGGTGACACCACTTACCGACTACCAGGGTCCGCCTCGCTCAACGTTGTATTTGCCGACACAACGGTCAAGGTGACGCGGAAAATGGAGTTGCCGTCCGCGCGACGTGACCGGGTCACAATTCGCTGCGCTGCCAACGAACGGCAGTCGTTCCAATTGCTGCTGAATCCGAAAGATGACGGTGTCACGCTGACCGGAGTCGAGGTCGAGGATTTCAAAGGCAACGGACACAGGATCCCATCCTCTGCAGTCTCCGTGCGGCGCGTCGAATTCGTGCCGATCAGGAAGTCGTCCTATATCACACCGGGGCGGATCCTTGGCGAGATTGGTGATCCGCTCGTTCCGATCGGGGCGAGGAGGCTCACACCGAAGTCCGGCACAACGGCGTTGTGGTTCACTGTGTCGGTGGCACCGGGAACTCCAGCCGGCGTGTATTCGAGTGAGACCACGCTTCGAGTTGCAGGCGCGGAACCGGTTTCCGTGCCGCTCTCAGTGGAGGTCTACGACTTTGAACTGCCTGAGTATTCAACTTTCCGCTCCAACCTCGGTCTGCAGTATGTCAGCAAGCTTCTGAGTAACCGGGACGATGCCCGCAACATGCTCGACTATCACGGGCTCGGCCAGGAATGGCCCCGGGACAAGCCGGCCATGAAGCGGCTGGCGCGGGCTTACTACGACGTCATGGTCGACAACAAGTTCACGCCCAAATCGGTTGCACTGTACTCAGAGATCGACATGAACTGGACGCCGCCGCCCAGGGGTTACAACGTCGACAAGCCAGGCAACTTCTTCGAACTGCACGACTGGGACTTCACCGAATTCAACGAAACTCTGAGGCATTTCATCGACGAGAAGAAGTGCAACAACATCTGCCTGACACACACGGACCCGAGCAGTTGCAACCTGTTCCAGCAACTGCCGGGTAAGCGGCTGAAGGGCCCCGAGTACGCACCACACCACACCATGGGCTGGCAGACATTCCGCGAGATCACCCGCGTCGTGTGGGGCAAGACGAAACATGATGGGTATCAGGACACGTCCATCGAAGTTACGCAGAAGCAGTGGGACGACCTGGTTCTCAAGTACTATCGACGAATGGCGAAGAACCTCGACGAGCACGGCTGGCTCGACAAAACGCACATCCTCATTGATGAAACCGAAAACAACGAGCGGTTGATGCACTTCCTGAAACTGCTCAAGTCCGATCCGCTGACAGCGAAAATTCGAACGGCCGCCTGTATTCAGGGACTCGGACTGATTCATAAGGACTCGCACGTCTTTGGTGGCAAAGAGTGGGACTTCCGTGGACTGCTCGACATTTATGTGCCGGAAATGGACGAGAATTACGACCGCTGGATGGACTATCTCTGGACGGATCACGAACTCGAGCGCAACCGCGACAAACTCTGGCCGTACCTCGTGACGTCATCGCGACTGGCCATCGATACGCCCGGCATCAATAACCGGATCGTCGGCCTAGACATCTTCAAACGCGGCGGAAGCGGACTGCTCATCTGGGAAATGACCGGCTGGGATCATCTCTACGGTGACTCGCGCAATCCCTGGCAGGACCCGTACACGCGGCACGCCAACGGTTCGCTCGCCTACTTCTACCCACCGAAAGGCGACGGTCTGCCCTCCGAGCCGGACTTCACGATTACTCCTTCGCTGCGAATGGAGACATATCGCGAAGCGATCGACGACTACGAGTACGCACGCCTGCTCGAAGACCTCGTTGCGGCTGGCCGTAAAGCCGGACGCGATGTGTCCGAGGGCGAAACCGTGTTGAACGACATCAAACGATTCTTCGCCAGCAACACTCACTGGTCTCAGAACGATGCGTGGTACCTTGAGCTACGAGACCGCATGGCGCGCACGATCGTGACGTTAAAACGCTGAGGGTGGTGAGTTGGTGAAGAGAGAGCATACACGTCACACGATAGTGTGCCGGAGTGTCTACAGGCTCATTGCTTTGGCAGTTCTGTATGCGTCGTTGAATGCGAACACTTCAGTCGCAAGCGCAGCGGATTCGGCCCGACTGTACCATTGGCCCTATCTCAAATTCACGGCGTATACGGACTCGCGTGGCGCCCGTTGGCCAACCGGAGATATTGACTCGCGGCGCGCCTTTTACTGGGGTCGCGTCATCGGCTGCGATGGTGTGGCGTTCAATATTCGCGGGCTGACGGATGCGCTCGAAGAGGGTAACTGGTTTGAGCCGGTCTATCGAAGTCAGGCGGAGCGGACGCGGGTGTTCGACAAGATGCGTCGTTTCCAGAGCTTGTACGCTCGGTATGGTTGCCGCGACAACTTTCTCCACCTGCACGCTCATCCTCCCATGGAAAACCATCCCAGCCATGCGTCGAAGGACATCGCTCAATGGAGAACATGGGTCATCGAGGGCATGCGCCAGCGCGCCGAGTTCATGAAAGAGATCGGCGTCCAGCGGCTGCTCATCGATCTTGAGTTCGCGCGACAGCAGGACGTGTCGAAGGACGAGCAATTCTGGTACGACCTCGGCCGGGACATCTCGCGCACGATGGTGCGGCAGCATCCCGACATTCGCATCGGATTCTACCCGGGCTTGTATTACCACATGTCGCGCGAGCCTCCGGAGAAGTTCGTGCTGGAAGGAGTCGCGGCTGGTGATCTACGACATGCTCTGGTGAAGGGATTGTACGATGCTCGCGGTGAGAAGCCACTGTGGCATTTCAGCGGCTACACCTACTCGATCGCCGACGGAACGATTGCCGAACGGGGAGCGAAGTACGTGTGGGATTTGTCAGAGCATTTCGCAGGTTTGATTCGCGTCCATCGCAGGGCCCTCGGCCCGGACATCGAGTTCATGCCAGGACGCTGGGAAATGGGGGCGACGCATCAGCCGGGGCGACTCTTCTGGGGTTTGTTCAAGCAACCGAATCTCTCACTCGACATGATGCGGCGGGACTATGACATTCTTCTGAAGCACGCGCGACTGATCGGCGTTTGGGACCATGGCTGGTCGTGGGACGCGGCAGGTTCGGGTTATAAGCGGTTCGGTACCGATGCCGATCTGGCCGAGTGGAAGGCTGAGCTCGCCAGGATCGGACTCTCGTCGCACTATCATCGTCACGTCAAAACCAATGAGGCCTGGCAGGTTCAGGTTAAGGCTGACGCGCCGCTACAGGAGAAGCTCACGTTCTTCAACATCGTGAAAGCACCGGACGGCGCGTGGCTCGTCTCAGGTAAACTGGGCCCGAAGTTTGCCGACTACGTCAATCTCGCAAAGGAACTGACCGGGAAAGACCGTGTTGCCTTTCCACTCCAGAACGATGCTGACGTTGAACTCGCCCTGGATTATCAGCGCCGAGGATTCTTCGCGAAGCAGGAAATTGTGACCATCCGCGACGAGCGATGGCCAACGGCTGCCGCAACCATTCAACCACGATGAGGATCGCAACGGCCGGAATCTGATTCTTCATATCCGCATGGCGTGGGCCTGATTTGTCGTTGCGATACCGAGTGGTTTGTGCAATCGAAGAGCTGAACAACTGGGTCCAATAAGGCCGCAGAAAGACAACTAAATAATGCCTGATAAACTCTTGTGGTCACGAGCTGCCCTGCGTCTGCTTTGGTCGGTCATCTTTCTTGCTACTGGAACGGGCAAGGTGGAAGCCGATCACAACAAGCTTCTTCAACACGAGTTCCAAACGGCAATCAGCCGGCATGTGGCTTGCGACAGTCAGGGGTATTGCTACCTGCTCGTGCTGTCGCCCAGGTCGGAAGGCGCGAGGGGCTTCGCTTTGAACGTCTCTCGGAAACCTCACCCCCAGAAGATGTCTGATTTTCTGGCAGCCGTGCCGTTTCCATCGCTGCAGGAGCCAACTGCGGCGTCTGTGTTTTCCTCAGGCCTCGTCGTCGATTCGCAGGACCGGCTCCACCTCATCTGGACAACTGAGCAAGGACGAACCGCTTACAGCGTGCTTGAGACGAAATCGGCGAGAAGCGGGAAGGACAAAGCAAACTGGTTGAATCCCGCAACCGGACAGCAGGGAGTGCACGTCGTTGCGCCGTCCCGTTCATGGGCGGGAGATATCTGTCGTGCCCCCGATGGCCGAGTCTGGCTGACCTGGACGACGAGTGTGGCAGATGAACCGGAAGTCACGGTGCATCTTGGTACGGTTCGCAATGGACAGTGGCAGACATTCGAACTTGGGCAAGGCAGGAAGCTCTATCCTCCTTCGCTGCTTCTGTCACGAGACGGAGCCTTTCATGTTGTGTCCGGCGACACGATCGGTCTCGCGTACCACTTGACGGGACAGGTTTCCGAGCTGGCGTCCAGGAACGATTGGCAACTGGAGCGAAGTCACTCCGGAAATCGACCGGCTCTCGCCGACTTGAACGGCCGGATTCTCGCCGTTCACGAATCGGGAGATTCCCTGAAGTACACCTTCCTGGAGACAGATAAGAAGCCGCGGCAGTCGTTCCCGCTGACGGACCTCGATAGTCGACTGGTCTGGGATACCGTCCACTCACCGAGACTGATCGTTGATCAGCACGGCGTGCCCTGGGTGTTCTTTATCGATTCGACACGTCAGCACGTTTTTTACGCGCGGTGGCTGGGCACGCGATGGAGCCCGATCCTGAACAGCTTCTGGCTGACGCGAAACACCGCCCGGTCTGAAGACAGTCACCTGTCGATCGAATGGCTTAGTGTGGAGCACGGTCTGGGCGCGGATAAGTCCTCGATCGGACTGGGAATCGGACATCGCAGCCAGTCACCCGACACGGCGTTTCACGTGCTTCCGGTTCCATCGCTCAAGTCCGACGCCGACAACAAAGTGCTGTTTCTCGATTTGAAGGAACTGCAGCACATGGATGGTGTCCGGCTGCAGGTCAACACGGCGCGCAAGCGGGCCGACCCGGTCATCACCGCCGGACGCCCCGGCGACTTCGATTCACAGGGGGCTGCAAAAGTCGCTGTTGTCAGGCAGGACGGTGTTTACCGCGCCTGGTATACCGGGATGTACCGCGAGCCGGGGTCTGAATGGCCGAAGAGCGGCCCGTATCCGCAAGTC
>CAYSJO010000826.1:0-10946 GCA_964431285.1 uncultured Planctomycetaceae bacterium
CAACGATCGAGGCATGCGTCGTGTCTGGCGAATCCTGCTGACGTCGACCAACCTCAATCGAGCCGTCGCGATCGATCACGTCCCGCCATTCGGCGGCGCGTTCGCGGGAAATCATCCAGTCGAGCGGAACGTCGACAAAATGCGGATCGGCCAGATGGCGGTTGCGATCGGCGAAAGCGGCTTTCATCGCCATGCTCACGCGATGGACGTATTCCGGGGAATTGTGCCCCAGCGATGCCAGGTCGTATCCGTCCAGGATATTCAGCGTTTCGGCAAGTGTCGGGCCGCCGTGCGGTGGCTGATCGGTGACGATTGTGTATCCGCGGTAAGTCGTGCTGACGGCAGATTCTTCGCGGATCGAGTAACTCGACAGATCGTCGAGTGTCAGCCAGCCCCCATGCGCGCTGATGTCGTCGACTATCTCCGTGGCCAGTTCGCCGGTGTAGAGGTCGTCGAGTCCGTTGTCGCAGATTCTTCTCAGCGTGCGGGCGTAGTCTGGGTTGCGGATCAGCTCGCCAATCTCGTGCGTCGAGCCATCCGGTTTGAGATAAATACGTTGCCCGTCAGGAGTCACGTCCAGCTTCTGACGCAGCGAGGACGCCGCGTAGTAATTCGGCGGCTCTTTCCAGCGTGCAGCGGTGGCCGCAGTGACCATCCAACCGTTCTCGGCCAGGCTGATCGCCGGCTTCCAGAGTTCGGCCAGGCTGCGTGTGCACCAGCGCTCCTGAATCGCTTTGATGCCGCGACCGATCCCCGGCACACACACGGACTGATGCCCGTCCTCGTTGACTTTGTCTTCCAGGAAGAATCCCCAACCACGCGGGTTGGGGCCAATGACGACGTCTTCCCACATACCTGGCGATGTCTTCGACCCCGCTAACGCTGGTGCATCGAAAATCGGTGCCGGACCGGGTGCGTCCGCCAGTCCGTACGTCATCACAAGATAACCACCGATCCCGCAGGAATGCGGATCAACGATCCATTGCACGGCAGCACACGTCAGCGCGGCGTCGAAGGCGTTGCCGCCCGAGGCCAGAACTACAGCACCAGCCTCAACAGCGTCCGGCTGCGGGGCGGAAATCATCGACGGCATTGCGGGTCTTTCATTGTGGAGACAGAACGCTCATCAGCACTCGAACATTTTCAGAATTCGTCTTTAGTATAAACCCTCTCCCCGTTGGGGAGAGGGTCAGTCAGAGGGGGGTTTGAGCCGGATGGATCTACTGAAGACCAACTCTGAAAATGCTCTAATCGACGCTACAGCGAACCAACGAAAACAGGCCCGGTGATTGGCCGGGCCTGACGTTTCTGTGGGAGGGTTCGCAGCGAATCAATGTCCGGGAGTCGTCACTTCGGCAGCGTGATCGGGTGAGGTTGCGCACACGGTCCACAGCGAAACGATGGACATCGCAATGACGGTGTAGATGAAGAGCAGCGACAGCATCTTGCAGATCGCTCGCCCCGCTTCGACATCGTCGGCTTCGAACTGCCGGAGTTCAGCGTCTTCGAAGAGTTGTTCCGTCGGAGCTTCAGTCGTCTGTGATTCGGACATAGTCAGTTCTTGTGGTGTGACCGGCTGGTCGGTCGGGAGTTGATTGGTCGAGAGGCGGATTCTGCCGGTTTCGATTTGGAATGTCGAGAGTGGGAGTCCGCACCACCGGTGGTGCTACTGCTCGATGACTTCAGTTTCCGGCGGCTTCCCGGCTGGTGCTGCATCGTCGGCCGAAGTTGCACCAGGCGTGTCACCCTCAGCATTCTCGGCCGGCACGATGAGTGGGGGTGGGTTGTACGGTAAATCCGACCCAGTTAACTCCGGTGTGGCGTCCGCCGGTAGCAGTTCGCTCGACGGTTCGGCGGGCTCGGGGACTTCCGGTGTACTGACAGAAACAGGTTCTGTTCCGTCTGCGGGTGGTGCGGAATCGCCTCCACAGCCGGTGATGGTGGCGGACGCTGCGATCAGCACGAGCCAGGCAAGGCGAGACATCTCATTCTCCGATCGGGTGAACTGTTGCGATTCCGGTTCCGCGAGGACACCATCCGGCCTGAGGAAGGAGCCCGAATCGGACGACCGGACGTCACTTTATTGCCGCACGATACCGATTGCACCCTGCACAGCGGATATCAACCTGAGGGAGGCCCTGAATTATGCGCGTCCAAGACCACGCTTCGTGTTTCCATCGATTCTGGTGTTCCGCTCTGCTGCTCTCGGCTCTTTGCCTGATTGCAGCTTCGACCAGCCGCGCCGCCGACTGGCCGGGATTTCGAGGTCCGACGGGCAACGGGGTCGCAGAAGATGAGGGCTACGCCCTCGAATGGTCGAAGGAAAAGAACATTCGCTGGTCAGTCGCGATGCCGATTCGTGGTAACGAAAGCCCGATCGTCTCGAATGGACGCGTTTTTGTGACCTCTGCAGCCGCCGACGGAACGCAACGGACCCTGCACTGTTTCGACCGAGCGGACGGCAAGGCCGTGTGGACGAAGCCAGTCACGTTCGACATCGTCGAGAAGACGCACCAAACGAATCCGTTTGGTGCGGCGACTCCAGCGTCTGACGGCGAGCGCGTCGTGGTGTGGCACGGCTCCGCAGGGCTGTTCTGCTACGACTTTGAAGGGACGGAGTTGTGGAAGCGTGATCTCGGCCAGGTAGGACACATCTGGGGCTACGGTTCCTCTCCCGTAATCCACGAAGGGCTGATCTTCCTGAATTTCGGACCGGGGAAAAAACAGTTCCTGGTCGCCCTGGAACTCGAAACTGGCGAAGTGGCCTGGAAGTTCGACGAACCCGGCGGAAACAACGACCGCGACGGAAAGATGACCGGTTCGTGGAGTACGCCCGTGATCGCAGCTGTCGGTGATCGGTTTCAGTTGATCTGCAGTATGCCGACACGTGTCGTGTCGCTCGATCCAGCCACCGGCACACTCAACTGGTCATGTGACGGGCTGGTCGGTCGAAACGGCAATCTGGTCTACACGTCGCCCGTGATCGGCGACGGATTTGGCATTGCGATGGGTGGTTACACCGGACCTGCTCTGGCATTTAAGATCGATGGCGAGGGTGACGTCACAGAGACACACCGATTGTGGCATGCAACAGCGAAAAACCCGCAGCGCATCGGTTCCGGAGTCATTATCGGGGACTCACTGTTCATGGCGAACGCCGGTCCCGGGCTTATTCAGTGCCTGGATGTCGCCACTGGTGAGGAACGTTGGAAGGATCGTGGACCTGGCGGCAATTTCTGGGGCTCGATGGTGCTGGCCGAAGGCCGGCTGTACGTCACCAACCAGAAAGGAACGACTCTGGTCCTGGCTCCGAACGCGGAAGAGTTCGAAAAGCTCGCCGAAAACAGCCTCGGCGAGCCAAGCAATTCGACCCCCGCGTTCTCGGACGGCGACATCTTCCTGCGTACCAGCAAAATGCTGTACGCAATCACAAAGAGCGAGTGAAACGACCCTGCCGGCGCAGGGACCTGTTCGAGGTGACGGCGTCTGGCGGTCACCCAATGCGGTCCTGGCCAACCCATTTTTGCAGGACTTCCGGGATCGCGATGCTGCCGTCGGCCTGCTGGTGGTTTTCGAGCAGGGCGATCAGGGCACGGGAGATTGCAATGGCCGTTCCGTTTAGCGTGTGGACGAACTGAGTGCCCTTTTTATCCGGGATACGCGTGCGAACTCCCAGGCGTCGGGCCTGGTAGTCGGTGCAGTTTGACGCCGATGTGACTTCGCCGAATTCTCCGCCTTCGCCGCGACCGGGCATCCAGGCTTCCAGATCAAACTTGCGGTGGGCTGGACCACCAAGGTCTCCCGTGCAGGTGTCGACGACCCGGTACGGGATCTCCAACGCCTGAAAGATTTCTTCTTCCAGTCGCACGATTTCCTGATGAAACGCGTTCGACTCTTCGAAGTCGGGTGCGGTGAATCCGAAGATCTCCACCTTCGTAAACTGATGCACGCGATAGATGCCCCGCGTCGCTCGGCCGGCAGCACCGGCTTCCGTGCGGAAACAGTGAGAGAGTCCGGCGTAGCGGAACGGAAGATCCTCGCGGGGTACGATCTGGTCCTTCAACAGGCCACCGAGCGGAATTTCGGCAGTCGCGACCAGGCTGAGATCGGTGTTGGCGATCGAATAAATCTGCGTTTCGTCGCCGCGAGGGTTGTAACCAGTTCCCTGCAGGACCTCCTGTCTGGCCAGATCCGGCGTGGTGTGTAGCGTGTATCCGGCGCCACGTAGTTTTTCGAGGGCAAACTGGATCAGTGCCATCTCCAGCAGCACGGCTTCGTTCTTCAGAAAATAGAAACCTGAGCCGGCGACGCGTGCGCCGCCTTCAAAGTCGATCAGGTCGTGCTTCTCGGCCAGTTGGACGTGATCGAGCGGCTTGAAGTCAAACTGCGGCAGATCGCCAACCTGACGAATTTCGACGTTCTCCTTGTCGAGATTTCCGACCGGGGCGTCTGGATGGCTAAGGTTCGGGATGAACGACAGTAGCTCATCGAGCTGGCACTTGACCGTACCGACTTCCTCATCAACGGCCGCAACCTGCTCCCGTAATTCCCGGCCGCGGTCAATCAGAGCCTGTCGTTCGGCCTGATCCTTCGCACCTTTAATTCCCGACTGCGTCGACTTCTGCTCGCTGCGGAGAGCGTCCCCCTTCCGCTGCAGTTCACCGCGCTGCTTTCGAAGATCAATAACCGCGCTGATATCCGCATCGACTCCGCGATTACGGCAGTTTTCGGCAACAAGGTCCGCGTTGTCACAGATGAATTGCAGGTCGAGCATGATGGGTCACCGTCTGGAACATCCCTGGTCAGGCCTGATGGCGCGGGGAGTTTATCGAGTCCGCGCCACGGTCGAAAGAACTTCAGGCCACGCGGTTGTTTCGAAAGTGAATCGTGGCCGTGAGCAGTCACGGTCCCTTGAGAAACGTCACCACCCCGTAGACAGCTCCAGCCAGCAGCGCCAGCAGAACGCAGATGTTCAGACCGTGACCAACCAACACCAGCTTTCGTTCGGCGTTCTGATAAATGGAGCGTAACCACGCTGGCTGCCACCATGTGTAAATCAGCAGTGTCACGTAAAACACGACGCCGGCGTTGAGGGCAATGCGGCCCGCCCAGGCCCACATGGGACCCTCCGCCTGCACGGCAGCGTACCCAGGCACAATCAGTGGAGTGACCAACGCCCCGATGACAAGCAGCAGCACCGTTCTGCCGAGTTTGCTCAGGAAACTCGACGGACGGTTCATTTCCCGTAGCTGGAATGGTTGCGTCGCTTCAATCCGCTCCCGATCGTCGTCCGAATTCCAATCAGACATCATTCGCCATCCGCAAGTGCCTGCCACAGATATGCACTGGCAAGCGTGCCTTTGTGGAAGTCTTCAATCGCGAAGTGTTCGTCAGGACTATGCAGATTGTCGGTGTTCTGGCCCCACCCAAGAAGCAGCGTGTCGACCCCCAGTAGGTCCTTGAAGCTAGCCACGACAGGAATCGAACCGCCCTCACGGATTAAAACGGGAGCAGTTCCGAATGCACTCTCGATTGCTGATCGGGCCGCTGCCATATACGGACTGGAGAGGTCGGCCATGGTGGGGTGGCCACCATGTTGTGTTGAGAAATCCATCTTCAGGCCGGGAGGTAAGTTCTCGGTCAGAAACTGCCGCAATGCTTCGGTGAGCTGATGCGGGTCCTGATCCGGAACGAGTCGGCAGGTGATTTTGGCAGTCGCCTTTGAGGGAACGATCGTCTTAGGTCCCTCGCCCGTGTAGCCACCGAAGATGCCGTTGACGTCACAGGTCGGGCGTGCCCAGCGGCGCTCGGTTGTTGAGTAGCCTTCCTCACCCCATGCCGCGTCAGTTCCCAGATCGGCCAGCCAGGCAGCTTCGTCAAAGGGCAAGGCCGCAAATTGTTCCCGTTCTTCGGCCCTCAGTGGAATGATGTCGTCGTAGAAGCCCGGAATGGTCACTCGGCCCGATTCGTCATGCAGCTTGCCGATCAGGCCGCACAGCGCATTGACCGGGTTGATGACGGCCCCGCCAAAGACTCCGCTGTGCAGGTCGCGATTCGGACCAGCCAGCGTAACTTCGCATGCCAGAATGCCGCGCAGACCGTAGGTCACAGCAGGCATGCCCGGAGCGTACTGGGCCGTGTCGCTGACCACTGCAACGTCGCACTTCAACTGTTCACGCTTCTCGGCAAGGTAGACATCCAGGTTGTCGCTGCCGACTTCTTCTTCGCCCTCGATCACAAACTTCACGTTGATCGGCAGCGAACCGGTGACCTTCAGCCATGCCGTGACAGACAGAACATGAGTCAGCATCTGGCCCTTGTCGTCGGTCGCACCGCGAGCCCAGATACGGCCGTCCCGGATGTCCGGCTCGAACGCGGGAGTCGTCCACAAATCGAGCGGGTCG
This sequence comes from uncultured Planctomycetaceae bacterium, assembly GCA_964431285.1. Classification (GTDB taxonomy): domain Bacteria; phylum Planctomycetota; class Planctomycetia; order Planctomycetales; family Planctomycetaceae; genus CAUZFZ01. The sequence continues at coordinate 6,405 of CAYSJO010000826.1, forward strand.
GGCGGCTGCACGTCGTAGTGCCCGTAAACCAGCGCGGTCGGAGCCCCTTCGGCCTTCAGCCACTCAGCGTAGACGATCGGATTTCCCGCAGTCTCGGCGACAGTGACTTCCAGCCCCGCATCGACCAGCGTATCTCGAACGAAGTCGGCCGCGGCAAGTACGTCCGCGTGATACTGCGAATCCGCGCTGATACTTGGGATACGCAGCAGATCAGACAGCCGTTCGACTGCGGCGTCACGGTTTGAATTCAGATAATCGACCACGTCCTGCATGATGTTGTCCTGTGCCGGGCATCGGTTCTTGACAGTTGGGACTATATTGGCATCTCCGTCCATACGAAATCGCGACCCGTACACCAGAGGCCTGTCAAGCCGTTGAGAGCGGCATACAGTAGGCAGGCCGACCAAGCGCAACGCTGTTCGGCACAAGTCAATTCGTCGGGAAACAATGCGGCGGAACTGCGCCGCTATCGCTCCTGTTGCCGGCCTGCATTTTTTCAACGGGCTGCCATGCCTGTCTTCGAAAAATCATCCGAACTGCCGGTATCCGCCGAAGCCGCATTCGACTGGCACTGCCGACCGGGTGCGTTCGGCCGCCTGGCACCACCATGGGAATCGGTTGAACTCCTCGAGGCTGCTCCGGTCCAGGACAGGTCTCGAACCTGTTTTCGCATTCGGATTGGACCGTTCCGCAAGCTGTGGGTGGCCGAACACTGCGACATTCAGTCGGGGCTGCAGTTTCGCGACATTCAGTTGCGTGGACCGTTCGCCCGCTGGGAGCACACGCATCGCATGCAGCCGCTGGGGCAAGACCGGTGTCTTCTTTCCGATCGGATCGAATACGCTGTGCCACTGGGATTTCCTGGAAACCTCTTCGCTGGTCGGTTAATTCAACGTCAGCTTCAGCGGTCATTTCTCTTCCGTCACGAGGTCACGCAGCGTGACCTGCAGTTCCATGCAGCCAACAGGACTTCGACTCCCATGAAGATTGCAATCGGCGGTTCCACCGGACTTGTGGGTTCAGCCCTGATTCCGTTTCTGACCACGGGTGGGCACGCAGTTGTTCGACTGGTGCGAGGTGGAAAGCAGCCGACGGACGGAACAGGTGCGGTCGAGTGGAACCCGGCGGATGGCACGATTGACTCGGCCGGTCTGGAAGGATGCGACGCGGTCTTGCATCTGGGCGGACACAACATCGCCGGTGGCCGCTGGACGGCGGCGATGAAAAACCAACTCCGCGAAAGCCGGGGCATCAGCACAGAGCTGCTGTCGAAGACAATAGCCGGACTTGCCAGTCCGCCCAAGGTCTTCGTGTGTGCTTCCGCGATCGGATTCTATGGTGGCGATCGCGGCGACGAGATTCTGAACGAAGAGAGTCTGCCCGGATCGAAGTTTATCAGTCAGCTGTGCCAGGACTGGGAGAACGCCGTCGCCCCGGCCCGCGAAGCCGGCATTCGTGTGGTCAACCTGCGGATCGGGGTCGTCTTGAGTCCACAGGGTGGTGCGCTGCACAAGATGCTGCTGCCGTTCAAACTTGGAGGCGGCGGAATCGTCGGCCACGGGAAGCAATGGTGGAGCTGGGTCAGCATCGAAGACCTGCCCCGCATCATGCTGCATTGCCTGACGACGGAATCATTGTCCGGTCCGGTCAATGCGGTCGCACCAGGAGCTGTCAATAATCGCGATTTCACGAAGACTCTTGGTCGAGTGCTGCGGCGCCCAACAATCGTCCCCATGCCCGCGTTCGCCGTTCGGCTGGGCTTCGGCGAAATGGGCGAAGAATTGCTGCTGGGCAGCACGCGAGTCCACCCCGATCGATTGACACAATCCGGTTACGAATTCGCATTCCCGGAGCTGGAAGTCGCGCTCCGCAGCGTACTCGGACGTTCGTAGTAACCGCTTTTATGCGGTTCAGTTCAGCGCGGGACCTGTTGGCCATCGTCGACCCCGCGTGGGAACCGACGTCTATCGCTCAGGCGTCCAGATCGAACTGTAAAGTTACCCTGGATCAACCGCATAAATGCGGTTACTACGAACGACGTCACGCGGGTCTTGCACGAGTGCTGAGCGGGACGTGCCGTGAATGAGGTGAGCCAGTTGGATGCATGAAGTGCTCGGTTAACGCTCGCTCGGTCAGCAGGCCGCGTATGACATCATCTTCGCAGACAAGGCCAAGCGAATCGGCGAATTCGCGAAGTTGCATCAACGCGGTCAGCCGGCTGGCGTTGTGGGCGATTCGCGGCAAAGGACGAATCAAATCCGTCCACGACTGTGTCGACAATTCCACATCCAGCATGCGGATATAGCCGAACCATTCCTCGCCGCCATCGTGACTGACCGGCATCTGCGTCAGGCCGAACTCACGCGCACGCTGCAACAGCGATTCACGATCATCGGACTCTTCCACACCAATAATCCGCGGCGGCGGAATCATCATCTCAGCGGCCGGGTTGCTCGCTTCGTGCAGCAGTCCGTGAATGAGCTGGCCCTGCTCACTGGTCAACAGCCCGTGCTCACGCCCTTTGCTCAACACGTGAGTCAGCCGGTGCCTGCCTAACACCAGCTCCATATTCTGTGGCTGCGAACTGCTGAGTCGTTCGATCAGGCGAGTGATCCACACCAGAGGCGTCGACATCACCAGAAGCAGCCGATACCAGAATCGAAACTCGGGCAACCCTTTGCGCAGCAGTGTTGTGGGCGCGCGAAAATACAGATTCTTGGGCATCACTTCGCCAAACACGAAAATGACTGGCGAGACCACGAGGGTCAGGCCAATTTCGACAAACGCGCTGTCCGAATCGATGACACTGTCGCCGCCCAGTCCGATTGCCAATGTGGTCAGGTAGTTGGCAATGTTGTTTCCAACAAGCGTTGTAGCGACGAAGAACTCGGGATTGTGAACAAACCAGATAAGGCGTTTCGCAACTTTATCACCCGAGTGTGCGTCGATACTCAAGCGCAGAAAACTGATTCGGTAGAAGCCCGTCTCTGAACCGCTGAAAAACGCGGACAGACGGACTCCCGCCAGAAACAGCAGCAGGGCAGCGATGATAGTCAGCCAGAAGGTCATGTGTTTTGGTCGGCTACTTATTGGTCTCGTGTGACGATGATTCGAAAACTCCCACGAGCTGTTGTTTCCAATACTCTCATACGAAAACCTTCCCAGACGCATCCGTCGCCGACTTCCGGAATGCGTTCGAGGGTTTCGTGGAAGACTCCCGCCACGGTGACTTGTCCGTCTTCAGGTTCGAAGTCGATTTTCAGCCGTCGGCTGAGATACCTCAGTGAGGTAATACCATCGACATGCCATGTATCGGGCGCGACGTTCTGTACCGGGTCACGCTGCAGCACTCGTCGAGCTCGACTGGGTTCGGGAGCGAGGATTGTGTCCACAATGTCTTCGTAAGTTGCGACACCAACAGTTTCACCAAACTCGTTGACGACCGATGCCAGTTTGCATTGAGCTGTCTCAAGGCGATGCAGCACGTGTGCGACGGTCGCGCACCATGGAACATGCACCACCTTTTCCGCCACTTTCTCAAGATGCACATCAGGTAGAACGGCAAACCGTCCGAGCGGCACGGCGCATTCCACGTCGTCCCCTGATTGCGCCAGCACGGCAAGATAGTCACCATGGAGATGCGCAGCCAAAGGATGACCGTCGTTCTGGTCGCTGAGTCTCGCCTTCGGCACGGACGGCCCAGGTGTGTGTTCGGCGTGGCGTCTCTCGAATGCGCCTGCCAGGTCGGTTCGATGGATCGGCGGACGCATTGCGGGATACGTGCCACGTGGACGCATCACTTCTTCGACCGGGATTTCCGACAGATCAAGGATGTTGTGCAGCACCAGTCGCTCGTGGCGGATCAGGTGCTCATCGCCAGCCGAGTTGTCGATTGCCTGCTCAAGATCGTCGGTTTCCAGATAGCGTTCTTTCCGTAACTTCGGCCAGAACATCCGTCGCAGTGAACGTGTCACAGTTCGGAACATCGGGGCCAGGGGATCGAACACACGCAGCGACACGGCCAATGGCAGACTGACCATCCGGGCCAACCGTTGCCGGAACATAACAGCGCTGCTTTTGGGGATCACTTCTCCGCAGATGATGATCGCGACCAGGCTGAGGATGCTGAATAACCCGGCGGCGGTACCGGCACCTTCTGCCAGCAGTCGCTCAGAGACGACGACACCACAGGCAAAGAAAGACAGATTGATCAGCAGGTTCCAGAAGAGGACCGCGGTCAGCAGTCGATCCGGATCGGTGAGGAGTTCGACAACGCGCAACTCACTGGCCCGGCCACGGCGTTTGAACTCCTGAAGTTCGTCCGATGACAGGAAGAACAGCGAGGTTTCGCTGGCTGAGAAAAAGCTGGACCCAGCGAGCAGACAGACCATGACTCCGAGAATAGACAGCAGTTCGGAGTTTTCTAACAGGATGGCCATCAAAGACGTGCCGGAAATGTGCTGGAGGACTGTGACAGCAAACCGATTGAGTCTGCTTAGCTCGGGTACACGAAATGAAAGTGGGGGCTGCCCGTGATCGGCC
>CAYSJO010000827.1:0-10126 GCA_964431285.1 uncultured Planctomycetaceae bacterium
CGCTGTCCGAATCAAGTTGCCCAGCGCACCACATACCTGCAACCCGTTCTTCCTGGAAGACTTTCCGACCTGCAACCGGTTGCTTCAAGGAGACTCACCAGGTGCAGTCGCGGCCCGCGCGGAATATGACACGATGCTCAAACTACACCAGGTGTCATCCGCCATGATTGCATTCCAGAAACAGCATCGTTCCTTTCCGCATGCCAGCCGGAACGGGATAAGTTGGAGAGAACTGATTGTTCCGTATTCTGGCTTCTCTGTGCCCCCAATGCAGATTCCCGAGATACTTTCGGTTGCCGGTGGTAAATTGCGGACACCATTCGTTGTCGTCACCGGAGTTGATACTGCATTCCCTCCGAACGAATCGCCGCCACTCGGGGAATTCACTGATGGCACTTCCTCTACACGCTGCTTGTCCTGGCCAGTGATAGGACTGTGGGATTGCAAACAGCAAATCTCAAAATGCGAAGTGCAAATGGATGTGTAGCGGATTGGCGCGCCAGTTCGGCGCGTGTCTCCGACCCCGCCGTTAATCCGACCGAAGGTCTCCGCTGGCGACGATTTCATTCACCGTTCGTTCATCGAGGTGGGAGACCTAAGGTCAATTCGGCAGCGGGGTCAGGAGACCCGCGCCGAACGCTTGATCAGCCTTACGGCTTCTTGCGGCGGCGGCGAGTGGACTTGCGGCGGGATCGTTCTGAGTCTGCGATTGCCTGGCCCCATTTTTCCAGCTGGTTCCGGACTTCCTGTTCAGTGATGTGGATCACCGGTCGGCGGACATCGAGTTCTGGTGGCGGTATGTAATCGGACGGTGCTTCCAGGCGGTTCACTTCACGCTCGACGTCCTGCAGCCATTGCGGGATGTCGATTGCCGATCCTGCGATCTCCTGCATGTAGTTGTCAATCTCCTTCCGCAGTTCCTCAAAACGTTCGGCGGCACCTTCGTTACGGGCGCCCGTGTTGGATGACGTTTCGACCAGAGCCAGCATCCGATTAACGGATAGCGGTTTGACGAACCGCTCGTTCAACCGGTCGGCCACAGCAGGCAGGTGGACACCGTACTGTTCTTCCAGTTCCTGCAGGCTCTCGACGTGCCGGTCGGCGTCCTGGCGGCATTCCGCTTCGATAATTTCTTCCAGAATCCCCAGTGCTCCCGTGCGACCAGCCATTGCCAAAGCGCGATGGACGATGCTTTCCGGAATCCGTTCCCACGCGTCGCGGTCGTAGGCGGCTTCGACGCGCAGGAAGTCCAGCAGTACGTAAAACTTGTTGCCGTAGTCTGACTGCGTCGTCGTCGTGTTGTATTCCAGGAACCGGTCGAAGCGGTCGACCACCGAGCCGTAGATCAGCTCCAGCGTCTCCACGGCTTCATCCAGTTCAATCTCTCCGTTTTCGAGTGATTCCAGCAACGGATGCGGGTGCAGCGGATCGTCGTATTCAGCCAGTTGCTCAAGGAACCACTCGATGCCGTTATGCAGAATGGTCCTCACGTTACCGAGTGTCAGGGATCGAGCGTGAAACAACTCCTCGCCAAACAGCTCGACAAACTCCTTGATGTCGTCCCACACAAGATCATCTCGCAGCCCCTCGACTGACGACAGTCGCATTGTGCGACTGTGGCGATACCACTGATCGCGGTAGTGCTGCAACACGTCACCAATCAGTGAAATCAGGTCCTCTTCCGAACATTCGCCGTTGTTCCAGAGAATGGCGGATTCGATGAGAGCTTCAATCGTGTTCCGCAAAGCCGTGCGGAAGATGCGATCGAATTCGGTGACAGCCATCTGGCCGAGCCGCGTTTCACGTTCCATGCGGTGTGCCAACCGAACGACATGCCATGTTTCGCGGAACAGACCCAGTCGCGGAAGCTGAGTCAGAAGAAACCGAATGTCCGTCTGCACAGTGCGCGCGACCAGTACCTGAGTCGGGTGGCCCCCACCATCGAGGGGCACGTACAGCAACGGCTTGCGCTGCAGGCGGCGGAACTGACTGCCCAGCCGCTGCTTCACAGCCGGGATGTCCTGTCGCATGACAGACCGATAGAACTCGATCATGTCGCGGGCGTCTTCGGGCATCTCCTTAAGCTGTGTGACCGACGGTAACAGGCAGACGATTCCGATTTCTGCAACGCGGCAGTTGATGTGAGCCGCGATGATGGTGTTCAGCAGATAGAACTTGGTCTGCAGTTGGATATCGAATTCGACGTTGGCGTCATGGTCGCCACCCATCAGTTCGACTTCTCGTTCCCAAATTGCGTTCATCAACGAAATCAGATCGGACTGCAGCGTGCTGAGTCGCTTCCACCAGGACGTCAGAACTTCGATCTGTTGGTCCGTTAAAATCGGATCCGCCGCCGTGGGAGCCGGGCGAGCTTCAGACTGAGGCGCAGGCTGCCCCGGTGACTCAGCCGTCTCAACATCCGCGGTTGACTCACCCGTCAGCACATCTGCCCTGTCGTCCACAGAGGGATCGGAGTCGGGCTCGTGGACGGGAGTAGAAGGCGTCTCGGGTTTCACGACTCCCGGAAGTATCTCGGATGCCATGGCCGATACGGCACTCTGCCAGAGCTGAGCCATCGCCATGATGAACTTGATGCGCGGCTCAAGTTCTCGATTAATGACTTCGAATTCCGTATTGCCGGGAGCATCACCCCCGCCGTCGTGAACTTCACCTTCGAAGCCATCGTCCGTGCTGTCCCGATACACGACCTCTTCGTAAGCGGCTTCGAACAGGTTGTCTTCTTCGTCGTCGTCAAACCAGTTGTCGTCCCGGTCAATGTCCCAGTCATTCAGACCAGGTTCGGCCGAAGAACTTTTCGCCGACACGGAATCCAACTGCGGTACGTCCCAGTAATCACCGGCGTTTGCTTCCAGAAAATCGAAGAGTCGCCGAATAGCATCCCATTGAACGGGTTTTCTCAATTCACCGTCGTCGTCGGTCGTGAGCTTTTTCATCCAGTCGAGCAGCAAAGCGTGAATCGAAAACGGCCCGTACTCGATGCCGACTTCGTCGGCACAGGCCAGCCACTGCATCAGTAACGCCATGGCTGCCACATGATCGCCACCGTCGATGAGTGCTTCCACAACGCAGGCGTACGATCTGGCCGACGTGAACGTGTCAACGTGCTTGCGCCAGAACGAGATGTCGCCTGCTGCTTCACCGGCCGCCCGCCATTCCGCCAGAGCCACTGCCACGTGCCGTGCGGATTCCAGGCTCTCTCCACCAAACACGCGTGGCAGATCGTCGATGACGTGGGCGGCAAATTGATCCCAGTAACCGGCAAGCTGCTCGAAGCGCGTCGCCAGTTCCGCGACCAGTTCCGACTGGCCGTGGACGGCGGCCTCGCTGAGGGCCCGCGAAAATGCATCGAACGTTCGGTCCATCAGGTCAAGAATGACTTCGACTCGGCCATCCGGAATGCTGTCTTCCCGCGCGGTAAAGAGCGGAAAGTTGCCCTGAAAACCCAGAATGTTCCACGGATCGACAAAGGCCCCGCAGTGAATGCCCCGGAAAATCAGTCCTTCCACGTCACGCAATAATTCGCTGGCGGCATCGACCTCATGACGTGCGAGGTGACTGCGGGCCGCGGTCAGCCGCCATTGCACTTCACACTCAAAACGAGCTGAGCTGGACGGAATGATGTCCGCGCAATGCCGCGCCGCCTGGGCATGCCCCATACGGGCGTAAATGCTGGCCAGATGCCGGTACTGAGTCTGTCGCGCTCCGTAATGGGCCAGGTGCAGATTCAGTGATTGCCGCACATGTCCGAAGGGCTGCAGTGTATGACCGGCCTCGCGGTTTAAACGCCGCTTCCGCTTCTCATCGACCGTTTCCAGCAATCGGACGTAAAAGTCATCCCTTTGCCGCGCGACCATGGGCAACAGAGACGACAGCGTAACTTCGGAATGATGGCACGCCGGTCCATCACCGCTGATCGCCGACGCCATCAGCATGGTGCCACACAGCACGGCTCCCGCGTCAAAGATCGCCTCGCCGCGATCTGTCTGATGATCCACCCAGTCGATCAGCGAACCCATGATGATCTGGCGAACGACGAACCGCCGGTAGTAGCCCTTGTTGTCGATGCAGTGTGGGTCCCATTCACCGAACAGGTAATTCGTGCGTTTGAACACCGGGTGATCGTGATCGTAGGCGCCCAGGTCGAGAGCCATTTCGTCCATTCGATCCAGGTCGAAATGGGCTCCATGCAGCACATCCGGCGGGACCACACTCAACAGTTTCAATGCCTGCTCGACGATCTCCTTGTGTCGACCTGTGCAGACTCCGGCTCCAGTCACAAACAACGGCAGAGGCCGATGACGCTCATGATCATAGGGCTCCATCTGCTGGTCGTTCTCAAGGACGGCCAGCGGACGGTAGCCGAGAAAATCGTTCAGGTGAGCGATCGCCCCATCCACCACACGCTGCGTTTCATCCCAGGGACTGCCCTGAGCCAGAACGGCCTCACAACAGCGACCGAGAAAAAACGTGTTCTGCAGTTCGTGCTCGCCAAGATGAAACAGCATGTCTGCATGAAAATCGCGGTATCCGGGGAGCACATGGTCAAAGACGAGCGGCATCACGGCCGTTGCCTGAGTGCAGTCGGTAAAGGCGGGCTCGGAATCACTCAGCTCGTTGAGATTCTGCTCCAGCACATCGTGCAGCGGCTGCCACGATTCGGCGAATCCAACGCTGGCGGCGACCTGATCCAGCTGGGAGAGAAACGAGCTGTCAGGCTTCCCACTGGAGAAGTTCAGATAGCCGAGCACCCGCTTGAAGATGTCGTCCGGGTCTTCCGGCGCAACTGGCGGGTCGGATTCATTCCGTGGGGGCATTCGAATTTCCGGGGCTGGTAGACCAAGCAGACGCAAAGGGGCAGCACGTCTGTTGCTACCGGTGTGTGCAGGCAAACAATGTTGGCAGTGCAGAGGAGATTCTGGGGACTTCCACGGCCCGCAACAAGGTTTGGGGTCGTATGTTCCCTGTTTCAGGATGCCTGTACGATTCCCCTGTACGAAGCCAAAAACCATCGGTTGAATTGCATTCCTCAGGCGGACAGCAGACACATTAATACAGGACAGGCTCAATCATGGCAGAGCCCCGAATTCTGGCACTCGCGGGAAGTTTGCGGTCGGCGTCGCTCAACAAACGGCTGCTGGCGATCGCCGTGAATGCCGCTTCTGACGCAGGTGCCCAGGTCACAACCATCGGTCTCAAAGATTACCCGCTGCCGGTTTTTGATCAGGACCTCGAAGCCGAACACGGCATGCCGGAGCATGCGATCGCTCTGAAGCAGATTTTTAAGGAGCATAACGGTCTGCTGATCGCTTCACCGGAATACAACAGTTCCGTCAATACAACAGTTCCGTCAGCGCGGCACTCAAGAACGTCATCGACTGGGTCTCGCGTCGGGCAGATGGGGAGCCGATGAAAGCAGCGTTCCTTGGCAAGACGGCGGCGATCATGTCGGCCTCACCAGGCGGACTGGGAGGTCTCCGCGGACTGGTCCATCTGAGGTCGATCCTGGGAAACGTCGGTATCCTCGTTCTGCCGGACGAAGTCTCCATCCCCGAAGCACACGCGGCTTTCTCGGACGAGGGCAGCCTGGACAGCGAGCGAAAACAGGCGGCCGTTGAGTCTCTCGCCCGCGATCTGGTCGAAACGATCCAGAGGTTGCACGGTTGAGTCAAAGCACGGACTCACGCTGCCCGTTTACGCCGCCCGATGACCGCAGTTCCCAAGCACAACATCTGTGGCGGCTACGATGTTCTCGACGGTTGTGAAGTCAGGCTCGGACGAATCGGATGTCGCGGGTGGCTCCAGTCCGGTCCGCACGCGAACACTGCCACGACAACCGGCGTTAATTCCGGCCAGGACGTCGGACATGCGATCGCCGATCATCCACGACTGAGCGATGTCCAGCTTCAGGTCGTGCGCAGCCTGCAGCAGCATTCCAGGTCCTGGCTTGCGGTCGTTGGATTCGACGACGGTTTCGTTGGATTCCGTCGGGCATTCCGGGCAGAAATAGACGGCGTCGATCGGCGCGTCGGCAGAATCCAGTTGCCACAGCAATTCCCGATGAATTTCGGCCAGTTGCGGTTCGGTCATCATCCCGCGACCGATCGCTGACTGGTTCGTGACCACCACGACCGCAAGACCGGCGGCGCGCAGCCGAATAATCGACTCGACCGAGCCCGATTCCAGATGAAGCTGCGAAGGCTCAAGAACAAATCCCACATATCGCGTCAGCGTCCCGTCACGATCGAGAAAGACAGCTGGCCGAGCTGTCATGTCCGTCGGCGCGGGAATCTGAATCGAGCGGTGGATCATGCCAGTACCATTCAGGCGGCTCGGCGTTCGGGGTCACCCGCATCCTCATTGGACGAATCCGAGTCGACCAGTGGCAGGATGGCTGGTTCAACCGCGAGTTGCGGCGCACTCGCAGGCAATGGCGAATCAGCGGGCCGTGACGAAGCCTCGGCAGGAACTCCCGTGCGCAGCAAGCGGCGGCCCAGCAGTTGAACAAGTAACATCAATTCGTTGCGTCCAAAACCAACCGTGAGTGTGATGGCGGACAGCGTCGCCAGGCACAGACAGAGCGACATGACGTCGTTCTGCATGATGACTCCGGCCAGGGCGACACAACTGGTGCCGAACGCGAATGCGGAGATCGTGAGGGCTGCACGCCAGCGGCTGTATCCATTTCTCAATAGCCGGTGATGAAAGTGATTCCAGTCGGCCACGCCGATGGGTTGTTCCGTCAGCGAGCGCCGGATAATCGCGACGAGGACGTCGAATCCGGGAATGCTCATCAGAACAAGCGCCGGAATCACGGAGACGCTTGCGATTCCAAATGGGCTGTTGACTGACAGGGTCATTGCACCCAGCAAAAACCCAATCGCCATGCTGCCGGAGTCTCCCAGATATATGCGGGCCGGAGGCGAGTTGTGGATCAGAAAACCGGCCAGCGTCGCTGCCAGCAGCGTCGACGCGGCGAATGTCACGCTGTCACCGTGAAACACGGCAATGCCGGCAATGCCCGAGAGGATGGCCGCACCCACAAGTGCTGCGAGACCATCAAGTCCGTCGATCAGATTCATGGCGTTGACGCAACACAGAATCCAGAACACCGCCAGCACTGGAGCGGCTGGACCCAGGTAGATTTCCTCCCCCAACAACCGCAAGGACTCGAACGGCACGCCTGCGCAGGCCCAGGGCAATGCCGCCAGAATCTGTAACGACAGCTTAGTGCGGGCCCGTTGCGGCTTCAGGTCGTCAAGCAGGCCGCAAACGCAGAAGATGGCAAGAGACGCCAGCACGGGGAGCAGTTGAAGGTCGTCTTCCCCCTGCAAGCCGTCCAGCATGTTGCAGATGCCAACGACGACGACGAACGTCGTACAAACCGCCATTCCGCCCAGCAGAGGAATTTCTCCGCGGTGCTGCTTGTGAGCTTCCCCAGGACGGTCCAGGACACCCATGCGGCGGGCAGAAACGCGGGCCAGCAGCGTCATCAGCGCAGCCAGCCCCACAGTTGCGCAGAACAGTACAGCAGAGGTCCAATGCACCATCATCCGTGTAGTTTTTTCTGTGTTTACAGACGCACAGAACTGACAGACAACCATCCATGGCTGAGCAGCGGAAACATCGCGGATTTACCGAATCGGAACAAGATGGCTTATCCCGTGGCAAATGATCAGGTTTCTGCGATTTCTTCGCTGTCCCTGAAACCGGTTCTCGACCACGTCAGCCAGACTTCCTAGGTGAGTCATTGGACAGTTTCGCGCGAACAGGAACAATGCCACCAGTGAGTTATCCAAACGGTGTGTTCTGATGGAGTGACGTTGTGGCACAACTATGCGTTGAGCTGAATCGACTGAAGCTGCGGAATCCGATCCTCGTTGCCTCTGGCACGTTTGGTTACGCGCGGGAGGCAGCGGCGTTTGTCGACTTTGGACAACTTGGAGGAATCATTCCGAAAACGATTACTCCGCACCCACGTCCCGGGAATCCGCCGCCGCGGACGATCGAAACCAGTTGTGGCATGCTCAACTCGATCGGGCTCGACAACGACGGCCTGGACGCGTTCATCGAGAAACACCTGGAATACCTGCTGGGACTCGACTGTCCCGTCATCGCCAACGTCGCCGGACACAATGCTGATGAGTTCGTGATGCTGGTTGAGCGGTTGAACGACTTCCCGAATCTCGCCGGAATCGAACTGAATGTCTCGTGCCCGAATGTCTCGGGCGGGACAGATTTTGCGACCGATCCGGAATTGACTCTGAGCGTCGTGGGCAGCGTGTGTGAGGTCAGCCGGTTACCCGTTGTCGCAAAGTTGTCTCCGAACGTGACGAACATCGTGGAGATTGCCCAGGCCGCGGCGGAAGGTGGAGCTGATGCCGTCACGCTGATCAACACGCTGATGGGTATGGCCATCGACTGGCGGAAACGGAAACCGATTCTGGGCAACGTGTTCGGAGGACTCAGCGGGCCGGCGATAAAACCTGTCGCCCTGCGAATGGTGTATCAGGTGGCTCAGGCAGTCGATGTCCCGATCATCGGAGTCGGCGGCATTCAGTCAATCGACGACGTCATGGAGTTTCTTGTCGCGGGTGCATCGGCCGTGCAGATCGGAACAGCCAGTTTCTACAACCCGGGTCTCGCTCCGCGACTGGTCCAGGAACTCGGCATGCTGCTGGATGAACTCGGCTGTCAGACCGTGGCGGATGTGGTCGACACGATTGAGCTGTCCGCATCGAAACCGGAGCTGTGTGCGGTCAACGAGGACACCGAATGAGCGACTCGCCCCTCCTGCAAACCGTTTTCCGTGACTGGCACGCAGCTCACGGTGGTCGCATGGTCGAGTTCGGCGGCTGGCACATGCCAGTGCAGTATTCGACGATCGTTACCGAACACGAAGCCGTGCGGCAGGCGGTTGGCCTGTTTGACATCGCTCACATGGGGCGATTGTGGTTTACCGGGCCGGACGCGTGCCGATTCCTGAATCACCTGCTGACGAACGATGTGTCGAAGCTGAATGTCGGACAGGTCCGCTATTCGCTGGTGACGAATGAGCAGGGCGGAATTCTCGACGACGTCCTCGTGTATCGTCTCGACAACGCTTACATGCTGGTCGTCAATGCCTCGAACCGGCTGAAGATTCTGGACTGGATCGCAACGCACGAGGCCGGATTCGATGCGCACATGGAAGATCGCACGGCCTCGCATCCGATGATTGCCGTACAGGGTCCGAAAGCGATCGACGTCATCGTGCAACTCGGATGCGTTGATGCCCCGTCAATGAAGTACTACTCGGCAGCAACGGCAAGAGTCGGTGGTCACGATGCCATCGTCAGCCGGACTGGATACACCGGCGAGGACGGTTTCGAGGTGATTGTCGCAGCAGATGCGGGAGTCGATCTGTGGCAGCAGGCTATCGCAGCAGGTTCCGACAGCGGATTGCAGGCCTGCGGTCTGGGATGTCGCGACACGTTGCGGCTTGAAGCCGCCATGCCGCTGTATGGCCACGAACTGTCAGAAACAACCGATCCACTGACGGCAGGACTGCATTTCGCTGTGAAGCTGGAGGCCGACGACTTCATCGGTCGGTCAGCTTTGACAGAACTCAAATCGAGGGGCGGCCTGCGAAAGCGAGTGGGACTGGAGTTGTCCGGGCGACGGATCGCGCGCGAAGGCGCAACGGTATTGGCGAACGGCGACGTCGTCGGTGAGGTCACATCAGGGACTTTTTCGCCAACACTTCAGAAGTCGATCGCGATGGCTTACGTCAGTGCTGCGGCGAGTGGCACGGGCTCGGCCGTCGATGTCGACATCCGGGGCAGACAGGAATCGGCGAGCGTCGTCGAGCTGCCGTTTTATAAGCGTGCTTGAACGGTTCGATCATTGCCGTGAACATCGAGTGATGAAGAAAAACGTTAACCGTCACCGTTTCTCGGGAGTACGTACGATCAATCGGTTTTGGCCGACTCACAATTGTCACCAGCTTCAGCTGGTGGTGCGCAGTCATGGACGTTTTCACTGAGCCGGCTTAAGCCGGGCGAATAGGAAAGACATAAGTAAGGGAGAGCGGAACGGCATTGAAAAAAAACGAGGCGAGGAGGACCGC
>CAYSJO010000828.1:0-3434 GCA_964431285.1 uncultured Planctomycetaceae bacterium
CCTGAAGCCCCGCGTTCGGCTGAAAGTTGCCGAAGTCCGGGACGCCGAAGTCGAACGAACCCTGCTGAACTGCGAAATACCGGTCCGGAGTGAACGCACCCGGAGCCGCCAGCCCAATGCTCGATCCGCCTTCAGCGTGACGGTCTCGTTCGGTCAATTCACGCTGTGGGGGCGGTGAGAAGAACGTCTGCTGCTGACCGCCCGCCTGGCCACCCTGCTGGCCTTGCTGGCCCTGCTGGCCCTGCTGTCCCTGCTGTCCCTGCTGACCCTGCCGACCCTGCTGACCAGTGATCACGCTTCCGAACGGCGGGAGTGGGACCAGTCCGCCCTGCTGTCCCTGCTGACCCTGCTGGCCGCCACCACCGGCAGCACCGCCGCCGCCGGCACCACCACCAGCACCGCCGCCGCTGCTAAAGTCCGGGCCGCCCACGGTGTCCTGGACGTCGAAGTCGAAGTCGATACCGATACGTTCGAAGAACCGGTCGCTGACGTTGACCAGTCGCACTTCGATTGTCACCTGCAGGTCCTGCAGTCGACGCAGCTGGTCCAGCAGCGAAGAGATTTCCTCATGCACCTGCTGCGTTTGTCGGATGACCAGAGAGAGTGTCGTTTCGCTGGATTGAATTGAGCCCTGTCCGCCAAGTTCCTGCCATGAGCCTGGTTCGACCGATGTCGTAATCAGGTTCATCAGCGTATCGAACTGAAGATTCTGACGACTGGGAGCATTCAGTTGAGCCTGGAGACCATTGCCGCCGGAAGACATGAACGGTGAGCCGCCACCCATGCCGGGTCCAACCTGGAACTGGCCACCATTCGAATTCGGCAGTCCACCCATGGACGCAACAGCCATCTGGCCGTTGGTGTCCAGAATGTTGTTCGTAAAGACGTCGCCCGGATTCCGATTGCGGCTGCGCATTGGCACGACAAGGTCTGCCACCGAGTAAGCCGCAGGCACCAGACGCCCCTGCTGCCGGATCTGGCTGGTGATTTTCAGAGCGTCGTGTTCGATCGTGTAGCCCAGGTTGATGGGCTCAAGCAACAGAGCCAGGGCGCTCTTGATGCGAATGTTGTCCACGTCGATCGTGACCGGCGTGGCAGTGGACACGCCCTCTTCTTCAATCGCCGGAATATCAACGACCACATTCATGCCGGTCGCCGTCTGCACATACTTGATGACTTCCATCAACTCCGCGTTCTCAAAGTGCAGCGAGACGCGATCGTTCAGACTCTTGTCGATCCGCTTCTCGTCTTCACTGCGAAGATGATTCTCTCGAGGGTACTTGCCTTTCCGACGCCGATTCAGCTCGGGCCAGTTGTCCGGAAAGCCAATGGGATCGCGGTCATCAATTCCCATCAAGGATTCTTCAACACTCAACAGCTGGTTAAACACACTCTTTTCGCGGTCGTCTCGAATCTCTTCGTTGCGTGCAATGCGTCCGGCGAGCTGTGACTTCAGCGTCATGTTGACCACGATTGGATTCTGGGGATCCAGTTCCGACGCCTGTTTCGCAATGATGCCCGCATCCGCGTAGCGTCGCTGCTTGAACAGTCGGTTGAACTCGTCCACCAGGTCCTTCAATTCCTGGTCCAGACGAATTCGATAATTCTGCTCGCGAGTGATATCGCCGATGATCTCTTCGTTTTCACGCTGCATGTCGATGATCGGTTTTCGCTGGGCGATATAACCGTCGATCGAACTTCGGCTGCTGCGGAGCTTCTTGATCAGCGGACTGACTCGCTCGGAATCGAAGCCCGATGTTTCAACATTGGCGAGCGTCTGGTCGAGCAGTTCGATCGCGTCATCCGGACGTTTCTCCTGCAGAGAATCCGCTCTCAGCATGACATTGAAGACTTCCGTTCGCAGGCGATCGAACCGCAATGCATCACGCTGCTCGGCGATGTCGATTGGTGAGCGTTCGTCATACGTTGGTGTTCCCGGTGCATCTTCCGGAATCGCGCCCGTGCGTGGATTTCCGTCGACGGGAAACTCAGACGACGCGAGTTGAACCGGATTGCGTCGCGGATTCAGCTCCTGCAGATACGTCCGCAACTGCTGCGATTTCCACGCATCCAGTTTCTGCCCGGACTGGTACGCCGCCAGGAACGATTCATACGCCGCGACACGGTCACCCTGACGCAGGCTCGTACGACCCTGATGGAACAGCTTCTCGGCCGAAACTCCCGACGGATGCAGAGCGGTAATGGTATCGCCCGTACTGTCGTCGCCCGTGAACGATCCGACCGTTGGTCGCATATTGGTCGGGGCGTCAGTCGCTGCTGTGGAAATTGGCAGCCCTGCGGGAAAGTCCGGCGTCCCAGGCTGAGTGGCATTGTCTGCCACCACTGGCGACGGAGAAACAACTGGCGGGAAGAGTTCTTCAGCAGGTGGAGCCGGGACCGGTTCCACACCAGGCGTTCCGCCGGCTGCCATCGCCTGAAGTTCACGGGCCTTCTGTTCGGCCGCCGTCAGCACGGATTCCGGACGATCTTCGAATGGACCGAACGTCAGGTTCATGCCACGCACGTGACCAATCTTAAGATAAGCTTCATCAAGCTGTCCCGCAGCGATGTCCTCACGGGCCTGGCTGAGAAGCTCCAAAGCCTGTGCCTTCTGTTGCTGCAACGCCCGCATCTGCGCTTCTACCGGCGCCGGACTCGCGACGGTCGGCGCAGGTCGCTCGTTGCGAGCCTGCGCGATCTGGTTTCGTGCTTGGGCCTGCGCAATTCTGGCAATCATCGGCTCGGGACGTTCATCCAGTGGTCCATAGGTGACGTTCAATGTGGCTGCCTGGGTTGCCTTCAGACGGGCTTCTTCAAAGTCACCGGCATCCAGTGCCACCCGGGCTTCACGCAGCCATCCTGCCGCCAGTTTTCTCTGGCGTTGCTGTTCTGCAAACGCCAGTTCCTGAGGAGACGGCCCACGCGATGGCTGTTCAGTCTCGGTCGGATTCACCACTGTCGTCAGATCCGCTGACGGCATCGGTTCGACCAGCGCCGTTGGATTTGGCAACGGCATTGGGTTCGGCATTGGACTGGGCATCGGCTCGACCAACGTCGTGGGTGTTGGCATCGGATTCAGCTGAGCAATGTTGGGTCCGGGAACTCCAGTTTCGAGTTGAGCAATCTCTGCCAGAACATCCTGTGGCTGATCGTCGAACAGCGTGTAAATGACATCCAGACGAGACGCTTCGATCGCCTTCGCACGTGCGGCCGGTAGATTTCCCGCGCGGATCGCCTGACGTGCTTCGCTCAACAGTCGCTTTGACAATTCGGCGTCCTGACGGGTCGCAGGTGGCGTGGTTGCCTCACGTGGAGTGCCACTCGTATTAGCAACGACCGGCGACTCTCGTGTCACCGCAGGAGCTTCTGTGGGGATTTCCGTGACAACTTGCATTCCCGGAGAAGGTGTTGCGGGCGATTCCGCCGCAAGGTGT
>CAYSJO010000829.1:0-11453 GCA_964431285.1 uncultured Planctomycetaceae bacterium
GCACGCATGCTCCGTCGAAAATCCTCTACGACCTGCCGGAAGGATACGTGACATTCAAAGCACGCGGCGGATTAGACGACGGCGGCACAGGCCAGCCGGGAAGCAGGACCAGCGTGCAGTTTCGAGTTTACACATCGACCGACGCACACTTTAAAGAACCACTGAACCTGACCGTGCCCGAGGGATTCGCTGTCGAGCGGATTTTTTCAGGCGCCGTCGCCGACATCGGGTCGTGGGTTGCGCTGGAAGTTGACGCCAAAGGCCGGTTGATCACCGCGGATCGCCAGGGCCCGCTGTATCGCATCACTCTGCCAGCCGGCGATAGCAAAGACACCGAACCGAAAGTGGAAAAGCTGCCCGTGGAAGTCGGCGGTGCGAACGGATTGCTTCAGGCGTTCGGCAGTTTCTATGTCGTCGGTAGAGGTCGTGGAGAATGGAACGGGAAAAACGGACTGTTTCGGCTGACTGACACAACCAACGACGACCAGTACGATAAGGTCGAGTTTCTGATTCCCCTAGCCGTTGGGAGTGATCACCACGCGCACGCCGTGATTCTCAATCCCGACAAAACGCGACTGATGATCCTGTGTGGCAACAGCACTGATCCACCGTCCGACCTGGCAACTCGACACATTCGTCATCAATTGGAAGATCACCTCCTGCCGAGAGGAACCTACTACGGACATAATACCGGCCGGAAGGCGCCGGGCGGTTTTGTGATTACCTGTCTTCCCGACGGCACTGACCGCAGGTTTCTGTGTGCCGGTTTTCGCAATCCCTACGACATTGCACTCAACGCCCACGGCGAGCTGTTTACGTTCGACGCCGACATGGAATACGACATCGGTGGGCCGTGGTATCGCCCGACACGCGTGAATCATTGTGTCAGTGGTGGCGAATACGGCTGGCGTTGGGGAGCCGGCAAATGGCCAAACTGGTACCCGGATACGGTTGCAACCACAGTGGACATCGGACGCGGAAGTCCGACCGGTGTGGTCTTCGGATATGGAGCGAAATTCCCCGCGAAGTATCAACGGGCGTTGTTCCTGTGCGATTGGACGTATGGGCGAATCGTGGCCGTTCAGTTGCAGGAAACCGGTGCAACCTACACGGGGAACTTCGAGGAGTTTCTATTCGGGCCGGGCAATCCGGTCAGTGACATTGTGATCCATCCCGATGGGGCGATGTATTTCGTTACGGGGGGACGTCGCAATCCAACGTCGGTGTACCGAGTTAAGTACACAGGCCAGGAATCAACCGATCCGGTCGACCACACTCCAAAGGACACACCGGCGGCACGGCTTCGCGCACTCCGTCGGATGCTCGAAGCAAAGCACGGCCAGACTTCCAGCGACGCCGTCGATGTTGCCTGGAAACACCTGTCACACTTGGATCGCCGAATTCGTTACGCCGCCCGGACGATCCTCGAACATCAACCACCAGAGTCCTGGCAGGACAAAGCTCTGGCTGAAGATGATGCACTTGCGGCGATAGAGACGATGGTTGCGCTCGCACGGGCCGGTGATGCCGAACTGAAAGGCCGAGTCCTGGGGCGACTGAACGGGATCGAGTTCGCGTCGCTGAATCTGGAACAGCAACTCGACCTGTTGAGAGCTTATGGACTGGTCTTCATTCGCATGGGAGCTCCCGACTCAGAGACGGCGGCTCATCTGACGAAGACCTTGTCACCGCGTTTTCCGTCGGATGTCACCAGTCTGGACCACGAACTGTGCCAGATGCTGCTTTACCTGAACGCTCCTGGTGTGGTGACAAGAACTATCAACCAACTGGCGGCGGCGGACACGCAGTCAGAGCAGATGTTTTACTCGTATCACTTGCGGACAATTAAAGACGGCTGGTCGGACGAAGACCTGAAAGCGTATTTCGAATGGATCCATTTCGCCCGGACTCATCAGAGTGATTACATCGGGGGCGGCCACTTTGCCAACTTTCTGAAATCACTGGATTCCAAATCCACAAAGCGGTTATCGCCCGAGCAGGCAAAGCTCGTAGCCCCGATCCGCGAGAAGAGGGTGATCGAAGATGTGCCTGTCGACCTGGGCCCCATGGAACTCGTCCGCAAATGGACGGTCAAAGATCTGCAGGCCCACCTGTCATCGGCGGACACTGGCCGATCATTTCTGCGTGGCAGAAAAATCTACAATTTCATGTGCATGAAATGCCATTTAATGAACGGCAAGGGCGGACCAATCGGACCGGACCTCACATCGACCGGTAAGAAACTGAAACATGTCGCCTTGTTGACTGAAATCATCGAACCGTCGAAGGTCATCTCAGAACAGCATGCCTCGGTGATTCTGCTTCTGAACAACGGCAAAGTTCTCACGGGCCGCGAAGTCGGTGGCGACAAGGATGTCATCCTGCTGGCAACAAATGCCGAGAAGCCCACAGAGGTGACCAGAGTGAGTCGAGCGGATGTTGAAGCTCGTAAGATCTCAAAAGTTTCGATGATGCCGCTGGGAATGCTCAACACACTGACGGCAGAAGAGATTCTTGACCTGATGATGTACATCTCCAGCGCGGGCAACCCCGGACACCGCGCGTTTCAGCAGTAAGGTGCGTTTAAGTCTTGAGCGACCTTACGACAATTCCCCTTCCGTGACTTGCGGGGGTAAAGTGTGTTGTGCTTCTCGTCGCTCTCACCAATGCAGTCGTCGCCCCGCGAATGTGCGCAGGACTGACCTCTTCCGACGAACAGGAAAACCCATGAAATGACACATCACAAGCCTCGTCCTGCTCGCAGGCCTCACGCTGCCAGTAGCCGCTCAGGAAGAGAAGAAACGGGAAACGGTACCAGCGCGGCCACCGATTACCCGGAAAACTGTCGATCCCCTGCCCGATGGCGCCGCACGATTCAGCGGAGTCCTGGTGGGTCGAGTCGTCACGAAAGATGTCGAGAAAGGCACGCTCGTCATCAACGTCGACGCCGTACCTCGCATGTGGAGCAAGGCGAAATGCGAAAACCCGAAAAGCGTCATCGGTAAGAACATCGCCGTCGACGGCGTCAGCGGGAAATTCCTGGATATCCTCCTGCTGGCCCGCGATGGGGACACGCTGGAATTGGCCGCGCGGCACGATGGCGGTCCCGGCCTGACTTTCCCCGGCGAGCTTTTCCGCAAGACCGCTCCGTTCAGGCCGGAAGATTATCCGGTCCTGCCAGAGGAATTTCGGGGATTCAACGGGGCGGTGTCGGGGAAGATCGTCAAGAAGAGCTCTGGGAAACTGGAGCTGATTGTCGAGATCGACCAGGTCCTGGACACCTGGAAGCAGAACAAGGCGAAGAAACCGGACAGCATCAAAGGCAAGCAGGCCATGCTGACAGGATTCTGGCGACGCAAGGAACAGTATCACGGCCTGAAGGTCGGGGACCGAATCGAATTCGGCGTGCAGCACCCGACGACGCGCAGCGACCACCTGTCTGTTGCCGAGTTCGTCCGCAAACCAGGCAAAGACGCACCGTCGCGAAAAGACGAGCCACGTCATCCGCGGGAACGTACGGCTGAAAACTCAGAAGGCGGACTGCCCGCCGGAATTCGCCGGTTCAACGGAATGGTGGTCGGCCGACTCGTCTCTAAAGACGTGGAGAAGGGCACATTCGTGGTGACGGTCGACGCCGTCCCTCGAGTTTGGCGCAACAGCAAGGCCGAAAACCCCAAGAGCATCATTGGTAAGTCGATTGAAATCGATGGCGTCTTCGGCAAGGGAGCTGATGGTACCGGTCGAAAAAATCTCCAGGACGTCCGACAAGAACAGAGCAAAGAAACCGGAAAGCATTGTCGGCAGGAAGGCGATCGTCGTCGGTTTCTGGCGCAGGAAGGAAGCATACGCCGGCATCAAAGTCGGAGATACAATCGAATGTGCTCTGCAGCACATAACTCCTCGCAGTGACCACTTGAACGTCGGCGAATTCCGTACGAGCAAAAAGTCGAAGGAGAACGAGCGAGAACGAGATTAAGTCGGACATTCGCGCCGGATGCCCGACGTTTTTGCACGGCGGACATCGCAACAGAATGCTCGCGAGTCAGGAATTCAATATGCACACCAGACTCATTTGCGGTGTCCTCGCTGGTGTCGTGTCAACGACCGTGCCAGTGGCCGCTGATGTCATGGCACCGGCGAATGAGCGATTTGCCAGTGCTGACACGACCGAGGTACCGGACTTTCAACAGCATGTCGTTCCTTTACTTGGTCGGCTGGGATGCAACGGTCGCTCGTGCCATGGTTCGTTTCAGGGGCGTGGCGGGTTTCGGCTGTCGTTGTTCGGTTACGACTTCAAGATGGATCATGGCGGGCTGACCGCAAAGGCCACGTCCGAGAACGGACTTCGCATCGACAGGTCATCTCCAGGCGAGAGCCTGATCCTGCAGAAGCCGTCTCCCGCGATCGATCATGAAGGCGGGCAGCGATTCAAACCAGGCTCGTGGGAACACAACCTGTTGCTGCGCTGGGTCGAAGCCAGCACTAAGGGGGTAAGAGAGCCACGTGAACTCGACCACTGGAGATCGAGCCCTCGGAAATTGTCTTCAGCGATTCATCAGACGCAGCGCAGCTTCGAGTCGTCGCCGTCTGGGAAAACGGTGATCGAGAAGACGTCACTCAACTGTGTCGCTTTCGCACGAATGATGACAGCGTTGCGACCATCGATACCGATGGCCAGGTTCAGTCGACGGGACGAGGCGACTCGCATGTTGTCGCGTTTTACGACAACGGTGTTGCCGCTGTCCCGGTCATGCGGCCGGTCAGTGCCGCAGGACTGGTTGCAGATCTAACCCATGTGGATCCTCGCTTTCGCAGACAGGTTAAGAACCGGTCCTTCAGTAGCAGGATCGATTCCCTGGTCGCGGCCAAACTCGAAAAGTTGGGCATACTGCCGTCACCCGTCTGCTCGGATGCTGAGTTTCTGCGGCGCGTGAGCATCGACCTGACCGGAACGCTGCCGGCACCGGACGAAGTCGAGAGATTCCTCACCGATCGATCGACCGGCAAACGGTTTGAGAAGATAGAGCAGTTGCTTGAACGACCTGCATACGCAGCCTGGTGGGCCAACAAGCTGTGTGACTTCACGGGGTGTAATCCGCGAGGCCAGGCCGAATTGGGTCAGGAAACCTCGGTGCAGTGGTACATGTGGATCTACCGCAGGCTTGGCGAGAATGTGCCTTATGACAAATTAATTGAGCGCATCGTTCTGGCCGCGGCGACGGACAGTCTTATGACGACTACGCGAAAGAAGCCACAGCGCACTATGTCGATGAGTCGACTGCTGAATTCATGCAGCGAGAGACGATGCCTCACTACTGGACTCGGCGAACTCTGACGAAGCCAGAGGACAAGGCACTCGGATTCGCGCACAGTTTCCTGGGGATTCGCCTGCAGTGTGCCCAATGCCACAAACATCCGTTCGCCCCGTGGACTCAGCAGGACTTTCAGCAGTTCACTGCCTTCTTCAGCAATGTCAAATTCGGAGTCGTTCCAGAGACGGAGAAGCGGTATCGCCAACTGGCCGGTCAGGTTGGACTCAACGTTCGCGGAAAAAATGGCTCGCCAGTTCGCACTGATGTTTTGAAACTCGCGAGAAATTCCGGCCGCACGATTCCGTGGCGGGAGCTGTACATCGACAAGCGACCCAAACCCGCTTCCCTCAGTCTGCTACGAAGCCGAACAGTCGAACTTGAGTCCGATGACGACCCGCGGCGGGCGATCATGGAGTGGATGAAAGAACGCGATAACGAGTGGTTCGCACGGTCCTTCGTGAATCGCGTCTGGGCAGGTTATTTCCATGTGGGACTTGTCGACCCGCCGGACGACCTCAGCCCCGCCAACCCGCCCAGCAACCCGCAACTGCTCGGCTGGCTGGCCACGGACTTCGTCGAACACGACTACGACATGAAGTGGCTGCACCGCCAGATCGTTTCAAGTGACGCGTATCAACGCAGTTGGAAACCCAATGCCACCAACCGCGAGGACCGTCGCAACTTCAGCCGCGCCATCCCGCGACGCATTCCAGCCGAAGTCGTCTACGACGGAATGAAGCAGGCGGTCGCTGCCACTGATCAACTCGACGAGGTACGCACCGACCTCTCGCGCTGGGCGATCGGTCATCTTTCCATGTGGCTGGCCGGCACGTACGGAATGCACGTCTTCGGCAAACCCGATCGCGCCGTGAACTGCGACTGCGAGCGAACCAACCAGCCGACTCTATTACAGTCGATCTTCCTCCAGAACGACCCACTGGTTGAGCAGCGACTGGATGACAGCGGATGGGTTCAGGAGATCGCGGTTGCCGACCAGGCGGGCGAGAAACTCGACAAACAACGGCTCATCCATAACGCATGGCTGCGAACGATTAACCGGCCTCCGACCAGCGCGGAAACCGAGCGGGCAGAACAGCACCTGAACCAGGCGGAATCATTGCCCGAGGGTATGCGCGACCTGCTGTGGGCATTGTTGAATACCCGTGAGTTCATTTTGAATCGCTGACACCAGACGTTGGACCAATCCAATGACCGAACAGTTCTCGCGTCGTCAGATGCTCAAAGTCGGCATGCTGGGCTCTGGATTATCGTTGAGTCAGTATCTCCGATTGCAGGCCGAATCGGGAAAACAGGACGACAATCGCTCCGCGGTCCTTGTCTTTCTGGGTGGAGCACCATCGCACCAGGACACGTTCGATTTAAAACCGCAGGCCCCTGCCGAGTACCGAGGCCAATTCCGTCCGATTGCACGTCATCGCCCGGTGTCGAGATTTGCGAACACCTGCCGAAGCTCGCCCGTCGCTCGGACAATTTCGCTCTGATCCGTGGCATCACTCACAACCTGGCCGCACACGGACTGGGCACGAGATACCTGATGACCGGCAACCGTCCTACGCCTGTGGTCAAGTATCCGATGTACGGCTCAGTGGTCAGTCGCGAGTTTCCAGCTGCGGCCGACTTGCCCTCGTTCGTTTCGATTGATCGACCGGTCGAAGGTCCGGGTTATCTGGGAGCTGAATACGGCCCACTTTCGACTGGCGAAAAACCTCGCTACGGCCAGCCGTTTCGTGTTCGCGGGATTACGCTCGGTGATGGATTGACGATCGACAAGTTTCAGAAGCGTCGCGAACTCTTGACGGATATGGACACGGCTTTTGACGAGTTCGAAGGCCTGGACGATTCAGTGCGAGGTCTCGACCGATTCTCCGAGCAGGCTTACCAGATCATCAGCTCACCTCGATCGCGTAACGCGTTTGATCTGTCCAGCGAACCGGACCGCGAAGTAGACCGCCTTGGTCGCCACGACTTTGGCCAGAGTCTGATGTTGACGACCCGGCTGATTGAATCCGGGGTGCGCTTTGTCACCGTGCTGCTGGAGGGCTGGGACACTCATGCGGACAACTTCAATACGCTGGGTCGCGAACTGCTGCCGCGGCTTGATCAATCATTGTCCGCGTTGTTCGACCGTCTCAAGGAACAGGGACGGCTCGAATCAACGTCGATCCTGGTGACTGGAGAATTTGGTCGCACTCCGAAGGTCAACGCCGGGGCCGGACGTGATCACTGGGCGAGGGCGATGAATGCGCTGATGCTTGGTGGAGATGTCAAAACCGGACAGGTGATCGGCGAGACGGACGACAAAGCTCAAGGTCCCGTTGGAGACGGATTCACACCAGACGACCTGGCGGCATCGTTTTTCCAGAACATTGGCATCGATCCAAAGACCGAATACGACGCCAACGTCGGTCGTCCCATCACACTAATTCGAAACGGTCAGACAATTCCCGGTTTGATCGCGTGAGAGATCAGACGTCGTGAATCCGGCGCAGACTTACCTTCCAGGTGAATCGCCTCGCAGAGATGCCAGATAGGCGAGCAGGTCTGCCGCGTCCTGTGCGGTCGTGTCCCGTAACAGCATTTCCGGCATCAGCGATTTCTGTTGCGGGACGATCAGTTCGATTTCACCGGTCGGAATTATGACTGACTTTCCAGTGACGTCTCTCAGAGTGACTGCGTCATCCGTTCGTTCTACGAGTAGACCGGAATAAACGAGTCCCCTTTCGGTCTGCACCAGCCAGGTTCGGTACTTAACCTCGATCTTCTTCGACGGGTCGAGGATGTTCTCGAGGATCTCTGCGCGGCTGTAGCGTTTGGCAACGTCTGTCAGGTCGGGACCGACGGCCTTGCCCCGCGTTCCAATGCGATGACAACTCGCACACTGCAGGCTCTTTTTCGGCTTCGCGAACAGCTCACGCCCACGGTCAGCGTTACCCGGCATGGCCAGCAGTGCGAGGGGATCGATCTTTGTTCCCAATCGCTGCACGCGGTCTTCTTCAGGCACGAAGGACTCAAACAAATCGCGAATCACTGGTTCCGGATGAGCCACGCCCTTCCCAACTGCCTGCTTGATGGCCGAGGCACGTAGTGATGGCTCGTTGCCCCTCAATACAGACAAAAGTTGCAATGCTCCGCTTGTGGACGCCAGCAACCGGTCGATAGCAGGACCGTGGTCGCGGTCAACGGTCAGCTCTTTGATGGCGGCTGCATTGGAAGTCTGCAACGCCACCACGCTATCCGACGCGGCCAGTTCCTCTGCCAGTGCTTCCGGCGACTCAAGTTGAGCAATCCAGTCATGGACAAGCTGCATGCCATAATGGTCCACCAGCTGTGAACCAAAATGTGGCATTCGCCCGCGACCGAGCTTAGCCATGCGGTAATAGAGGATCGAACGATAGGGATCACCTGGAACAACAAGCCACGGCTCCACGAACCCAAACGTGCCCTGCGTTGGCTTCGTCACGAGATTGGTCCTGTCGAACGATACGCCGCGCTGAACTTCAATCGCTGCCGTGCCGCCACCGCCACGTCGATGACACGACGCACAGTTCACATGCAGATATGCCCGAGCACGTTCTGCCAAAGAGGCGGATTCGTCACGAGGGTCGGTCAAAGGTTCGGTATCGGGCACAGACTTGGCCAGCAGGTCAATGTGATCGAATGTCCGCAACTGGTTTGCGCTGACCTTTCCGTAATCAAAGTTACGGTAGAGCTGATCTGGACGGAATCCATAGACGCTGCCGCCACGCGTTGTGTGACACAGGATGCACTCCGTGCGACTCGCGAAGTGCCATGTCTGCCGTACGGGTTTGCCAGACGGGCCGGGATCACGCAACTCAAAGGCAAGATCGAAGCCGGCGCCATCCAACAGCTCGGCATCGGTCTGGTCCTCGTTCCAGACGTAACTGTAGGCCCGCCACGAATTCGAGTAGCGATGCAGGATTTGAGTCTCAAGCCGGCGCTTGCCCCCGGCCGCAAACGGAAGCTCGATCGTCTTGCCCAGCACTGCCCCGTCCGGGTATTTCCATTCACCGCGCAGATTGCCTTTCTGCACACTGTTCTCAGTGTGAACGTCCAGTTGTGATTTTCCGGGTAGCGCCACAAACCGATGCGATGTCGTGTTGTCGGCCCATGGTTCCGCGATGATCGAGTATGGAATCACTCCTGGTGCAAGCGCGTGCTCTTTTGCATTGCTGAACAGTCCCGTCTCGCTGAGCTGCTTCGGAAAACTGAAACGCTTATTGGCATCGGGATTCTCGATCAGACGGTGAATCGTCCCGTCATACCCGGCGACGTACAGCTCGCTGTCGTGATCGGCACCGAAGCAAATCACTTGAAACGGCGCTTCAGCCAACTCACGTGGTTTTGAAACTTCGTCACCCTGCACCTCCACGCCCCAGATTTTTCCGGTGACGTAGTCGCCGTAGATGCTAGTGCCATTCAGTTTGGGAATACGTTCGCCGCGATACACACGCCCCCCCGTCATCGATCGCGACTCGGTGTGCGAGTGCGCCGCCGTTGGTAGCACGATGGGAGTCGGGCCGCGTGGCGTTTCCGGATTCACTGGCTGCGTGTGTTCAAGAATGCTCCAGCCGTAATTTGCACCGCGTTCAACGCGGTAAACCATCTCCCACATTTCCCAGCCGACATCGCCCAGCCACAGGTCGCCGGTGACCGGATCGAAGCTCATCCGCCAGGGGTTGCGGAGTCCATAGCACCACACCTCGCCACGCGCGTTGCCCTGCCCGACGAACGGGTTGTCATCCGGAATCGAATACAGACGGTCGCCATCCGGATGGTCGACATCAATGCGCAGAACTGACGCCAGCAGGGCGCTGATGTCCTGCCCGGTCTTATGCATGTCGGGCGGAAACGGCGGCGATCCATCCCCCGTTGAAATGTAGAGCATGCCATCCTGAGGTCCGAACTGCAGCGACCCGCCGTTGTGTCCACCGCTCTGCCATGTCAGGACGATTTCTTCAGTCAACAGATCGATTTCAAGTGGGTCGGTTTGACTGGCTTTGAACCGGGACATGCGTGTGCCGTTCGGGTCACCCGCCTTGTCCAGAACGTAGCACATGAAGACTGTCTGGTTCTGTTCGAAGTCCGGGTGGAAGGCAAACCCGTAGACGCGCGATATGCCTTCAACGTTGGCTTTCAGGTCCGCTGCCAGGTGTCGTTCGGAGACGTTCGAAGCACTTTCAAATGTCCACACCTGGCCATCGACCTGCAAAACAAGCATCCGATTTGTGCCGGGCACGGACATCAGATCAACGGGTCTGGAAAACGTCAGATCAGGAAAGACACGCTCCGTCAGGTACGGCAGCGGCGGCTCAGGCGTGCCCACCATTCGTGACGTCGTCCACTCAGTACGTTTTGCGATCCCGACAGGGCGGTCCTCTGCCGTTGACGTCTGCAAGCCGACGACTGGAAAGAACACAGCGAGGAAGAACACGACAGACAACAATTGACGAGCGGTTCTCATAGCGATCGATTCCAGACTGTGCTGAACACGGTGAGTTGAATTGAAGTCCATTCGGGGAACGGTCAGCGTAGCGAATCGAGCAACGACGATCAGCTTCCGGCCGGTCAATGTTCGGCGCGCGTCTCCAGACCTCGCCGAAAACGCGACCCAGTCTCCCCGGTCGTTCTGACCGTTGAAGATTCGGTCAGAGATGCGGAAGACCTGCGGTCAGGACAGCGGCGGGGCCAGAGACCTGCGCCGAACAGAGATTGCAAATCATCAGGACGGCACAAATGCTCGGCACAGGCACCTGCGGTCGCCTCATCGACCGGGCGACGCACCGCTCTTCTTCTTCACGTTCGCGAGGAAGCGAAAATTCTCACGGCCAACAATGCGCGTCAATTCATCCGTGAGTTCCGCATTGCGCGTGACCTTGAGGTCCTGCGGTGGTTGCAGCATGTATCGCAGTCGGCCACCGGGGTTCTCGTCGTCGACCGAGTGCACGGCCAGGTAGACCGACGTCTTTCCCGGAAAACGGGTTAACGCGTCCTTCGTCTGTCGTACGTCTGACTCGTTATGAAAGCCGCGGCGGAAATCGATCACCAGATGCTGCGTGAACTGTTTTTCGGCCTCTTCCAGAGTGAGGAGCTGGTTGACAA
>CAYSJO010000830.1:0-4919 GCA_964431285.1 uncultured Planctomycetaceae bacterium
TGAGCCAGCACACGTTTCCTCGGCCGGGCCAGCCGAGTGAGCACGACGTTGTCGCCGCCACGCGGACGCAGGCCGAAAGTGGCGTCAGCGAATGTCAGTGCCACTGAGATGTTCCGGGTACGCTTCAGAGCTGCGGCGCAATGGGCCGGGGGACTACATATCGATTTCGTAACCCCTGCGGTTTTTCCGTGAGAGAAACGAGTTTGCCTTGGCGTCGCCGATGATCTCTCGCTTTGTTGGGTCCCATTTAAGTTCTCGATCCAGACGCATGGCGATGTTCGAAAGATGGCAGATTTCGAGCATGCGGTTGTGTGTCCAGACATCGGAGATGGGCTGCTTGCGGGACTTCATGGCCTCGATGAAGTTGGCGGAATGGTTCTCGCTGACTTTCCCGCCGTAAACGGCTTCGACCGCTCCTTCCGGCAACGGATTGCCTTTCAGGTCCTCGACAGGCTTGCCGACGATCTTGCCGCGGTTCACAAAGAACCGCCCCTTCGTACCTTCAAACAGAATGCCGTTGTCACCTTCGCTGGTGATGATCATCTCGACATTGTTCGGCATGTCGGCTCGGATTTTGATTTTGGAGGCGGCGTTGTACTGATCGTCGACCACGGGATTTCCATCCTTGTATTTGACCGGCAAAGTGTGTTCGAGCGGCGTTACTTTGCTGGGGCCTGTTTCGCTGGCGCCCAGGGCCCAGCAGGCGATGTCGACGTGATGGGCACCCCAGTCAGTCAGTTTTCCGCCGGAGTACTCGTGCCAGTTTCGAAATGCGTAGTGGCAATTGCTGTAGAGTGGTACGCCGCCACCGTACCCCTTTCGCATTTCAGGGAGAGCTCGGTAAGGGACTTTCGGTGCTGGCCCAAGCCAGACATCCCAGTCAAGTTCTTCCGGGACAGGAGCAACCGGAATAACCGGTGAAGCAGTCATTCCGTTGATTCCGCAGGTCACTTTCCTGACCGTGCCGATACGGCCATCTTTCACCAGAGCGATTGCCTGCAGGAAGCGCTGCCCAGATTCGGTGCGCTGCATGGTGCCCACCTGGAAGACTCGGCCGGTCTCTTTAACGACTTTCTCGATCAACTTGCCTTCCGCAATGGTCAGTGTGAGCGGTTTCTCGCAGTAGACATCTTTACCCGCATACATCGCCTCGACGGCGATCTTCGTGTGCCAGTGGTCGGGTGTGGCGATCATGACCGCGTCGATGTCTTTTCGATCGAGGACCTTTCGATAGTCCTTATACGCGTCCGGCTTCTTGCCTTGTTTCTGTTCGGTTCTTCCGACGTTGGTGCCGAGTACCTTGGCGTCGACGTCGGCCAGGGCGGCGAAATCTGCAAACCGAAACGTCTTGTTGGTAATCGCCCAACCCTGATTGCGAAGTCCGATGGTTGCAAACACGGGACGTTCGTTAGCCGATGCGTAGCCGAAGGCTCGGTTTGTCGATGGGAGCACTACGCTGGCGGTCCCGGCGGCAGCCAGACCCTGGAGAAACTGACGGCGTGTTGTTGAAGTTAGCATTGGGCGAATTCCCTGGGCGTAAAGTGAGCAGGAGTCCCTGCAGATATGGTTGGTGGGAGTGAGCTTGCCCGGCCGCTACAAGTGGAGCGTTCAGGCTGAGTTGGTCCCGTCGAGGCTTACGGACTCATCATATCGAAAATCGTCCGCCGCTTGCACTCGCCCACCACGTCACGCGCTCTGAACTGCCGGCCTCTTAGGAGACGGCCGGCTGCCTTCCATCGTCACCTGATCGGATCGCAACATCCGGCACTTCCACTTGACCATCCTGCGAGAGTTGCCGGACCAGCGAGTCGTAGACACGGCTGATGGTCAGATCACGCATGCAGCGGTGATGCTCAAGCGGGCAGATACGTTTGCCGCACGGCGAGCACGGCAGATCCAGTTGCAGGCGGATTTCGCCCGAGTGGTAGTTCTCGCTGGCCGCCGGATTCATCGGGCCGAACAGTGCCACCGACGGAATTCCGAACGCGGCCGCAAAATGCCGGACACCACTGTCCGTGCTGACAACCGCCGCACTCCGCTGGACACAGGCCTTCGTCAGTCCGATCGTGGGCCGAAATCGTGCGAGACTGCGAATTCTTCGATGATCGGCCTGTTCTTCGAATTCGGCCGCATCCGCCTGTTCGGCGGGCCCACAAACCAGCAGGACTGATGCATCGGTCTCCTGCACGACCCGGTGCGCCAGTGCGACGAACCGCTCTGTCGGCCACCTCTTGGCCGCGCCGTATCCGCCGCCGTTGTTGAACACAACGACCGGGCCGTCGCCCAATGCAAGCGTTGTCCAGATGTGCTCGACGTGTTGCCGATCCGTTTCGGGTACTGCCAGTTCGACGGTTCGTGACCGACCCATAACTCGTTCATGCGAAACGACCTGCAGATAGTGGTCGACCGGGGAATAGGGACTGACACGGCCTTTCTGCCGGAGCATCGGCAGGGCATCTGTCAAAAGCAGACTGCGGCCGTATCTCGCCGAGCCAATGCGCTGCCGGGCTCCTGATCGCCAGGCAAGCACACCACTGGAAAGTGAATTCGTCAGCAGCAGCAGCTGATCCAGTCGCCGTCGACGCAGATTGGCCACCACGGCTCGCATCCGCAGGTGGGGATTGTCCGAACGACGGTCATACAGCACACGTTCATCCAGCCATCGCGTGCCTTCAAGCACATCGGCGATCACCGGCTTCATGATTCCGATCAGCATGTTTTCGGCCCCGACGGATTCACGCAGCGAACGCAGCGCAGGCGTCGCCATAACCGCATCGCCGATCCAGTTGGGGAGAACGACTCCAATTTTCATGTGACCGGGCACGCCTGAATGAAGTACGAACAACTTTATACGCCGACTGGCGGTGGACTCCCGATTCCGAACGTGTTTAATCCGGCAACGTAACTGGCGAAGCGATCCGGTGAAGCCAGTCCCTCGCGCTTCAGCCGATTGCTAAGCAGTTCCGGATTGGCCCGCGTCGCAAGTTCCTGCAGCCAGCTCAACAGAATCGCTTTGGACTCTGTCCCCGAGTGCAGCATGTAATGCGCCCAGGCCCACGATTCTTCGTAGTCCGACTGGCTCATTTTTCTAACGTCTGTGATCTGCTCGAGCCGCTCCATATTCGGCCGCCAGCCGTTGGCCAGAGCCTCGGAAAGACGTTTCGACGTCGCCGGACGCACAACGCCCGGTCGGCCGCTGATTTCAAAGTACTCAGCCAGTCCCTCATCGATCCACAACGGGACTTCTTTGAGCGCACCATGCAGAACGCCGTGCGTGAACTCGTGACGCAGGTCTTCCTGCACACGGTCGCCCCAGAATGTGTAGACAGCCAGTTCGTAGGGATTGCCGAAGAACCAGGCTCGGCGATACGGCAGATCAGGCCAGGTCGTCCGCATGTAGTCTGCAAACTGCCGTTCATCAGAGAACAGGTAGACGACAACAGGCTGGCTCGATGGAACCAACTGAAGCGATTCGGCCACGTCATCGCGCAGCTCATTCAACTCGGCGATCAGCGGATTTGTCCAGTCCAGCTGGACGTCGCACATGATTACGAAATGATCAGCCACAACCGAGTGCCTGCCAGGCAGGGCGATCGTGGTTTGGGCGGGATCATTCCGGTGACTACGACCTTTGCAGCCGACGGTGGCGACTGCCAGCCCGGAAACGATCGACTGAACGAACCGTCGTCGCGAAAGCGTGTCAGCAGCGTCGGCGCGCTGGACCTGCACTCGGTCACTCAGGCAACAAGTCCTGCGGATCGGCTGCAGCATTGTGAGTCTCGTCCGTGTGAAGAGTGCCGCGTCCTCTACTGTCGCTGCGTTGATGACTCCAACGCGGCGTTGCCAAGTCGCCGGAACGTGTCGATCAGTTCCTCGGTCTCGCTCCGGCGAATGAGATCACCGCGTCCCGCCTTTTCGAGAGACTCTTTCAGTTGCGGATGCTCAACCCATTCGGCGACGTCCCATTTGGCCACATCGACATAACAATCGGCAAAGCGGACTTCGTGCTTGCGGACCAGAAACCAGTCCGAATCGGTCTTCACAAAGTGAAAGTGCATGGCGACCCACATCGCCACCATACCGAGACCAAAACAAACAACTGTGCCTATGAGTTTGCGCATATCTGCTTCCTTGCAACGGTTCAGGGCGGCGGATTTTGCTGCAACACCCGGAAACCGGCAAGATGGATCGCTGGTCACACGGGTCTGTTGTTTAACGGCACGCCGAAGGCAGCGGCGGCCATCACGCATTTCGACGCCTTCGGCGTGCCGTCAACAACCTGTCGTCAGGGCGGCACGGGCATTACAACCATGAGTTCGAACGATTCAGCGAGCCGTTGAACAGTCAGACTGGCCAGTCGCCCGAGTAAGTTTGCGATAACGCCCGCTAAGCAGGATCACCAGTACGACGACAATGGCGACACCCGCCGCCTGGACAATGGGATTGTCCCGGTCGAGCCACTTCGTGATCAGTCCGGCTCCGAAGTACATCACACTGCAGCCGAGAACACTGCCAGTGATGACCGCCGCGAGAGTTCCAATACGCGACAGTCCCAGCAGCCGACCGAGGATCGATCCACCGAGACTGCCCGTGGAAGCGAGTGGAAACATGACAAACGTGACAACGCCCGCGACCGTCAGTCGTCGCATCCAGCGCTGAGATTGAATCAGGCTCCGACCTTCTTCGACGAGGACCTTCAACCAGTCGCCCAGCAGCGGCAGACGAAACAGCACGCTCATGTGAAACGTAACGATGACGGCCATGACCACATCCAGAAATAGCCTCCTCAGCAGAATGTGTGGGTGAAGTTCGGCTCGGGGAGTTTTGCAAGGTTGTGGTATAAAGCGAGTTCCAGCGTTTCTGGTGTGCGGAATCCGTAGGATTTTCTCATGGTCACTTTCGCCTTGTTGTTCAGACGC
>CAYSJO010000831.1:0-9383 GCA_964431285.1 uncultured Planctomycetaceae bacterium
GGTTGTTGTGCATCCGCGCTAAGGTGAACGGTCACCGGCTTCGCGCGGGGATCATCGATGAAGTCGAGCAGGATCAGCTAATGAGGGCCTCGCAGGAACTCAGCGAGTTGCCCATCTACATCGACGATGCTCCAGGTCGCACGATGGCCCAGATAGGAGCCATCTGCCGAAGACTCAAACGGCGCAGCGGACTGTCATTAATCATCATTGACTACCTGCAGCTCATTGAGCCGGAAGACAAGTCGGCACCGCGCGAGCAGCAGATTGCCCTGATCAGCCGTCGTTTGAAATTCCTGACGAAGGAGATCGAGGCGCCGGTTGTTGCACTGGCTCAGCTCAATCGCGGCGTCGAGTTGCGTGAGGATAAGCGGCCGCGACTGGCGGACCTGCGTGAAAGTGGCTCGATCGAACAGGACGCGGACGTCGTCATGTTCCTGCACCGTCCGGCCGCGTACGATCCAGAGGACCGTCCCGGAGAGGCGGACGTGATCGTCGCCAAGAACCGTAATGGACCAACCGGCATGGTCTCGCTTGCCTGGATGGCGGAATCCATGCGATTTGGTGACCTCGCCCGAGTGCCGGATGAGATTGCACACGGGGGGTTCTGAATTGCGCCTCGGATAAGGAGCAATACCGACGTGCCGCGCGGCATTCTCAATCTAAGTGACGACGAAATCATCGAGTGGTGTCTTGAGCAGGGACAACCAAAGTTCCGTGCTGCGCAGATTCAGCGCTGGCTGTTCCAGAATCGTGCCGAGTCGTTCGATGTCATGAATGACCTGCCGAAGTCATTTCGTGACGCGCTGAATGCAGAGTTCCGGCTGTTTGAGAGCGAAGTCAGTCAGCATCAGGTCGCGACTGACCGCACTGAAAAACTCCTGCTTGAACTGACAGATGGCAGCACGGTGGAATGTGTCCTGATGCGGGAAACGTCCAGACGGACGATTTGCATCAGTACGCAGGTTGGCTGTGCCATGGGCTGTGTTTTCTGCGCCAGCGGAATGCTGGGGCTGAAACGCAACCTTAACCGAGGCGAGATTCTGGAACAGATTCTGCGTCTGGATCGGTTGCTGGATGACGATGAGAGGCTGACGAACATCGTCGTGATGGGAATCGGCGAACCGCTGCAGAATCTGGCAGAATTGCTGCCGGTCCTCGATGTTGTCACCAATTCCACCGGGATGGAACTCAGTCCGCGGCGGATCACCATTTCGACTGTTGGTCTGCCAGCAAAGATCCGCGAACTGGCGCAGGTCGGAAAGCCTTATAACCTGGCGGTCTCATTGCACGCGTCGAATGATCAACTGCGAAACGAGCTCGTCCCCGTGAATGATCGCATTGGTGTCGATGTGATTCTGGCTGCCGCCGACGAGTACTTCACGACAACCGGTCGGCGTGTGACGTACGAATACGTGCTCCTGGGAGGGCTCAACGATCAGTCAGAGCATGCTCACGAACTTGCCGGGCTGCTGCGTCGCAGGAATGCGCATGTGAATCTGATCCCGATGAATGAAGTCGAGACATTGCCCTTCCAGGAACCAACGGCCCCGCGGACAGACGAGTTCATTGCGATTCTGGAAGATGCCGGGGTCGCCGCTACGGTCCGGAAGAGGAAGGGGGCGGATATCGACGCCGCCTGCGGCCAACTGCGGCTGAAGAACGAATCTTAGTCGCGAGGTGACGTGATGCTTGCAGCGGCCCCGCTGATCCCGCTCTCGAATCTTCTGTTCGCTCTGATCCCCGTGCTCGTCGTTCTGGTCGTTCTTTACCGCTGGTCGCTGGACAGTCGAATCGCGGTCTACGCTCTGGTTCGGATGGTGATTCAGCTGCTGCTGATCGGGTATGTCCTGACGTCGATCTTTCAGACCGAACAGTCGCTTGTCGTTGTCGGTGTCCTGGCTGTCATGCTGTTTGTTGCCAGCTGGATCGCATTGCGACCAGTAGCTGGTCGACGACGCGAGTATTACTGGAAGGCTCTGTTGGCGATCGTCATCGGCGGCGGATCGACCTTGCTGTTGGTGACGCAGGCCGTTCTGGAGCTGGACCCGTGGTTCAGCCCGCAGGTCATGATTCCATTAGCTGGGATGATCTTTGCCAACTCGATGAACACGGTTAGCCTCGCGGCCGAACGTCTATTCTCTGAGATGACGAGTGGTGTCTCCTATGCCGAGGCGCGTCGAACGGCGCTCAAGGCAGCGTTGATCCCGATTACGAATTCACTGTTCGCGGTCGGACTCGTTTCGCTGCCGGGAATGATGACCGGGCAAATCCTGTCGGGTGTGTCCCCACTGATCGCCGTTCGCTACCAGATTATGGTGATGTGCATGGCGTACGGCTCAGCGGGAATATCGTCAGCGATCTTTCTGCGATCCGTCCAGCCTTCCGCAGAGTCAGCAGAGTAGTTCGACGAATCGAACGCAGATTCTGCTGATGTTCGCTGATCTTCGGAATTCCCCTTTAACCCGCGGCGGTCGCGAGTGTCAGACCAATGCGGCAGGCCTGCAGGTAACTTTCGATGTGTAGCACTTCGTCGACGGTATGAATCCCCTGCTGACCGCAGCCGAGTGTGACCGTGGGGATTCCATGAGAGGTCATCCAGTTGGCATCCAGACCACCGTTACAGACTCGGGTTTCGGCCGTCATGCCGAGTGACTCGATGGCGGCGGCCGCCGCCTGCACACTGGGCGAATCGGCCCCCAGCCTGAAGGACTCGTACTTAAGGGTTGACTCGACATTGACCGTGCCACGTCGCCCAGCTGCGTTCTTCAATTCACGAGCGGCTTTGTCGAACGATTTTCGGATTTGATCCACAATCTGCTGTCGGAACTTTGGGTCGTGACTGCGGGCTTCGGCTCGGATCTTCAGCTTCGACATGACGACATTGGTCGCATCTCCGCCGGTAATGACGCCAATGTTGCTCGTCCCCGTGCGGCGGCCTTTCCTGATCAGTCCGTGCCAGCTATCACGAGTCAGGTCGGCAATTGCCAGTGAGGCAATTGCCGCGGCATTGACTCCGTCCTCAGGATGGGCCCCTGCGTGGCTGGCGATACCGTTTACTTCGATCTCAATGTTGATGTCCCCGGTCGCTCCTGTGACAAGCACACTGGGCGGCCCGCCATCCCAGTTGAACGCCAGCTTCGGCCGGCCGAGTTTGCTGACCGTCACGTTCCGGACTCCGACGATGCCGACCTCTTCTTGGACGGGCCAGAGCAGTGTGAGCGGATGATGCGACAGTTCTCGTTTCACAATCTCTGTGATCGCGGTGAGTACGACAGCAGCACCAGCGCGGTTGTCGCCCCCGAGCGCCGTATCCGGATCTTTGGGTCGAATAAACGCACCGTCAAGGACAGGCCTGCAACCAACACACAGCGGGACCGTATCGATATGCCCCATCATCAATCGTCGCGGACCGCGTACGGTGCCAGGCAGTTTGACGATCAGGTTGCCGGTCTGTCCGCCAAGATGACTCTTGCGGTGCGCCGTGTCTGTCTGAATCACCGATGCTGGAATGCCGAGGTTCCGCAGGTGGGCGGTGATGAACTCGACGACCGCGCCTTCTTCCGCGCTTTTTCCCGGGATCGCGATCAGTCGCGTTACCAGATCGGTGGCAGCTTTTTCGTTGATGTCCGCAGACGCAACTTTGCATGTGCCGTCGTGTGTCATCGCGGGTCGCTCCTTTCGGTTCGCGATGTGAATTGGATCGACTCCTGCAGATTCTCCCGAGGTCTCGCTCGGAAGACAACGTGGCCGGGAATTGCGTCAGCTTTGCACGGCCAGCAGATCCGTCAGCAGCAAACGTTGCGGGTTCGATGGATCGAACAGCACGTTTACGGAAACGTCGTCCTCGCAGAACGCGCGCATGGCGTCGCCTCCGTACAGATTGCACTTTGTGACGCGAGTTAATCCATTCGCGTTGAATCGCACGAGCGCCTGATGTTGTCGCTGGTTTCCGACAACAGTTGAAGTTTCGCAGACGGAATCGATCTGGCCCTGCGCCGGCAAGCCGTTGGTCAGAATCCGAATGGCGCGGCGCCCGGACATTCCGGCGAGCCACAGCACAACTCCGCCAATGGTTCCGAACGCGATGCCCAGACCCCCAACGATGAATTGCTCCGGGCGCTGCCCCCACAAGAAGCAGGACACAATCAGTCCAACGATCCCAGCCGCAATGAACGTCCCGCTCCAGATTCGCAGGAAGAGATCCGTCGCAAATCGATTCTGGAGAGCTGGCGTCAACTGGCGAGGCGGTGACTGGGTCAGAAATGCCGCGAGGTCATTCTTCGTCACCAACTGAGTTCTGGCCATCGCGCGGACGAGTCCCGCCCATGTCCGCCGTCTCCCTCGAGTCCGCCAGTTCGTCAACGCCAAGCTGATCCTCAACGGATTCCGTATCCTCAAAAACAAAAACCAGTTACAGCTCCAAGCCCCATGAATAAAGTTCCACGCGGGGAGAGGAAACCAGTCAGACGCGTTCCCTCTCCCCGCTGGGGAGAGTGTTAGAGAGAGGGGTTTCGAGTCGGATAGGTCTATGCAGACCAACTCTGGAAATGCTCCAGGAGAGCGGCTGCGGATCAGACGTCCCCACGATCGCCGCCTGGGCTGGCAGAATTCTCTTCGGCCTCACCAGAATTGTCACCCGCATATTCTTTCAGAGCCGGAGACTCGCAATGCCGTCTGCAATTGGAGCGATCCTGATTCTCGCAGGTTCCGTGCTGATCAGTGCGGGAATCGTCACAACGACGGGCTATGCCGAGACTGGCTTCGGGCTGGGCGGTGTCGTTTTTGTCATTGGAGTTTTGACGCTGATTGCAGCACCCCTGAAATACATGTGGAATGCGATTCCCGTTGACGGGTCAGATGGCCGCGGTCAATCGGATGACCAATGAAGCCCTCTGATTATGCGGCCCGACCGACACGTCGCATTGCCGGCCGCCACGGCGGCGGAATATCCGCTCGGAGCGCTTTAATTCGCGCTAATTACTGGCCTGCGTCTGCTCGTACAGCTCGATGATCGATTCGCGGAAGTCACGGTCGACTGGATCGAGTGTTTCAGTATTGAACACCTGACACAGTGTTCTTAGCCCACTGGGGTCGCTGGCGGAATTCGCGCGTAGCTTGCGGTACACCGACGGCAATAGCCCGCGGTCCTGCAAGTACAGGCAGAAGTAGCGTGCGTGGGCATAGTCCACCGCCTGGCGATCCGGACGGATGTCGCGAGCCGTGACGAGTGCTTCGAGTGTCTGCAGACGGCGATTCTGCATGGCATTCAACAAATGATTCAGACGCCAGTTCGAGACGCCTGTCAGATGTAGGTGGTCCTCGGAGAACTCCGCTTCTTCGTAGATCGATGCGAGGCCTTCGTCGAACCACTCGGCCATATGTGGAAAGTCGAAGTGCGACAAAGCATGAGTCAACTCGTGAGCCAGTGTCCCTTCACCCGTTCCCAGATTCGCCACGATGCGGCGATCCGATCGAATGTAGTAGCCGTGATAATCGGCGGACCCTCGCTTATCCAGACGTCGTGCGGCTGTGCGGTACGCAGTTTCGTTCGCATACAGCAGAAGCGTGATCGGTTCGCTGGGGTCGGAATCAAAGTAGGCAAGCGAAAGGGCTCGTTGGGTAGGGGCGATAACTTCGCGCCAGCAACGATCGAGTTCCGCTTTGGATAGGTCACCAGCGAGGATGAACGGAGCACGGACGATCAATCGATCGTCCGCTGTGAGGTGCTCGCTGAGAGCCTGTGCCCTTTCATCGCACAGCAGATCAATGTCGTTTGTGTCAGCAGTCGGCGCCGCACCGAGACCGGCGTTTGCGCCGTCACGGAGTCTGGCGAGGTCGAATGCAGGCTGGACCGTGGGCAGAGTCGCCGCTTCGGCGAGACGGCTGCGTCCAATTGTCAGGCCGTAACTGCCCGCAATAAGCAGTACAGGTCCAACGATGAGAACCAGGTTGCGCAGTATCATCGCGGTACTGATCTCGGTTGTGGCCGACTGAGGGAAGCCGGCGGTTGTCACTGGTGCAGTCTCAATGGTGCGGTGCCGAACCGGGTGGCTCCATCGCGGTGTGTCTTGCGAACAACACCTCCCCGAACGGGCTTTCGTCTATGTGGCCACGAATTCTAGTTCCATGAATCCCCTCCGACATGAGACAGATGCCGCAAACGGGAACCTCGCGCAGAGATTGCCTGGCATCGCCCGGGTAATCCGATCAATCCGCAGGCTTTCGCCAACAGGACCAGGCAGTGCGATCGGTCGAGGTTGCCGGCCGTTTGCACGCCCACACGCGGCGTTACAGATGCGCGTCGTACCCGTCGGCTTCGACTATCTTCAGCAGATCACGAATTTGAGATTCGTCGTCGAGTTTCGCGACCAGCGTCGAATTGGGAGTATGCACGATGACGCAATTCTCAAGTCCGATCGTGGCAACCAGATGGTCGTCTGAGGAATGCACAGTACAGTTGCTGGTTGCGATCCCGCTGAACTTGCCGAGCACCGTGTTACCGTGCTCATCCTGAGAATGCAGTCGTGCAAGAGCCGCCCAGCTTCCGACGTCGTCCCAGATAAACGGTGTCTCCATGACGCAGACGTCTCTGGAATGCTCGAGCACTGCGTAGTCGATCGAGATCGACGGCATTTGAGGAAACTCATGTTCCAGCGCATCGTCCCAGTCCGGTTGGCCGATGCGGTCACGTAGTCGTTCGAGCACGGCGAACAGTTCAGGCTGCAATCGCTCAAGCTCCCGGACGATCGTGTCCGCTCGCCACACAAAGATTCCGCTGTTCCACAGGAAGTTGCCGTCGTCAAGAAACTCCTGAGCGGTTTCGAGGTTCGGCTTCTCGCGAAATCGAGCGACGTCAAATACGCGATCACCGCCAAGTAACTCGGCACCGCGCTCGATGTAGCCGTATCCTGTCGCCGGGCGGGTGGGGACAATGCCAAACAGGCACAGCTTCTCGGGGCTCTGCTCGACCGTGTCCGCAGCCCGTTCGACAGCGGCGAGGAAGCGTTCAGTCGGAGTAATTACGTGGTCTGCCGGTGTGACCAGCATGACCGCATCTGGGTCTTCTGCCAGCAGCCGGATGGCCGCCAGACCGATGCACGGAGCCGTGTTTCGGCCACACGGCTCGACGAGAATATGGTCCGATGCGATCTCCGGAAGCTGACGCCCGGTTTCGACAGCGTGCGCTGCCCCGGTCACGACCCAGACGTTGTTCTCGACCAGTGGACGTGATCGCGACATCGTCTGTTGAATCAGTGACTGTTCGCCAAAGAGTGTCAGGAACTGCTTGGGCAGACTGCGCCGGCTGACGGGCCAGAACCGGGTGCCGCTCCCTCCGGCCATGACAACTGCATGAAGCATGCATGAATCCTTGAAGCGAGATGTGGAAGTCGACGGAAGTCTAGGAGACGTCAAACTCGGAAAGGAAGCGACGCACCGCGCGACCGAGCAAATCCCCAGGAGCAATCCCACTTGCCGCTCTTCATTGGCTTGTAAGATTGGTTGCGTCCATTAGCGTTCCAAAGCTGTTTTTCTTCCACGACGTCGGATCGACTATGCCCATTGATATTGCTGTTGTCCCTGTTGCTGGTCACGGAACGCGGTTGCTGCCGGCGACCAAGTCTCAGCCGAAAGAAATGCTGCCCGTTGGTCGCAAGCCCGTCGTGCAGTACGTCGTTGAGGAACTGGCTCAGTCCGGGATCAGCCGGATACTGTTCGTGACGGGTGCCAGTAAGACGTCGATCGAAAACCATTTCGACATCGATGATGGACTCATCACATATCTCCGCGAAACCGGGCGTGAGGACGAGCTCAAGGAGCTGGACTTCGAGCGACGCGACATGGAGTACTTCTACACGCGGCAGCGCCGACAGCTCGGACTGGGACACGCGGTGTTGTGTGCCAAATCACTCATCGGCAGTCAGTCATTCGTCGTTGCTCTGGGCGATTCCATCATCGGGGTGAATGCCAAGTCGGACATCGTGCATCGCATGGTCGATGAATTCGAGCAGTCGAAAGCAGACATTGTCGTGGCCTTCGAGGAGGTGCCGGCGCAGGACGTGACTCGGTATGGCATCGCGAAACCGCGTGGCGGGGTTGCAGATCGCTTCG
Organism: uncultured Planctomycetaceae bacterium; assembly: GCA_964431285.1. GTDB lineage: Bacteria > Planctomycetota > Planctomycetia > Planctomycetales > Planctomycetaceae > CAUZFZ01. Next base: position 8,110 of record CAYSJO010000831.1, read on the forward strand.
AACTCGAGGACCTGATCGAAAAGCCGTCCGTCGATGAGGCACCGAGTCGACTGGCCGTGGCCTCGCGGTACATCTTCAGCCCGGCAATCTTCGAAGCGCTGGAAGAAACTGACGCCGGCAAAGGTGGGGAAATTCAACTGACGGACGCCATTCGAATCCTGCTGGCGCGCGGCGCCAAAGGCTTGGGACTCAAACTGCCTGCGGACGAGCGCCGGTTCGACATCGGAAACTATGGCAGCTATTTTCGCGCATTCGTTGACTTCGCTCTGGCAGACCCGGATTACGGTGACGCACTTAGAGAACATCTGCGCGGACAACCGTGATTCACTCGATCCGAAACATCCAGCGACTGAAGATGGGATTGATTGATGATTAGCGATTGATGACGTGTCGAAACTGGCCGTTCTCTGAAATGGTCGTAGTCTCCGTCAGGTCCCTTTCACATCGAAAATCAACACTCATCAATCGACAATCATCAATCAATTCAAACCGTGACCGTTCTGCGACAACATACGAGTCACGAACAGCTTCAAAGGACGTCTTACAATGGACGCACTCGAATACACAAAACTACTGGTCTCATTCGAATCAACCAGTGTGCTCTCCAACGTGCCCGTTACCGACTACGCCGAAGAGCAGTTGCGTCGCATCGGTTTCCTGACAGAGCGAATTGAGTACGACGACAGGAACGGCGTCCGCAAAGCCTGCGTCGTCGGACGCAAGGGGCCAGGCAAAGGTGGAATGGCCTATTTCGGGCACACCGATGTTGTGCCCGCCGATCCGTGGTTCTGCGAAGAACACGGTCCGTTCGAACCAACGGTTGTGGGGGACCGTCTGTATGGTCGTGGTTCGTGCGACATGAAGGGGTCTGTGGCCTGCATGCTGGCGGCAGCAGAACAGTTTTCACCCGGTGATCTGCAGCGGCCCATCTACATCACCTGCACGTCCGACGAGGAAATCGGCTATGGCGGAGCCGCTCAGGTGGCCGAGCGATCCGATCTGTTTCAGGAGATGGTCGGCGGGAATGCCAACGGAATCATCGGAGAACCGACGCTGCTGGAAGTCGTGTACGCGCATAAAGGCGTTGTCGGCCTGATCGCCCGATCAAAGGGAAAAGCGTCTCACTCAAGTACACGAGAAGGCCTGAACGCGAACCTGGCCATGATTCCGTACCTCGTCGAGATGAAGAAGATTCACGACGAACTGGAAGCCGACACGGCATGGCACAATGACGAATTCGATCCGCAGTTCGTCAGCTGGAACATTGGCATCAA
>CAYSJO010000832.1:0-3060 GCA_964431285.1 uncultured Planctomycetaceae bacterium
TGTAGACCGGGTCCACCCAGTTGTTGCTGGGGCCCGCCTCCCCTTCGTTGCGGCTGCAGATGAACGTCCTGTCATCGACGCGCGCCACATCGTTCGGATCACTGCGGGCATAAAACGAATTCGGATGCTTGTCTTCATTGAGCGGCAGCAGCGAACCGTCCCGTGCCATCAGCTCACAGAGTTTTGCGTTTTCCTCATCGGAACCGGTACACCAGTGAACGATGTTCGGTTTCGTGAGCCGCGCCACAGAATCAATCCATTCCACCACTTCGCGATTGAGCGGAGCATGAGCGGTGGCGGCAGCCTGTGTTTCCATACCCTGCATGGCGATCCCTGCCTGGGTGAGAGATGGTTCGTTCCAAACGAATCCGTATGACGACTTCCCGGAAGCTCGGGATTCTGCACGGGAGAGGACATCGAGGCAACACGAGATTAGGTTACCCACCAGCCGGTAGGGGTGCGTCTCGACGCACCACTCCGATCTGGTGCGTCGAGCGCACCCTACTCGACGTACGACGCACGCCTGCAGAGGACTCATCATGGCGGATCATGTGCTGGCACTGGACCAGGGGACGACATCCAGTCGGGCGATTGTGTTTGCACGCAACGGGCACTCGTTTGCGACAGCCCAGAAGGAGTTTCCACAGATATTCCCTCAGCCCGGGCACGTCGAGCACGATCCCGAGGCGATCTGGGAAAGTCAGTTGGTGACCGCAAGGCAGGCACTCGCCGATTCCGGCCTGGAAGCTGCCGATGTCGCAGGGATTGGAATTACAAATCAGCGCGAGACCACCGTGCTGTGGGAACGCGACAGCAGTCGGCCTGTCGCCAACGCGATCGTCTGGCAAAGTCGCGTGACCGCCGACATGTGCGATCGGCTCAAACAGGAAGGACATGCCGAGACGTTCCGTCAGAAAACCGGTCTGGTGCTGGACGCCTACTTTTCCGGAACGAAGATCAGCTACCTGCTGGATCAGATCGACGGACTGCGGTCTCGCGCAGAGCGAGGCGAGATTCTGTTTGGGACCGTCGACTCATTTCTCGCCTGGCGACTGTCGGGTGGTCGACTGCATGTGACGGATTTCAGCAACGCCAGTCGCACGCTGCTGTTGAACATTCACACACTGGATTGGGATGACGAACTGCTCGGCATTCTGAACGTGCCACGGGCGATGCTACCGGAGGTCCGGCCGTCGAGCGAAATCTACGGAGAGACGGATCCCGATCTATTCGGCACTGCCATTCCAATTGCCGGCATTGCGGGCGACCAGCAGGCGGCGACATTCGGGCAGGGATGTTTCACAGTCGGTCAGGCGAAGAACACATATGGAACAGGCTGCTTCCTGCTGATGAATACCGGGACGACTCCGGTTGAGTCGAACAACGGTCTGCTGACGACGATCGGCTGGGGCCTGAACGGGGAAGTGACGTACTGCCTTGAAGGCTCGGTGTTTGTAGCCGGAGCTGTCGTGCAGTGGCTGCGAGATGGCCTGCAGTTCTTTGAGGACGCCGCGCAGGTTGAAGCGCTCGCCAGTTCGGTTGAGGGGACGGACGGTGTCTATCTGGTTCCAGCTTTTGTTGGTTTGGGGGCTCCCTACTGGAAGCCGGATGCACGGGGCACGATCGTCGGACTGTCGCGTGGAACGACACGAGCTCACATTGCCCGAGCGGCAATAGAAGCCATTGCGTATCAGACACGAGATGTCCTGGATGCCATGCAACAGGACGCGAGCGAGCGACTCGACGTGTTGCGCGTGGATGGTGGAGCGTGTGCCAACGGACTACTCATGCAGTTTCAGGCCGATCAGCTTGGAGTGTCAGTTCAGCGGCCGGTCGTGCAGGAGACAACGGCACTCGGAGCCGCGTACCTCGCCGGACTGGCCACAGGTGTGTGGAGCGACCAGGCGGATATCACCGGCAACTGGCAACTGGATGCCGAGTTCCAGCCAGCCGGCGACCGGACACGACCGGATGCACTCTATTCAGACTGGAAGCGAGCGGTGGAACGTTCGCTGGACTGGGTCCAATGAAACGCCGTGCCTTGCTCTACTCGACGCCCGGAACGGGAAATGAGCGAGCGAATCCGCGGACTTCTTCCCTGACGCCGGACACGATGTCGTGATTGTCCGCGTTGCGGAGGACCTCAAGGATCCAGTCACCCACGCGCCGCATGTCGTCTTCCTTCATACCGCGTGTCGTCAGAGCGGCCGTGCCGATGCGGATACCACTGGGATCGAATGGAGACCGTTCGTCATAGGGGATCATGTTCTTGTTGACTGTGATTCCCGTACGCTCGAGTGCCTGTTCGGCGATTTTTCCCGTCAGGTCGATCTTCGTCATGTCGCACAGCATCAGATGATTGTCCGTGCCTCCCGAGGAGATCGCGATGTCACCACTCAGCAGGACTTCAGCAAGGGCCTGAGCGTTGGAAACAACCTGACTCGCGTAAGTCTTGAATTCCGGCGTGCTCGCTTCGGCGAAACAGACGGCTTTGGCCGCCACGATGTGGCACAGCGGACCGCCCTGCATTCCGGGAAACACACTCTTATCAATGCCCTTCGAGTGCTCTTCACGACACAGGACGAAACCAGACCGGGGTCCGCGGAGCGTCTTATGTGATGTCGAGGTCACGAAATCGGCGACCTCAACGGGATTGTTGTGGACGCCACCCGCGACGAGACCCGCGTAGTGAGCCATATCGACCATGAACAACGCGCCGACCTCTTTCGCGATCTCTGCGAACCTGGCGTGATCAATCTCGCGCGGATAGGCACTGGCACCGGCGACGATCAGCTTTGGCTTGTGTTCCCGAGCCAGCGCGGCGACCTGATCGAAATCGATGCGATGGTCGTCTTCTCGAACTCCGTAGGGAACGACGTTGTAAAGCTTGCCGGAGAAATTGACTGGCGAACCATGCGTCAGGTGCCCGCCGTGCGCGAGGTTCATCGCGATGTAATTGTCACCGGGTTCGAGTTAGTTCATGTAAACTGCCATGCTCGACTGTGTTCCGTCGTTCGATTGTACGTTGGCGTGCTCGGCTCCAAACAGCTCGCATACGCG
>CAYSJO010000833.1:0-5747 GCA_964431285.1 uncultured Planctomycetaceae bacterium
TGTCGCCGAGTATCCCGACAATTCGTATGCAGCGGACGCGAAGAAACGACTCGCAGAGCTCGAATCAAAATGATTCCGTCTGGCGAAGTCTCGGTCAAAAGTGTTGACCAGGATCAATTGGCAGTTGTAGTGCGGTCCCGCGACTACTACCGAGACTCTGATGTGACCCCACTGTTCTCGGGTGACACAGGTCGAGCAGCAGTTTTCGTCAGCAGGTCCGTTATTACGCTTGCCGGGATCGCATCTGCCCGCCGAGGCTTAGGGTCCTCCGGCTGAATCTCTGGTCCATACAGGATCGGCTCAGTCTCAGTGAGGATGCCCTGGAGCTGACCCGACGTCGTGACCACAGGGGCACCCTTGTATTCTTCAGAGAGCGAGGTCTGACTGGCCTCGGCAACGGCGAAGAAGGCTTCGTGGTCTCCCTTCGTGAAATGGGAGTCAACGACCCAGACCGGCGCCCTGACTCGGTATGGTGTGTCGCCGAGCCCGAGAGCGTAGACGATGAGACGGCGGCTTTCCGCGATCGGATCGTCGCTGACCCTGAGGAACCCCGCCCAGGCCAATGAGAAAAGCGAGAATGGACAACCGAAAAACAAGTCGTTTGATTCGAAAGTCTCCTGAGACGAAGACGAGGTGTCAGAGGTACCTTCAGACGGTCCGTCCTGGCCGTCCTCTTTGGAATTGACAGCGGTTCCGATCGGTTGAATGCCCCAGAGTTCTCTGGAACTCGCCTTGAGATCATCTGTCGCTGATCGCAGCTCAAGGATTCCTGAGGCCACCGCACCGTGCCAGGCTTCGCCAGGCGAGCCGGATTCGCTGCCAGTCGAATCCTGTTCGGTTGGTGATTTGGCAGGCACGGGCAACGACGCTCCGGCATCCGTCTGCAATGCAGCCTCCGGTGTGGAAGCGGGTCGTGGATTAGAATCCGGCTGCCCCGGATTAATCAGGAATCCGAGAGTGATGCAGACAGCGGCGGCGCCAGCCACCGACGCCAGTCGAATGAGTGTCGACCTGACTGGGCTTCGTCTCGTCGCAGTTCGTGATGGAACCAAACCAGCCGGCAGAGGAACCACCGCCGGCTGCTGAACGTGAGCGAGGCATTGTTCCAGAACCTCTGCGGCGACTTCCGCCGATTGAAACCGGTCGGCCGGACTCTTTGAGTGCAGTCGTGAGATGATCGACTCAAGCCAGTCGGGAATTGCGGGATTCAGTTCACGCAGTAATCGGGGCTCCTCGTCCGTTACTCGACGCAGAACTCCGTAACTGGTCTCGGCCCGGAACGGTGGCCGGCCGGCACACAGGACATACATCACACTGCCAAGACAGAACAGATCGCTGCGCGCATCGACTGCTTCGCCACGCGCCTGTTCGGGTGACATGAACTGCGGCGTGCCTGCAATGACTCCGGTGCGAGTCAGACTGGCATCGTCGGCCGCGCGGGCCAGACCGAAGTCAGTCAGCATGACCCGGTCGACACCCCGTTCGAGCAGGATGTTGGCAGGCTTCACATCGCGATGGACAAGCCCCTGGGAATGAGCCGCCGCCAGGCCGCATGCCACCTGGTGCGAAATGCGCAATGCGTCGAGTATCTCCAGCGGCCCCTCACGATCGATGCGCTGCTGCAGTGACTCGCAGGCCATGTAGGGCATCACAAGGTACGGCAATCGTCCTGCCGAGTTGACCGTGAGAATCGGCATGACATTCGGATGGACGATCACTGCCGCCGCCTGGGCTTCGCGGGCAAACCGCTTCCTCGCCGCACCACTGCTGGCGAGATGAGGTGCAAGCATCTTCACAACGACAGGCCGGTTGAGTTCCTCCTCAAATCCCTTCAGCACGACGCCCATCCCGCCACGTCCGATGATACTCAGGATGTCGATTCCGTCCAGCCGCCCCAGCGCGTCTGCGTTCGACGCCGGTGCCAGAAAGTCGACCGCAAAATCGGCCAGAGTGTCTTCGTGAGCCGCTATTGCCTCTCTACCAGATTCGGACGACCGATGCTGGTTCTCCGGGACGCTCGATTCTTTCCGCAGGACTGTCCCAACGCGCGTCCACTCGGCCGCGGCCGCGGCGAGACTCTCCAGTTCGCTTCGACAGAATGCGCAACTGGAAAGGTGGTCACCAGTTGCTCTTCATCCCGCTCGGGAAGAGAGTCCTCAAGCGAATGGACCAGCCGGTCACGGTTACACGACAACGTCGACTGCTGAGTCACTCGGTTTCCTCAACGAAACTTCAGGCGAGTGGTGGGTGTCAGCCCAATGAACTCTCATGACGCACTCGGCTGCATGCCATGCTACGTCACTTGATCGATGATCTTACGAATCCTCGACATGATGCGGCTGCGCGACATGTAGATGCTTCCGGGTGAAACGCCAAGTTCAATTGCCACGTCGGCCACGTCGTGACTATCAATCACCGTCGAGTGGAACGCCTGCCACGAAGTTTCACGAAACTCGCCCCGAACCTGGTCGGCGGCCCACACGATCAATTCCCGTTCGTACTCGGCGATGTGCTGCTCGTCCGGTTCCGCTGGCACAGATTCCAGGTATTCGATCAGTTCCGAACCACCAGTGCCTCCCGGCTGACGTCTCTCGCGAGTCATGAATCGGATCACAACATTCTGAGCGACCCGGTTAAGCCATCGTCGAAACGACTCGGGCTTGCCATCGTCCTGCCAGCGGGAAACTGACCGGGCGATTGCCAGAACAATCTGCTGAGTCACATCCGGGACGTGTCGGAGTGGTACGCCGCGACGCTGAGCAAGTCGCACAAGAAACGGCTCGTACGACGAGACAAACTCTGCCCAGGCAAGCTCACTGGCCTGCCCGGTGAGCTGCAGAATCAGACTCGCACGAGTTTCCGGCTGGCTCATCATCCCTCTCTGTAAACTCCCAGTGCGTCAGGCCTGAGATTTCTCACGGGTGATTCTCGTTTTTTCGAATAAACGAGAAGTGCTGGCCTATGAAAGGTGGAACTGTCCGACCCAGGGCGAGCCCGGAAACGACCGAATTCACCCCGACGTCGCTCTACCAGACGCGTTGCATTACCTTGGGACAGATTGACTTGTTGATCCCGATCGACAGCAACCGCAGTACTCCGATGACACTCCATTCAACGACGCGATCTGAATCCCGTGCCTGCAGGTACGGACCGCACCCAATGTCACACCGCCAACCGCTCGTATTTGCCGTAACTCTCAGCCTGATTCTGCTCGCAGGAGCGAATCTAAATGGAGCCGAGGATGCCCTGCGCATATCGCGAGTGGCGACCTTAATCGAGAGATTCTGCCTGGACTGCCACGGTGGCGATCACGTCGAAGCCGGTATGGATCTTCAGAGCCTGACTGCGGACGGATCGTTCGGCACGGACTTTCGGGACTGGCAGAAAGTCGTCTCCCAACTGGAAGCCGGCACGATGCCGCCACGAGACGCAATGCAGCCTGCGAAGTCACAGCGGCAGACTCTGATCGAAGACATTCGGGCGGGCATCCGTAAATCCGCGGAACAATACGCTGGCGATCCTGGGCGTGTCGTAATCCGGCGCCTGACGAGTGCGGAGTACGCATACACCATTCGTGACCTGACGGGACTCGACCTGAATCTGGAACGCAGTTTTGACGGTGATGCCGTTGGGGGGGCGGGGTTCACGAACACTGGTATCGCTCAATTTGTTCAGGACTCGACTCTCGAGCGATACCTGGAAGCTGCGCGGCAGATTGCCGATCACGCCGTTATTGGTGCCGGCCCGCTGAGCTTCTACCAGGATCCGGGACAAACCGGTTTCGAGCTATCAGCGGTGTCTCGAATCAACAACATCTACCGCACGCATGGATTCCGTACGGCGGCTGGTGAAGGCGGCGAAGCTTTCGGAATGCAGAAGTACCCGAATGCGTTCTACACCGCATGGCAGTTCAAACACCGACAGCGACTGAATCTCGAAAATGAGACGATGGCCTCGCTGTCCGGACGCAACGGTGTCGCTGTTCGGTTTGCTGAATACATTCACCGCGTGTTGTCCAACGAGTCTCACCCGTTTCCACTATCAGATATCTGTGGGCGGTGGCAGCGTTTGCCTGTTCCAGATGTTGTGACTGCGGAGCTGGTCAACGATGTCCGCGACGAGTGTGATGCAATTGTGAAGGCCATGCTCGTCTGGCAGGACCGGTTTGGTGAAAACCCCGATGCCAAAGAAGAGGCGCCGGTTTTGAGTGACCGATCGTTTGACGTGTCACAGACCAAGACCTTCGAGATGAATATCAACTGGCCGAAGGGTACGCAGACAGCGCACCTCGTTCTGTCAGTCGAATCGGCCAATCAGGACGGGAATCCAGACGCCGTCATCGTCTGGAAGAATCCCCAGGTCCTGTTTCGGATCGAGGATCAGGTCTTGAAAGATCCGCAACCGCTGCGGCAGTTCCTCGCACCGGCTGTGATTCAACGGTTGATTTTCGGGGCTCATCCGCGAGGAGGCACGGTTGGAGCAGGCGACTTTGTGACAGTTGGTACTAAGCCACCTGCATTCGAATTGCCCATCGTTCGGGGAGCACGATCCGCGCGACTGGAGGTCACGGCCCGGCTCGACCTTGAACACGGCGAAGACTGCATCGTTCGCTGCACGATCGCCCAGTTGGAAGAGACGGATCAGGGGAAGTCTGTTTCGGGGTTGCTGGCGAATCCGCAGAGCCCCACATTCCGAGTTTGGAAGTCGGGCGTGCTCGAGTTTGCGCGGCTGATGCCACAGGTGTCACAGCGCGAGCCGGCACCATCGGATCGCGACCCGATCCCGCCACCGTTCGACTCGTCCTACAACAACGCCGAGCGGAACTACTATCACGGTCACATCAAATACCACCGCGACGACGACTTCCTGGTCAAGAACATCCTCGACGACACAACACGCGAGCAACTCGACCAGGCGTGGATCGACCTGCTGGGATCGTTCGAATTCCACGACTTGTGGCTGCGGTTCGTGTGCGAGAAGTCCGGTATCGACCTGGATGGACGCCGGGTCGGCGACATCGATCCGGCCTGGATCAAAGCGCTTTCAGCCGAGCCCCGCGAGTACATCAACCGACTGCATCTGGAAAACCAGTTGATCCAGACTGCGTTTGAGCAGGCTCAAGCGGGACACCTCGATGACACACTGCGATATGCAGCACTCGCCTGGAGACGCCCACTGCGGCCTTCAGAAGAACAAAGATTGCGGAACTTCTACGCGACGTTGCGGACTGAGTCAGGATTCGATCACGGCCAGGCATTGCGTGCTTTGATCGCACGCATTCTGGTGGCACCTGATTTCATTTATCGCGCCGAACGCGCCCGTGCGGACAGCGGCTTTGAGCGACTCAATGACTGGGAACTCGCCAGCCGATTGAGCTATTTCTTGTGGTCGTCTGTGCCCGATGACGAGCTGCGGAAGGCCGCTGTGGCGGGCAGTCTGAGTGAGCCGAATGAACTGATTCGCCAGTCGCGGCGTATGCTGCAGGATCCGAAAGCCAGACGCTTTGCCGCGGAGTTCTTCGGTCAGTGGTTCGGCTTTTACCGCTTCGACCAGCATCGAGGCATTGACCCTCAACGGTTTCCGGAGTTTTCAGAGTCGTTGAAGTCCTCGATGTATGCGGAGGCGGTCGCCTTCTTCAGTCACATCGTGCGACGGAATCGTCCGGTCAGTGAAATACTGTTCGCAGCCTACTCATTCATGAATGAAGAACTCGCAGAGCGTTACCGGATCCAGACGTCATTGGATTT
>CAYSJO010000834.1:0-14516 GCA_964431285.1 uncultured Planctomycetaceae bacterium
AGTTTCCGGCACACACGCCAAACCGGAATATCATTCCGCAGTCCTGCGTCCCCACCGGAATCTCTGGCTCATTCGAGACGAGGGCGAATGCCTTTCGACGTGCCGTTTCTGTCCTGGCGGTGCTTGTGCGGGAAGCAGATCACTTACAGAATTCAGGAACGCATCGGCGGACGCGTATCCATCATTCGCTACCAGACAGGATGACTCTGATGACATTTTCGGTGACTCGTTTGCTCATTCTGACGGCTGGGTATGGCAGCGTGTTGTTGATCGGCATGACCAGTGGCGCTGAGGTTGCTCGTGATGCAGACCGGGTTGTGGATATCTGGCCGGGCCTAGCTCCGGGCGAATCGACTCGGAACGTTGGCGAGGTGCTGCCACGTCGTCCGAACGAAGATCCTCCGGCAACCCGAGTGAAAAGCATCACTCGTCCTCGACTGCACGTGTTTCATCCGCCAGGACCGGCCGCGAACTGGTCTGGTGCGTCCGTGCTGATTTTTCCCGGTGGGGCCTACAACTATGTGGTAACGGACAAGGAAGGTTCGGAAGCGGCGGCCTGGCTGAATCGGCATGGTATTACAGGCATCGTCGTGCACTACCGGACGAAGCAGGCGGCGCGAACGCAGACCAACAGCGATCTGCCGAAACTGTCTGAGCGTCCGCTGCAGGACGGCCAGAGGGCCGTCAGTCTGGTGCGTCATCATGCCAGCGAGTGGGGGCTGAATCCGGACCGGATCGGCGTCCTCGGGTTCTCAGCCGGAGGGCAGGCAGCAGCACTGGTCACGACACGGTTTGAAAGTCGATCCTACAAGTCTCAGAACGCAGTGGATGAAACCTCCTGCCGACCTGATTTCAGTATGCTGGTGTATCCGTGGCGGCTGGTTGACGACGAAACCGGGCAATTGCGTGAGGTGCTGAAGATCTCAAAGCAAACTCCACCGACATTTCTCATACATGCCCACAATGACAATGCGACATCGATCAGCAGCGTGTTGTTCTATATCGGGCTCAAACGCAGTGGCATCCCCGCAGAACTGCATATCTACGAAACGGGCGGTCATGGCTACGGTATGCGGCCAGTCAGAAACTCAAACGTCGCCACCTGGCCAGCACGAGCGGGCGACTGGCTCCGTCGACGTGGAATGACCTCAGACGAATAGGCAAAGCAAACGATGAGACGGAGAACTTCATGACGGAACCAGAAGAAACACCGCCAGAAGAACCGCATACGAAAGAAGAACTTAAGCGGGCTCTGAAGGCATTCAAGAAACGGCTGAAGCTGACTCGACTCGATGATGAGTCGCGCCTTGGTTACGGACCAATGTCCGGAGGCGGAAAGTCCGGCGTGGTGGCGATCACGCCGCCGAACCAGTATCCCCAATCGATCTGGGATGCACTCGCCGAAAAAGGTCGACTGCGGTACTCCGGCCACGGCATGTACGAACTCGTCGACCCATAACCGGCCGATATTGAGGAGAACGTGTTGAGCCGGAGGATTTTGCTCGTTTGCATTCCTTCAAGGTCAGAACATATTGCCAGTGAATTGAAACACGCTCTTGATCGGTTAGTCCCGTGATCACTGTTGAATGTCCTCACGGTGAACGGACGGTCGTTGGTTCGGACAGCATCGCGGGTCAATACCGCGAATGTCCGAACTGCGGCGAGTTGTTCGTTGCGCTGTCCGGCGCTGAGACAGATTCCAGTGAAGGTCTCTCATCAGTCGACGGGAAAATCCAGCTACCTGTGCCCGGTCGCAGTCAGTCAACGGGCAATGCGGTTGGTGACAATGATCCACCGTCTCCCCAGCCCGACGTTGAGCCTGATCACATTGAGGAAGCGACCGAGTTTGCGTCACTGATCGATTTCGCCGACTCGTTGCCGGAGATCCAACTCGATATCGATGACGTCCATCCTGAGAATGTCGAGTCGCTTTCAGCATGGAAGCAGGTATTGCAGTCGAAAGAGTCGTGTTCGTACCTGATCTCCACGGCAGTGCATGCCGTCATCCTGCTGATTCTTGCCGCGTGGATTCTGCCACAATTGCCGAACACGAATCTCTCGGAAATCATCACCGTCTTACCGTCAGTCCATGAAGACAACAGTATCGAGTCCGTCGATTTTGACGCTGAAACAGACGAGGACAGGGATGAGCCAGCTGTCGATCCAGTCGCAGCGGATGCAGTTGCGCTGGCGATGGAACCGAACGTGTTTGCAGCCTCCGAAGCCGGAGACCTGCAATCAATTACGGCGAAGCAGGACGCTCCGAACAGACCAGATAACACGGCCATTGCCGGCCCGGTTGCCGAACCGCGTGAAGCTAAAGTCAGTCAGGCAAAGTCGGTCCAGGGCGCCACTGACGCGATCATCGAATCGATCAAAGCCAAACTGCTGGAACGCGACACGGCTGTCATCTGGCTGATGGACCGTTCGGTCAGCATGCAACGACAGCGAAACACGCTGGCTGATCGACTCGAAGAATACCTGCAGGAAGTTCACGAAACTCGTACGGATGAGTCACATACTTTGACGCACATCGTTGTCGCATTCGGAGCGCGTCCGGAAAAACTTACCGTCACAACAGTTCCGCGGAAGGCGCTGGCAGCCATTCGGAAAGACTACGGTCTGGATGCGACCGGACTGGAGAATGTGTTTTCGGCGATCGAATGGTCTGAAGAGCAGTTCGTTCAGAAGAACGCCAGGAACCGATCAAAGAACCTGATGTGCGTTGTCTGCACTGACGAATCGGGAGACGACTATCTGCGTCTGGAACGCACCATTCAAATTTGCCGTAACAGTCGGCTGGAAGTCAGCGTGATTGGTCCGTCCGCTGTACTGGGACAGATGCAGGGTTACCACGCCTTTCAGGCTGAAGACAACCGCGTGTACTACCTGCCCGTTGCTCGAGGCCCGGACACCGCGTTACGCCAGCGATTGAGATTGCCGTACTGGTTTCGCAATGTCCCGGCCAACTGGGACGAATCAAAACGCGGTCCATGGTACGGCAATTCGCCCGCCTGGCAGGGTGGCTCCAACCTGGACGCGATGCTGTCCGGTTTTGGGCCGTACGCATTGACGCGGCTCACGATGGCGACCGGCGGTAATTACATTCTGTACGATCGCCCAGGTGACGGTTCGCCCTTCCGCATCGATACCCTGCGACCTTATCTACCGGATTACCGTTCCGCGGATCTGATTCAGGCAGATCTGCGGGAACGACCACTGCGCGACGCAATTCTTAAGGCCGTCGAAGCTGCGCAAAAACTGAATCTGCAATCTCCGCGTATCGACTACGGTGTCAGATTTGGTGGCCCGTTCTATTACACAGCTCAGGAGTTTCAGTCGCGGCTCGGCAGCGAGTTGACGGCAGAAAAGCGAAAGGCCGAGGCTGCTGTCCGGGATATCGACGAGTTGATTCGTATCTTTGAAAACCGAGTCGTTGACGGTTTGTTCGAGAAGGAAACGTCCCCCCGCTGGCAGGCGTGGCATGAACTGACGTATGGCCGCTTGATTGCCGCACGGATCCGGTATCAGGCTTTTGCAGACTTTGCTCGCCAGCAGGAGCGTCCAGAAGCAGCTTTGCTGCGTCGCGGGGGCCACGGAATTCTGATTCTGTAGGCCGGAACAAGCTCCGCGCAGTTCCGGCATCGATTGGACGGCAGTGCCGGAACTGCGCGAAGCTTGTTTCGGCCTACTTTCTTCGTGTTGGTCATCGCTGACTGAACCGTCGGACGACAGCACAGCTTCGTTGATGCGTTTGGGCAGACCTGGCCCGGCAAACACCAGCCCTGAATCAATCAGGACCAGGTCTGCTCCAGCCTGGAGTAGCTCGAGTCCGTCCGCGGGTTCATGGACGCCGCCAGTCGTGAAAACGGCCATGTCTCGAACGTCTTTGCCGGGCAGGTAACGAATTCGCTCAACAGCATTCGACCGTCCCTCACGACCCAGCATCAATCGCCCCGTTGAGTCGCGTTGGGCCGCGTCGATCACGATGCCGGAAAACCCCGCGGCCTTGACCTGTTCCGGGTCAACATCATCGGTAGTAAATAGAAACACCGGACCTGCGAATCCGGCATTTCGCAGGACATCAATCCATTCAAACAAACACACGGCGCCGTCAGACGCTGCAGCCGTCAAAGTCACGCCGGCGATGTGATCGTTGAGCAGTCGGACGGCGCCTTCCAGTTGTCGACTTGCTTCCTCGCTGACACCGCCGGCCGGCAAAATGATTCGCAGCAGAACTGGCGGCGAAGATGGCGCCCCAGCCAACCGTCCGGCCAGATCATCGGGCGAAACGGGCGGCAAATCTGGCGAACAGATCAGCGTCTGAGAGTTAGCCCGAAGTTCGACAGGCTCAAAAGTTATGCACTCGCCAATCAATACGGGACCAACTTCAATCACCCCGAAACCGAATCGCGCCAAGGCGCCGTGTCCCAGCGACTGGGAGTCGATGCCTGCAGCAAGGCCCACTGGAGTGGGATCTCAACTCCAGCGACCTTTCGCGCCAGACGTCGATCCGGCGCCATGTGTCCCATCAGGTCGATGACTCGCCCACCGAGAGGCAGACTCGCCAGACGCCCCATCGAGTTCATGCACAGGTCCCGCGCAAGCGGAAACGTCAACCGAAACAGCACGGGGCGGAAGATTGTGTTGTAAGACCAGTCCGGCATGAGAAGTTCGTTGTGAAATCGCGGCAACGCCATCCCTGACTGCCAGACGCCGAGTCTCAACCGTCACGGAGAGTGTGTTTTAACAAAGTCCGTATGCCACCAGACGAGCACCGGCACGCGGCATCGTACGGAGTTCAATACCGCGACGGCGAATGGTACGACGCCCGGCAATCGTCCGGCTGCATCATCTCGAATCCTCGGCTGGCGGTTCGTCTGACGTTGTGCGGTCGGGAAAACACACCAGCAGTGCCGGCAGGATGATCAGGTCTCCGAGGAGAGCTGCGCCGATCGTTGTGCTCGCCATCGCCGCGAACAGATAGTGAGTCGGAAGCTGGCTCATCATAACGCTGCCAAAGCCGGCGATCATGACGATTGTCGTCATGACCAGGGCACTGCCAACGGTCAGAAATGTCTGCCGGATCGACGAGGGCACATCGTTACCCAACTGCCGCTCGTGCTGGTATCGGATGAGAAAATGAATTGTGTCATCAACAGCGATGCCCAGACAGATCGCGAATGCACACGCACTGGAAATGTCGAGCGACGTGTCAATGGCCGCCCTCAAAGCACCGGTCATCACGAGGGGAAAGACATTCGGGATGATTGAGATGAGTCCCAGGCGTATCGATCGAAATGCCAGCGTCAGGACTACGAAGATGACCACTGAGGCGACCAACAGGCTGTAGAACAGCTCGCGAGTCACGCGTGCCACAACCCGGCCTTCCACGATCGACTCGCCGGTCAACTCCAGCCGAAACCCGGTGTGTTGTGACTCAACTTCAGCAATCGCAGCCTCAAGTCGATCGAACATCGGACCATAAGTTGCCATGCCCAGGTCCTGCATGCGTGCCAGCACCTGTGCGAGGTTGATCTTCGGCTGCCAGAACTGGCCGCGATATTCCTCTGGAATGAACGATGCCAGCCCCAGTTTTCTGGGAACGTCGGCACCTGGCAGAATGGCCAGCCAGTTGCGAATCGAAAGTGAACTCCCAATGAGTTCTTCGGCATCGAGCATCCGCTGAACCTGCGCGATCACTTCGTAGATCTCGCTGCGATCGGCTTCCTCGGGAAACTCAATCATGACACGAATAAATCGCACGCCACCAAACGTTGCATCGCAATGCCGCATGGCCTGATACGCCTGCGTGTTGTGTGGAATGCGATGTCCCAGCTGATCGTCCGGCCGCAGCGACAACGTGGCCACGGCAAGCAATCCTGTCACCACCACACCCCCAACGACGACAATGCGGGCATGATTCACGACTAAGTCGATCAGCCCGGACGTCCGCTGGATCTGTCGGCCCACCAGGTCTCGTTCGATCCCATGATGAACGTTGCGGCCGATCCAGGTGCAGCTCAGCAGTGGAATCAGAAGATTCACGGAGACGAATGTGATCAGAACTCCAATGGCCGACGAGAATCCGAACCCCTTGATGATCTCGGACTCAGCAATCATCAATGAACCGAAACCGATCGCGGTCGTGATAGACGTCAGCAGACACGCCAGGCCAACATGGCGGACGGCGGATGCCGCAGCCTGCCGCTGATCAAGGCCCGCCACTCGCTGTTGTCGCAGATGCACAACGATATGCACGCCGTCAGTGAAACCGACGACAAGGACCATGATCGGCAGAATAATCTCGGACAGTTCGTTCCTCGTCTGTCCCAGCAGTTCGAGGACACCAAGCGTGCTGGCAACGCCAAAGCCCGCCCCGCTGCATGCCAGCGTAATTGCGGACAGGCGCCGGAAGATGATCATCGCGAGCGCGACAATCAGTCCGGCTGCCGTCAGCAGGATCCGCATGTGATCCTGTTCGAAAGCGTTGTCGTGCGAATGGAACAGCGGTGCCGGACCAGTCAGGCGAACCTGCATTCCCAGTGGAGTCAGGCGTTCCTGTGCCAGTTGCGTCGTCTTGCTGTACTCCGGCTCAGTCCACACGCCCAGCCCGATCAGCATTGTCTTCCGATCGGGCGACAACAGCTGCCCTCGAATCAGCGGATGTGTCGCGATGACGTCGGCCAGCTCAGTCAATTCGTCCTGAGTCACCTCCACAGGCAGCAGCGGCGACGAACCGAACAGCGTGACTTGCGGAACGCTGCCAATCCATGCGGCCGGGTGGACACTCTTGATCTGCTCGACAACCTCACGAATCGCAGCGATCCGATCGACCTGAAAGAAGTCATCACATTCAATCACCAGCACGCTGGGAAAACCGGAGAATCCCGACGTAAAACTCGAATGCACTTCTTCGAGCGCCTGTCGATCACTTTCGGTTGCCCACTGCTGCCTGACCGGCTTCGCGACCCGAAACCCATAGAAGCCCAGTCCTGGAGGGACGGCGAACAACACAATGAAACACCATGCGAGCACTCGATGATCCGTGAGGAATGTGCTCAGGTGTCGCATGTCGTTCGTTGTTATCCGCTGTATTGTGGATCGACAATCGGGTTCCGGCGACAACTATCAGCGATCATTCCGGAAACAGATTTGTAAAACCGAATCTCAACAACAACGAGCGATTGTTCAAGCAAGCCGCATACAAAGAAAGACTCAGGCAAGGTGCGAGGAGGCAACACTTACAAAGCGCGTCATGGGGACTTTGCATGAGAGACTCACCGCCGAATCCCGTCTGATCAATATGGAAACACAGAGGCACGGAGAACACGGAGTTCTTTAGTTGCCGCCTCTGTGAACTCTGTGCCTCTGTGTTTCAAACGGGAGAGGTGCGCATGCTCAACGACAGAAGTATTGCAACAGACTCACTGATTGACCGAAAACGTACGCTCAATCCTTGTCGTGTTTCCCTGGCGATCTTTGATGGAAACGGAGATCGACTTTTCGCCAGATGATTTCACTGGTTGATCCAGCTTAAGTTCGAAAACACCGTCACCGACCGGTTGAAACTGCGAGCCGAGGTTCTTACCGGCAGCAGTACCGTTGACAGCGAAGTCAGTCGTCACGCGGAGAGAATCCGTGTCCAGACCAGAGTAGTAGTCGGTCGTTCCGATCAGGATGCGTGACACTTTCGCGTGTGCGCCGACTGTGGGTTCGGTGAGAGTCAGAGTTGGACGCTTATCGTCGCCGGCCCAGCCGAAGCCACGATGATCCGGGTTGGCGGGGTCGTAACCAAAGTCGATCGGACAACCCAGATCGATCCACCGAACGATCGTGCGGCGGTCCTCATCGGAGAGTGGCTGGACTTTACCGGCTTCAACCGCGCCAGCAGGCGGCATCGGACTTCCGCGGAAGTCGAGATCAGCCCGGTCGCGATTGGCCTGTGTGTTCGGCACGGGTTTACCGACTAAATCCAGAGTGTCCGGATCGCCCGGAGTTCGAGCCGATGGAAAATCGAAGTTCGACCAGCCGTCGCGGCGTTCACCATAGATCTTCCACACGAACAGACTGCGACGAGACTGGAACTTCCGGATGTAACGCGAGGCATTTGTCTGCCGCCATGACCCATTATGTATCACCGGCTTGTGGCCGAACTTTGCTGCTGAGTCTGCAGCGAGTCGGTAATACGTGCCCGGCCATCTGCCGCGATTGGGAATCGAGACTAACTCGTCATCAGCGTCCAGATTCAGATTTCCGGCCGGTTCTTTGCCGTCTTTCGCAGTGTGACACGCAGCACAACTGCGCTGCAGAATTGGCTGCACGTCGCGGAAGTACTCGACGTTGACGACTCCGGATGTTGCATATCGCAACCCGGTAGATTTGTCGGTATCCCACTGCTGTCTTGATTCGTCTTTGTCTGCGGCGGTCAACAGCGGCGTTCGCTGCGTGAGGTCGAACAACGCATAGTCACTCTCAGCCGCCACAGTATCTTCGAACTGCGTCGGCTTCTGGCTGTGAGCGTGACAGCCACCGCAGTCGTGACGTACTTCACCGGGTCGTAGTTGGTGCCATGTCTGCGCTGCATTCAGCACCATGCCATCCTTGTCCAGAGTCTGGAACGTGAAGGCCGTGTCGGCCGGTAGCTTCGCCAGAAAGCTCGTATCCGGGTTCCCATCCGGATCGAGCGGCTGTTCGCCGGAACGGTCAAATTTCCGGACGGGGATCTCGCCGAGGATACGCAGTCGTTCCATCGCGTGGCTGTGGAAGAGGCGTCCGCTTTTCGGTCCATGATGCCGATCGGTCGTTGGTTCCATCGCAAGGACACGAATCGCGTGAACTTCGTCGTTGTCGTACACGCCGGCATCGGAACCCTGGTTGAACCAGTTCAGCGACGCGCCATTTTGAGACGTGTTGAATGGGTCGAGTCCCCGGTAACCGTTTCTGTCCCGTGTACCAACGAATGACGCTGTGACCGTCGTTTCGGACACGGCACCTTCGGGATAACTTTCCCTCTTGAGCAGACTGGATGTTCCGACCAGACCAAAGGGTGTCCCGGCTGGAAGGTGCTCAGACAGAGTACCGTCGTTTGCCAGTGGCTTGATTGTCGCCGGTTCTTTAACACCGTAGACGCGCTCGTAAGGGACGACGGCGCGAGGCCACTGTTCATTGAACTTCGGGTCGTTCCTGATCAGCACCATCTGGTCGGGGCGGTCAATCGGCGAGCCGCCCTTGATCAGATACAGCCCACCATCCACCGACGGCTTCTTGAGTCCGTTCTGATGATTCGCCGGACCCACCGTGTAGACGGTCAACAGATGATTGTCCGGAGCGGCAGATGGATGCGTGAACTTGCCTACGCGCGGCGAGTCCTTCTTCCCGAGTATGGTTGCATCGGCCGGACCTTCGCCGTTGTTTGCGAATCGAGTGAACGAGGTGAGGCCAAAGGGTGTGAATGGCAGGCGATAGAGTTTGGGCTTGCTATTGTAGAAACGCCCGAATCTCAGTGGCGTGTTTCGCGGATCACCACGCCATCCGGGACCGAATGCCGAATAGCCGCCGGGCACACTGGGCGGCAGATTGAAATAGGCGCCAAACCCGCTGTTGTTCAGGTTGTAGTATTCTACGGCGATGATCGATCCATCAGACAACTGCGTCTGAAAGTGAAACGCGTTCGGTGCGCCGCCCGTGTCGAAGGCACTGATCACGGGTCCCCAGTTGGTACCGTCGGGATGAATGCTCCACAGACCCCACAGGATTCCGCTCCGCAGGCCCTGGGATTCCATTGAACTGAAAATGATCCGACCGTCTTTCAGAACGACCGGGTGCAGAGCCATACCGATGTTGAGATGACCGATGCATTCAACATTCCGGCCGTCATCATCCATTACAAACAACTGCAACGTTGGACCATTGTGTTTCGGCGGACGAAACGCATCGCGGTTGCTCGTAAACACCAGACGACCGCCGGGCAGCGGATACGGACCGGTGTTGAATACGCCGTAATCGAGACGCGTCTTGCCGTCTTCACGCGACACAAAGTCGCTGGACCAGTCGGCAGCTCCGGTGTTGGGCGTAAACTGCTGGTGCGTCAGCCGGACGGTTTTGCGAGTCGTGAGGTTGATCTTGTAGATGTCCGCTCCGGCCTTCGGGTACTTCCCGGCCCAGTTGACCGTCATGTCGTGGATGTGCGAGTAAAACACCGACTCGCCGTCGAGCGATACGACCGGATCGATGATCGAGCCCTTGCCGCCCGGGACAAGCACATCCTCGCTGCCATCGGGCTGCAGCAACATCAGATCTCCGCCCGGATCCATGAGCACGGGATGCGCGATCTCGGCCCATTTCGAGCCAACATCGTCACCCTTGCGAGGTACGCGGACATAGACAATGGGAAAGTCGTATTTGACAGAGTTGTCACTCAAAATGTGGGGTACATCCAGACTGATGGGATCCGGAAAACGCTGGTCGGCGATGTCGGCCGCTATACCGTGTGAACAGGCAAACAACACAATCAACGCACCGACGAGACGTGGCTGAGACATCAAATACTCCCTGCAGTCCACGGAATTGAATTGTCACGAACCGTGAATTGAGCTCTATGAGGTGGTCAACCGGCATTCAAGAATGCATTGGAGCGAGTTCGTCGTCAACATCCGGACCATATGGCGGCCGCGACTGGTCCAGCCATTCTTCGACATCGACTACGTGGTGAGCGCCAGTTCGGGCCAGCGATCGTGCCAGGGCTGGACCTGTTCGAAGGCACGTGCGGCGCGTAGAACCAACGCGTCATCGAATCGCCGACCGACAATCTGCAGACCAACAGGTAGACCCGATTCAGTCCAGCCAGCCGGAACACTGCATGCAGGCTGGCCCGTCAGATTGAAGGGATATGTGAACTGCACCCACTGCAGTTCGCCAAAGTTCTGGCCGGGAAACGGGTCGGCGTTGTCCTGTCCGACGGCAAATGGCGGAACCGGCAATGTTGGTGTCAGCAGCAGGTCGTACGATTCGTAGACGCGCCGCACGTTGTGCCAGAAGTCGTTGCGTGCACTCAGAGCGTCGCTGTAGTCCAAGCCAGTCATTTTGACGGCGTCTTCGACACAGGCACGCAATCCAGGATCAAGCAGGTGCCCCTGCTCGCCGACAACGCGGCCCAGTCGAGCGGCAGCGGCCCCGTAGAAAAACACCCGCCAACTGTCATAAGGGTCCGTCCAGTCCAGACCGACGTGTTCGACAATGGCTCCTGCTTCGCCGAGCCGCCTCGCCGCCTCCTCGCAAAGCGCGTGGACTTCCGGATCGACCGTCGCATAGCCGAGGTTTGGAGACCACGCCACTCGAACACCTTCAATACCACGTTCGATTTCCGATAAGTAACTGACGTCTGTGGCGGGCAGTGATTCAGGATCACGGTCATCCGGTCCGGCAATCACGTCCAGCAGAAGCGCCGAATCTTCGACTGTACGAGTCATACCACCAATGTGCCGCAGCGACCCGACCGACACTCCCGGCCATGTCGCGACGCGCCCGTACGAGGGCTTGTGACCAACCAGCCCACCGAACGCCGCAGGGATTCGTAAAGAACCACCGCCGTCAGTACCAATACCGATCGGTCCCAGACCGGAAGCAACGGCTGCCGATCCTCCGCCACTGGAACCTCCCGGTGTCAGGTCCAGATTCCAGGGATTGCGCGTGATGCCAAAGACCCGATTGTCCGTCACACCTTTCCAGCCGAATTCCGGGCTGTTCGTGCGTCCGACGATAATTGCTCCGGCCTTTCGCAACCGTTCGACCAGTGGGCAGTCGTCTTGCGTGACGTCGTTTTCCTGCAGATTTGAACCAAACGTTGTACGTGAATTCCTGACGTAAAGGTTATCCTTGATAGAAACCGGCACGCCGTGCAGTGGACCGACTTCAACACCAGCGGCGAGGTCCGCGTCAGCCTGACTCGCGGCATCGCGGGCTTCATCTGCCATCAGTGTGCAGTAGGCATTCAATTGGGGGTTCAGCTGGTCGATGCGCGCCAGCACTGTTTCGATTAAGGCCTCTACCGAGACTTCGCGAGCGCGAATGGCTTGCGCCATCTCAACAGCGGACATCATGCAGAGCGTTGAATCGACCATTCCGGCTTCCTTCATGACGCGGGAATCGACCGATGGAAATGGACATGCTGCCATTCACCATCCTGGCATTCCCAGATGCGAGTTTCCTCGAATGCGGAACTCGGAGCCGAACCATCGGGCTGAACGCGCTGAATCAGTCGCACGTAAGTGACGATGGCGACGTCGTCCATCAGTCGCACCTGCGGTGACGATATCGTGGACTGTTTCGGGCGGCCGCTACCTTCCAGCTGGAAGTAGAAGTGGTGAAATGACATCCCCTCGATTAAGTGGCCGAGCCCTTCAGGTTCATAGGCACTCAGCGAAGAATCACACAAACGGGCGTAGGTTTCCCAGTCTTGTCGATCGATGGAGTCAAGCAATTGCTGGCTCAATTCAAGCAGCTCGCGTTCGATTGCTTCTGACATGGTGACTCTCTCAGATGAAGATCAGAGTAAGGTTGGTTCACTCCGGCCCGGCGACCCAGCCCACGACCAGGCCCATCGTTATTCCAGCTGTTCCGAAGAACACAGCGAATCCCAAAGGGGAAATAACACTGTGTTGACTTGCGGCAACGCCGATGCAGAGGCTCAGAAACCCGGAGACCGTCAGCCCAAGTCCCACGGGTCGGCGATAAGCTGGCGATGCGAACAGGCCAAACAGACCTCCGTTCCAGATGGTGCAAACCCAGCGTCGCTACGATCGCCTGTGTCAGTAGCGGGTCACGAGTACTCTGTAACGGCAACAGCAGTCCAGTGTTACCCGCCATGATCTGCCGGGCATCCAGGTACGTACATGCCGCGCCTGCGATCAGACCAGTGGCCAGACCGACAACGACCAGCCAGCCTCGACGACGGTGGATTCCTTCAGCCAGCACCCAGTTCTGAAATACGTCATGTCCGGATTTCTGCTCGTCGTCGGTGTCTGAAGTGTCATCCAGTTTCTCGAAAATGCGATCGCTGGCGCCTCCCAGGTTGTAGGCGGCCATAACCCCCAGAGTCAGGCTGCCGACACGACGTGGCGAGATGCGGAACAGTCCCATCAGCAACCCCGCCAGCGCACCAATCAGGGCGATCCCGATTCCTGGAGCCGGCCGCCATGCGAATCCGATCGCGATTCCGGGAAGCGTTCCGGAAAGCGTCGATACCAGACATCGCAGAATCATCCGAGCCGCAGGGGACATGATTAAGTTCGCCGTAAGTCTCAGATTGTCAGTCGCCGGTCGCGTGACGCGACCGCCCACGTGCCAACCAACTCACCGTTCGAAACCACGTAGACTTCTTTGTGCAGAGCTGAGGTCGGGCAGATGTGCCGTGGAATGGCGAGCAACTCGTCACCGGGCTGAAACTCGCCGGCCCGTGAGGTTTCAATGACAAGGTGTTCTTCATTCTGAAGAACGGACTTCGCATCCGGGATGCCGGGGAAACCGACACGTTTGTCGGCTGGCGGATCAGATGCAACTGCCTTGTAACCAAGGTCAAGCGTGACGCGATCCGAAGTCGGCCGACTGATCACACGCGTGAGAATGGCGGCGGCAGGAGGGAACACCATGTCCGGAAAGTGTTCGCCATAACCGATGTCGTTGTAGACGCACGTCCCGGGACTCATCTCGATCGTGGGATAGTCTTTCTCGGCGTAGATCGGGAAAGATGCCGTTCCACCACACACGAGCCGCGGAACCGGCCAGTCGGCCGCTGTGATCTGATCGCGAAACGCGACGACCTTGTCCCATTCAACATTGACCGCCGCGCGTCGTTCGTCGCGAGACTCCTGGTGCTGGTGTCCGTCGTAGACGTGCAGCCCGTCGGGTTCGACTCCCGCCATTTCGACGATCTGGCGGTAGATATCTCGCGCCTGATCACCAACGACGATGCCGGTGCGGTGTTGACCAGTATCGATGTCGAGCAGCACACCGATTGTCTGCCCCGCCTGCTGCATCGCTTCGGCCAGACGACTCACGGCAACGGGATGGTCGGCAGTGACTGAGAACGCCACGTCCGGATAAGTCTGGCGGAACTGCACGGCTCGGCCGATGTTCGGACCAACCAGGCTGTACGCCAGGAAGATGTCCTTTGCGCCGGCCGCGACAAGCATCTCGGCTTCGGCGAAGGTCGCGCATTTGTGCTTCGTGATGCCGCGTTCAATCTCGAGCTGAACGATCTCGCATGTCTTATGCGTCTTGCAGTGCGGACGCAGTCGCGATGCGTCGCCCGCGACTTCGATCATGTGGTCCAGATTCGTTTCCACCATGTCTCGAAACACAACAAGACCCGGGGAGAGGATCTGGCTGGTGTCGGCGATCTGATAGCAGTCATCCATTGTGGTGTGTTCCCGGAAGTTCCAGTCTTGCGATCCGCGCGGTCAATTCTCATCCACCGGCCTCATTGCACGGGCCGTACATACCCACTGAGCTGAATG
>CAYSJO010000835.1:0-1834 GCA_964431285.1 uncultured Planctomycetaceae bacterium
GAAGTGCTGACCGTCCTCGAAAACTCGGAGGAGCTTCAGTCGGTGGCCATCTCGCCCGATGCCAGCCTGGTTGCCATGAAGGATCACTACAGCGGAGAACTGGATTCCTCGGAACCGGTCATCGTCTGGGACAGCAGCACCGGAACCGTCAAGTGGAAATCCCGAGCGTTGAAGAACGTCGGCAAACTGGCCTTCATGCCGGACGGTCAACGCGTCGCCGTCACGTGTGACGCCGGACTGGCCATTGTCGGACCGGACAGCGTGGAGGTGCTCACAAGCGAACCGGTTGAAGAACTTGTACTCGCCGGCAATCGGCTCGTGACGTTCAGCCACATCGGCAACGGACTTATCATCTGGTCATTCGACGGCCGGCAACCAACGTCCGTGCGGTGCGAGGGCAGTTCCGTTCTGGGAATGTACGCCACGAAACTGAGTGCCTCTCCGGATGCGAAGTACCTGGCCAAAGGCGGATCAAGAAACGGCGACCCCGCCGGCAGCACAATCATCATCTGGGATGCAGCCACCGGACGCGAAGTTCGCCGGTTCAGTTTTCCGACAGAGCTGTACGGGATGCAGTTGCTACGGGATCGAACAGTCGTGGCCGTGAATCTCGGCGAGTCTTTCGATAACGAAACGATCTTTCTGGATTTCCATTCGGGTGAAATCGTCGGACGCATGTTTTATGAGCTGACGCCTCACGGCATCACCGGCGATGGAGAGCTGCTGTTGTGCGGCGAAAAGATTGTTCGGGTGGGCGCGGTCCTCGATCACGGTCATTTGCGCGCCTGCGATCATCTGGAAGCCGCCGGTGCCCGGGTTAGTTACGAGAATGGCCATCTCAATTTCACGCTGACCAGACTCGTACAGGAGGAGGATATCAAACGGCTGGCCGACATCGAATCGCCGCTTGCCGTGCACTTTCTCGAACCTTCTCTGATTACAGAGGACGGCTTCGAGCAGACCATGAAGCTGCCGCAACTCCGCGGCGTGGAAGTCGACAACTCGTCGTCTATCAAGCCCGAATGGCTGCAACACCTGACACATGCCACCTCGCTCGAATCACTGAGGCTCCCCGATGACAGCGACGAAACCGCCGTGTCCGTCGTCGGCAGCATGCCCGACCTGAGGCAACTCGACACCGGCCTGACGCTCATGCAGGACGCCGGCTTCCGGCATTTCGCGAAGCTCACAAAGCTGCGGCAATTCAATGTCGCCACAGGCCACACCACCAACCCGGACCTCGCCTTCCTGGCAGCCAACCCGCACCTCGAACTGCTGCATCTCCAAATCAAAGCCACCGACGAGCAGATGTCCGATCTGGCCGGCCTGCGCGAGCTGAGACACATCATCATCCCGGACGGCGTTACCGACGCCGGCCTCGCGATGGTGTCTTCATAATCCGCGGACGACGCGGCCCCGACAATTAACTGGAAGAAACTGCAGTCGCTCGACCTTCCGGCAGGGTGCACAGCCGAATCCCTGAAGCTGCTTCAGGGCCTGCCACACCTGGGATCATTGTCCCTCTTCCGGACATCCATCACAGAAGACTTCCTGGACCTGCTGATCTCGCTGGAATCGCTCAACCTGCCCGCCGACGGTTTCAGCGCCGCCGCCAGGGAGAAACTGCGCGAACACGACATCGACACCTACTGACGACCGTGCCCCAATTCGGTCGAAACGCTCGAAAATCATCCCGAACGTCAGTCTCGATGTTGCGCTTTTCCAAAAAACGAGCCTCTCCCTGACTCTCTCTGGGGGGGGGGGGGGACAATACAAAGGGAAAAACCCCCCCCAACCCACCCAACCGCATTTAACAAAGGAAAAACAAATACGC
>CAYSJO010000836.1:0-5917 GCA_964431285.1 uncultured Planctomycetaceae bacterium
CTGTGGCGTGGACCCGGTTTCAAAAGTCGCTTTCGCGTCGACCGCCAGATCCCCGGTCCAATGCAGTTGCAGCGCTCGGGTTTGCTCGTCCACGTTCACGAGTTCCGTCAGAGCATCCTGTCCAACGCTGACTGTGATGCCGGCGTAGGGCCGCCACTTTTCGCTGGCTGCCTGTCGCACAGCCACTTTGATGAGGATCCTGGGAACAGCGAATCGCATGTTGTTCGTTTCGGGTTCGTTGCCAATTTCGATCGGCTCGGCCAGCTCGAGTACGGAAGCAACTTCGAGCGTTTCTCCAAATCGCTTGAGGTCCGGGAAAATCTTCCGCAACACGTCGACATCGTTGAATTCGGCGAACGACAGTTCCGGAATGTCCAGGACGTGAATTCGGGCCACGTCGGCGTCGACCATCAGCTGAGTCAGGTAGCCGAGCATCTGTGGCGCAACCGCCAGCTGCAGATCTTCACTTTGAGAAATGTCAGCGGGAGTCACCTCGGCGACTGTGTGAGATGCTGGAGTTTTCGGTGCTGCCCAGGGCTCGACGGCGGCAGCGGTCAGACCCAGAACAAGTGAAATGCCACTGTCGTCCGTTTGCAGCTCCTGCGGCCACAGACGAACCTGAGGGTGATATACCGGCAACGGCCAGAAACTGGACACCATCTTGTCGGCTTTGGCCAGCGTAAAATTCTTCTCAAGTTCGGCGATCATCACGGGTACGACATTGCGGACTTCCTTCTCGATCCGTGACTTGTTGCCGTACAGACCTCGCGTGAGACCGTCCGAAACATTCTGTCGAGTCATCCCCAATCCGCGCGTTCGCACCCAGGCGGGATAGGTCACGTACCAGTTGTCCTTTTCGATGCGGAACGCCGACTCAGCCAGTTTCAGTTTGAATTGCCGGTTCTTGATCTGCGGCTCAACGTCAAACGTCAGCCATGCCGGCCGGCGTGAGCCGATGACGATTTCGATCGGACCGGCCGACGCCGCGTGATCGCGGCCGATGACCGAAGTTCCGCCGATGCGCAGTTTGGCTTTCGTCAGACCGATCTGCACATTGATGCGATTTCCGGCATGAGCCTTGACTCGCACGCGCCAAACTTCAGTCGCATAGGAGACGTCGCCAAAAGTGATGCTGAAGTTTCGGCCTTCGACGACCGTTGTATCGCTGATGTTGTCGATCTTCCCGCTGAGCAGTTCTTTCGGCAGCATGTCTGGAACGGACATCGCCAGAGCATCCAGCATGCGATTGCCCAGTCGTACGGTCGCGGCACCGCGCAGGTCCATGGCCGGTACAAATGGCGGCGCATTTGTGAGCGGAATTTCCGCATCCACACTCAGCGTGGTCGGCACGGAGCTTTGCGAATCGAGCATCCATTGAATGACATTCTCACTGCCGTAAACAGGCCGTGTGATGTCGTGCTCGCCGCCGGGGATCTCGGTGTACCGCGGACTGGCACCAGCATCGCGGAGTGCCGCGATCATGCGTCGAGACTGCTGAGGTCGAATGGCTCCATCGTTTGCTCCGTGAAATGCCCAGATGGGGGTGTCCTTGAGACCCGCTGCCCACGCAATTTCACCGCCGCCGGCAAGTGGTAGAATCGCCGACCACCGTGATGGATCCCGAGCAGCAATGCTCCACGTTCCGTATCCGCCCATGGACCAGCCCGTGAGGACTCGCCGTCGCGCGTCGATCGAGTATTCGCGTTCCACTTCTTCCAGAATTGCCAGCGCTCGATTTGCATCCGGCGACCCAGCCAGCCAGCCGGTCAAATACCGACCCTGCAGATCCTCGCACTGTGGAAATACGGCGACGAACGGAAACGTGTCCGCCTGCTTCCGCACGATCGGTCCCAGACCGAGCGACAATTGCCGACGCCCGTCCGTACCCCGCTCGCCGGCTCCGTGCAGGAATAGGACAACCGGCCAGTCGGTGTCCGGCGAATAGTCTTTCGGCAGAAAGACGCTATAATGATGTTCGCCGTCGTCGTCTCGAAAGACGCGATCCTCGAACCCGGCTGTCGCTTGCTGAGTGAGGATCCCCAGTAAGGTGATCGTCAGCCAAAGACCTCGAAAACTCAGTGCCGCCATGTGGTGGTTCTCCGAATCTCGGATTGTTGCGAGATTCCTTCGCAGGTGTTGTTTCGCGAGTTGTACCGAGCGACCACTCCGTGACGAAATGGAGTAGAGCACCAAAACGTCAAATGTACGGCTGATTCTGCATCCGTTGGCAACATTTCAGGCAGTCCAGGTATGCCGGCAGCCCCATTGTCGCGGGCGCGACTCCATCTCGGCCATCAGTGATTGGCCAGCACAACCCTGACCGAAGATGGTCGGCGTCGACATCTGCCTTCAGCCCGAATCCGCAGCCAGACCCAATCCTTAGCCAGCCCTTGCGGCGGCGACGGTGACTTTGTGTGATGGGTTGTTCGAACGTGATGAGGACAATTCTCATGCCTGCTCATGTTTCTCTGTCGACATCGTCCAGCCTGATCGGACGGCTGAGGGCTCACGACAATCGTGACTGGGATCGGTTTGTTGAGTTGTATCTGCCGGTGGTCTACGGCTGGCTGCGAGAACTGGAACTGCAGCCGGCTGACGCAGCCGACGTCTCGCAGAGTGTTTTCGAGACATTGTCGCGACGGATTGCACAGTATGACCCGGTGCGGGCTTCAAGTGGTTTTCGCGGCTGGTTGTGGGGAGTGACACGTAACGCGTTTCGAGACCATCGCCGATCGCTCAACCGCAGGGTCTTGGCGGCAGCAGTCAGATTCAGCGTCTTGAAGCACTCGCTGATGCCCCGCAGGAACCGCCTTCCAACGCTTTGAGTTTTCGCAGCAGCCTGGCACGCCGCGCGCTGCAGAACCGCTGACAATGTCCCGTGAGACGCGAGAGAAAATCGCGTGAGTCGGCGAGGGACACCCACTCTATCGGTGGATGTCCGTCCGCGATGCGATGCGATTTGCCAGACCGTTCTACACAACGTGGAATCAGGATCTGGTCGATCAAGTCCTCGACCACTTCAAGCTGCCGCTGAAAAAGCGGCTGTTTCGTCTATCGAACGGGCAGCGGGCTCAGGTGTCTCTTGCTCTGGCGGTCGCACCAGAACCGCAGATGATGATCCTTGACGACCCAACCATCGAACTCGACACAGTTGTACGTCGTGACTTTCTGGAATCGATGATTCAGATCATTCAGCAGGAAGGTCGCACGATCCTGTTCAGCTCGCACATCCTCAGCGACGTCGATGGTGTGGCCGATCGAATTGGCATCATCGTCGACGGAGTGCTTCGGGTGGACTGCTCTTCCGAGCACTTTCGCAACTCGGTCCGACGTGTTGTCGTCGAGCTTTCCGAACCGGTCACGCCCGAACCGGCATTTGCAGGTCTCAC
Source organism: uncultured Planctomycetaceae bacterium (assembly GCA_964431285.1). Lineage (GTDB taxonomy): Bacteria > Planctomycetota > Planctomycetia > Planctomycetales > Planctomycetaceae > CAUZFZ01. Next base: position 3,390 of record CAYSJO010000836.1, read on the forward strand.
GCCTGGCGGCAGATGGGAAATCGACTTGAGCTGGTTGTGGTTGGCGACGTGGGCCTCCACCGCGAGTTTGTCGAGTCGCTGTCACCGATCAACTACGAAGTATTGGAACTCGGTCTGGAAGATGCGTTCGTGGAATACACACGCGGATCACGCGGCGATGTTCCCGTCTTCTCCAGGGAGCCTGTGCATGCTTAAGTCGATCCTGAAGAAAGAAGCGATCGAGACATTACCCGCGACCATCGAGCTCGTCACCATTCTGGTCTGCATACTCGACGGACACGGAATGTGGAATTTCCCGTGGTTTCGTGACGGCTGGGTAAAGCCCTGGCGAATGTGTTACGACTTCGCGTCCGTCCTGGTGATTTTTTGCGCGGTCATGGGGCTGTTCCAGACACTTGGCGAAAGTGCCCAGGGAACGTGAGGTTATCTGCTGACGCTGCCACGGGCACGCGAACGCGTGCTGGCCGCAAAGCTTGTCTGGGGAGTCGTCGCCCTCGCTTTATGCACATTCATTGTGTTCATGTTTTCCTCATACGCTGTGGCACGCAGTAACAGCAACTGGGCTTCGATTGTCTGGAAACAGCAGGAGCCAGTTTTTCGCTGCCTGATCACCGTGCCGATCGTCTACTTCGGAGCGTTCCTGTCCGGTCTGCGTCCCGCTCGTTTTTACGGATCAAGGATTTTCCCCGTTGCCGGTGCCGCGATACTGTGGTTCGCGATTCTGTATCTACCGAACTGGTGGCTGACCGCAGTCCCGGTCACTTTGCTGTTTTGCGGCGCTCTGGTTGGCCTGATCTTCCATGAAGCACGCCGGCGGGACTTCGCATAAACAGGTCGAGTCAATCACTGTCGTTTCGTTTCAGAAGACTCGAAGAGACAGTCGCATGTCAAAGCGAACCTCGATTCTCCCCAACTTCTGCCTGGCGTCTCTGCTGACACTCCCGGCCGCGGTTCTCATCGGTTTCGGAGCCGTTTTCACGTACGAAGCGTGGGAAGAGTTCCGGAATCACGAACTCGGTTACTTCGAGCGAGTTCAACAGCATGGTCGCTGGATGCAGTTTCGAAGTGATGGCACGCCGATCGTGCGAGTCACTCACTATTCGGTTGACGGCACAACCTACAGTGGCGGCCAGACTGAATCCTGGGAAACGCTTGACGGAGAACGGCTACCCGATGTGGACCGCAACGATTTTCTGTGGGGACACATACCGCGAGTTCGTGTTGTTCGAAACTCGTTTCAATTCATCAGCGACCCCTTCAAGTATCAGTTCCGCACCGGCGTCGACAGGATTCATCCTGTTACCGATCCCTTCGACGGACGGCTGACCTGGCGTCCCGCATTCGGTCAGGCAGACGCGTGTTACTACGAAGCCAGTGACCCGGACGGGAACGTCTATGAATTCTGTGGTCAAAGTGGCTTCACTACGAAGCGTCCCGTCGCCAGCGACTGGTTTCGAAATTCCGCCGACTTTCGCAGCCACGGAGCCACCGTGGCATTTCGTTCCGGAGGCGAAGTGGTCGGCGTGGATTTTCAGAAACGAGTCGTCGTAACGTTTGCAGAACTTGGTGACGACCAACCATGGACCTTCTTCGATTCCGAACCGCGTGGCGAAGGCATCATGGTTATGCGCGGCCGTTCTCTCACCTGGTTCGATCTGGCCGGACACGAAATTCTACAGGCGAAGCTGCAACAGAACGCGAAGGCCGAAATCTCCTTCGTGTTCAAGGCAGATGGTTCACCGACAATTCTGAACAGTGGGGCGGAACGGAGAGAGTCGGCCAGCGGTGGCACAAAGACAGTAAGAACTCTGCAGATCGCACACAGGTTTGATGAGTCAGGCACTGTCATCCAGACGCACGAGTTTCAGGCGGAGACAAGAACAACACGCGACTTTGACGCTCCGTGGGTCGTACAGCAATTCGAGGATTTCTGCAGCGACACTGCGTCAGGATTTGTGCTTCCTTCGCCGGGAGCTCTGGCGCTGTTTCACTACGCGATCGTTCCCGCCGTCTATCAGATGCGCGTGCCGAACGTCAGCTACGAACATGCGGTTTCCGAGGCCTTTGCCCTGTGGCCCGATGGCCTGTAGTCGCGGTCTTCCTTGGGATCGCCTGCGTCTGGGACTGCTTCCGGCGACACCGTCGATACTCTGCCGCAGGGACGACGCCTTGGGTCCTGTTCGTTTTCTTTTTCGGAGTCCCCGGCTGGATCGGCTGGCGTCTGCACTGCCGCCGGTCGCCATTGCGGGAATCGAGAGAGCCAGTTTCGTCTGCCCGGAAACGAACGGCCTGGAAATCATCGAGCCGGTCGTTCAATCAGCCTGATAGCATCCTGGGTGGTAGAATCACAGATTCTGGCCACCCCCGTCGTTCAGCCTTCTCTGGTGCCTTACTCGTCCTTCGCACCGCCCAGGGTCACGGTGATCTTGTACTTGTCCTGCAGGTAGGCGTGGGCCGTGCTGGCGTTTCCGTCTTTTGGAAATCGCTTGCAGACTTGCTGGAAGGACTGAATCGCCTTTTCCTTGTCG
>CAYSJO010000837.1:0-37510 GCA_964431285.1 uncultured Planctomycetaceae bacterium
CAGTTGCGGCATGCATGCCGCATCCGCCTTCTTCCTTCACCCTACGCGGGCTCGGGATTCTCACTCGATGACGCTTAGCGACGTGGCCAACACGGCGCAGCCGCTAGTCTCGCCATGCGGCGTCCAGGAGCATCTGTGAGCGAACTACCTGACAGCCCATCCGAAACTGGTGTGGAAAAGCTGCAAACTCGTTGGCGAATTATTCCTGCTGGGTTTCTGTGCCTCTTCGATTCGCTACTTGTGATTTCGTGTGTGATTTGGCTTGTCGCATATGCCGCAGGCATCCGCGTGTCAGCGCGGCCTGTTTCAGAACGCGTTCCCCACGTCACGGGAATCCTGCTGTCAGTCTGTGCCGGCGTGTTGTGGACAATTGCGGGTATTTGCATCTGGCGTTCGCGCTGGCTGTGGGCGGCAATCGGTACACTCGCTGGCTACGGCTGCGGTGCATTCGGCAACTACCTGGCTTTCGAACTAACGGCTCCGTAGCACGGTCGCATCTTCTGGTAGTCAACGTAGGGTGCGTCGAGACGCACCCTACTCCTTGATAACCACTGGAAAACACATGGCACACCCCGCCGTTAACAAGTTTGGCAAGGTTGTCATCAACAGTCTGCGTGATTCTGCCATCGAGCACTTTGATCAACTGGCCAAACGCGGATACAAGGCGCCGGCTTTACAGGTACTTCAGGATGAACTCGCTGCGATGTCACCGGATGAATTGTCGGTCGTTCGTCGCGCCGTCATTTCCGCGGTCGATAACGGCATGCACGATTTTCTTTTCGCGGTCGGCGAGCACCATGATCATGACAACAGCATCCAGGTGCTTGTGGATGGCCACGACGTCGCCGACGTCAGCGATGGATTGCATGGCGAGCAGTTCACCGAAGACGGTTGGATTGCCAGATACGGTGCATACTCTGAGGATGGCGATCCAGTCGATCGCCGGGGCTGACGTTCAGAGTAGGGCGGATCAAGCGAAGCGCCGCTCCAGTAGTCCGGAACTACCGGAAATCACAGATGCCGGCGGGCACGAATGCTTCGCGGAGCGAAAGACGACTTCAGCCCGCAAACACTCCGTACTCCAAAGGTGCGAAATGCGACCTCTGATTGTCCTGGCATTAGTGAGCTTCTCTCAGTGCGGGTTTGCCCGGATTGTTTCCGCTGCCGAACGGCGTGTTCCACTGTTGAATGTCAGCAAAGGAAAACTGCCGAACGATACGGCGTTCGAAAAGCAGTCAAAGCTGACAATCGAATCCGCGCCGAAGGAATTCGGCGACGGCAAGGCGATGAAGGTTGTCTTTGCTGACGGTGATTCATTTGGCATGAGCCGTGGGGCAAGCGTCAGAGACTGGAAGCCGTTCTCGACGGTTGAGTTCGCCGCATTCAATCCGTTGCGCAAAAGCGTGAAGCTTTCGTTTGCCGTGCGACATGGAAGCACGACTGGTTTTCAGACACGAGTCGATTTGCCGGTGACGCTGAAACCTGGCAAGACCGAAGTGCGGCTGAGCATCGCCGAGATGGTCAATGTCAACGGATCGAAGCCAGACCTGTCAGACGTCGTGCATTGGTATCTGGCCTGTCACCCCGGCCAGACGCCGACTCTGTATTTCAGTGACTTCTGGCTGATCGGTGGCAAAGCGAACCGGCCCGGTATTCCATCGCGGATAAAGACGGATCCCGCCAGAGTGGCTCGCATCCGCGCCGCGAAGATGCCGGAGATTACCCGACCGGTGAAGTTCAATTCTCCCCAGGCGGATGCGATTCTGTCAGCGCTGGAGATCTACCCGCCGGATAACGCATTCAACCAGCTGATCGACGACTGGCCGCTGCATCCGAATTCTGGAAATATCATCGAGTCGATCGGTCCCGGCAAACCGTTCCGCTACAACCCGGACATGGCTTTTGTGATCGTGCCGCCCGATCAACCACGCGTCGCCGTGAAGCTTGTTGAATACCCGGGCGAGTCGGACGTCGGACCGTACCCCGTCCCGAACGATGTCCCGATCGAAGGCTGGCCGGTTTTCTATCAACGCGACAGCAGCAGGCAGATGACGCTGGCCGAAGTGCAGCGTCGCCCGGAAAAGTACGAAGGTGATCGCCACGCGATCGTGGTCGATCCAGTGAATCGCAGACTGTACGAGTTCTTTACGTTTGGTAGAACGACCGGCGGTTGGGCGGCAGGGCAGGCGTCGATCTTTGATCTGAAGACCAACAAACTCAGGCCCGACGGCTGGACGTCAGCTGATGCTGCCGGCCTGCCGATCTTTCCGGCCGTCGTTCGCTATGACGAAATCAAACGTGGCATGGTCGAACACGCAATGCGAGTGACCGTCCGCCGCTCACGTCGCGCTTACGTGCATCCCGCGACTCACTACGCCAGCCGTCTGACCGACAAAAATCTGCCGCGCATGGGGGAACGGATCAGACTCAAGGCAGACTTCGATATCAGCAGGTTCCCTTCGCCAGTTCAGGCGATCCTGAAAGGGCTGAAACGCTACGGCATGCTTGTCGCCGACAACGGCATCGACTGGGCCATCTCGGTTGCACCCGATCCGCGGATTCCTGTGCTGCACGAGGAACTCCGCAAGATTAGAGGCTCGGACTTCGAAGTTGTCGTGGCTCCGTAGTAAGTCAATGTCCTCTTTCGCTCTGTGCAGAACGGAGAGGTCCGAATCACGTTCCACATCCGGCACAAGACGGCCGGTAGGAACCGGCCCTGCGTGAAACCACATGCGGACAATCACACGTCGTAATTCGCGACTATCGTGGCGGCATTCGGTGTGGCTTCGAGACGTGAATCGACAGCCGAACCCAACAGGTTGTTCTGCACCAGATTCCCACCACCACTTGTGACTCGGACACCGTGTCGCATGCGAGTCTGCTCTCGTCGGTCGATAATTGTGTTGTTCGACACGCGACAGTTGTGGCAGTCGGTCAGTTCGACACCTCGGTACATGGCGTCCAGAATCTGACAATCGCTGATGCTGGATTCATTGCAACGAACCAGTGTGATAGCCCCGCCAGATTCCCTGCTGCCCGAGCAAAGTCGTTCCGTCACCAGACCATGTAGTGAGACGTTGTCGCAGTCTTCGAAGTAGAAGCCATCCTGTTCGGGCATCTCATCAGTCGCCCGCCACACGATTGTGTTGCTACCGACGGCGACTCCCGAACAACGCGCCGCGTGAATCGACAGGTCGGGCGAGTTGTAGATCGTGTTGCCGGTAATCGAGATGCGATTCAGGTTGCGGAGTTCGACGGCTCGGTCCTGACTGCCGATGACGTTGCCCGTCAGTGTGATCAGCGGACTCTTGTTGGGGTCGTCGGTTTCTTCACCGTGAATGCGAACATTCGCACCGCCCGGTGTGACCGTCGCCTGAATCGTGTTGCTGACGATGGAGACTTCGCTGATCCGACCGTTTGGAGCCGTCGCTTCAAACCAGATATCGGCCGCCGGTTCTTCCGTGCCAGGCAGGTTGTTGTATTCAATGTCGTTACCGGTGATGTGCAGGTTGTGGACGTCTCCATTGAGCGACTTGATCCCCGCACGTTTGTTGTAACTGATGTGATTCGCCGAGATGATCGTCTGGTGCAGGTTGCAGTTGTCGAAGAAGACGCCGTACTCGCGGTTGTCGTAGATGTGTGAATGCGACAGCAGGAAATTGCGGTTTCGCTCGATCAGATGCAACCCGATGCGCACGTTGCGGATCAGCATTTCGGTGACGGTACACTGCATGGTCTTGCGCATTTCGATGCCGACCGCTTTGGGATGCGCCCCCAGGATTTCGAAGCCACTGATCGTCGGAAACCGCTCGTTCTCCCATGTGTGTGATTTCACGGACTTCGGCGTCGCCGTCCCCTGATGATCGCCCAGGATACGGAACGCCGGGCCTGGTCCGTCCATGACGACTCGGGCCGTACCGCCTTCCCCGATGACCGCTCCGTAACCCAGCTTTGTCAGGTCCAGTACGATCGGCTGTGTGATGCGATACCTGCCCTTGCTCAGATGGAGTGTTCCGTCGCCGGCGTCGAGGGCATGTTGCAGAGCTTCGCCATCGTCGGCACGTCCATCAGCGACGGCTCCAAATTCTCGCGGGTTGCTCATGCGTGGATGTCCCTGAAATGACTGAAAGCGGTAGACTGAGGGGAAAGATAGCAGGCTGCCACAATTTTTCTGTCCCGCGATGCTCCGTGCTCTCAACGGAAGGTGCGAAGAATCGCGTCGGAGTTTACGCTGATTACAGAAGCGACGCGGCCGACTCGCAATTCCAGGAGAAGTTTACGAGGCAGACACACAATCAAGGCGTCCAGGTCTTCGCGTTCTCCGCGACCTTCTGTTGGAAATGCTGATGGAACAGAAGATCGCGGAGGCCACGAAGAATTAGAAATGGAAGCAGTGCTGGCGTGAATCTGATTCACAATCGCATGTGGTTCATCTCGATGGTCATTTCGCTGTGCGCGCCATACGTACAGGCGGAGGACCTGGACTATGTCCGCGACATCAAGCCGATACTGAAGGCAAGGTGCTACGCCTGTCACGGCGCTTTCAAGCAGGAAGCAGAACTGCGTCTGGATACCACCGCGGCGGTTCGCAAAGGTGGCGATAATGGCACATTGATCAATCGAGATGTTCCCGGCGACAGTCTGCTTCTGCAGCGAGTGACTTCAACAGATCAAGACGAGCGGATGCCCCCCGAAGGCGATCCGCTGAGCCCTTCTCAAATCGATCTACTGCAGGCCTGGGTCGCCGCAGGAGCGACAGGCCCAGTGGACGAAGTCGGGCAGGCCGATCCTCGAAAACACTGGTCTTTTCAACCGCTGGCACGTGCTGAACTGGATGTTCCCGCCGACATGCATGTGATTGATGCTCTGATTGACAGGCGACTCGCCAAAGTCGGGTTGCAGAGAAACCCGACCGCCAGCGCACTCACGTTGATCCGCCGAACGTATCTGGACATGCACGGATTGCCTCCGTCACAGCAGGAACTCGCTGACTGGCTACCTCGGCTGACGTGGAACGCAACGGAAGACGATCCGGTCAATCAGACGGGAGTCCTGGCTCTGATTGCCTATTTGCTTGACAGTCCGCGATACGGAGAACGCTGGGCTCAGCACTGGCTCGATGTCGTTCGATACGCAGACACTCATGGCTTCGAAGTCAACACGCCGCGACCGAATGCCTGGCCGTATCGCGACTATGTCATCCGTGCCTTCAATGAAGACAAGCCGTACAACGAATTCATCATCGATCAGTTTGCCGGAGATTCGACGGGTGAGGATGCGGGTACGGGATTCCTGGTCGCGGCAGCTGTGTTGCTGCCCGGTCAGATCGGTGCCGACGCCGAGTCGAAGCGACTTGCCCGGCAGGACTCACTGGATGAGATGATCGTTGGCACAACGGCCACGTTCCTTGGTCTGACTGTCGGATGTGCCCGGTGTCATGACCACAAGTTTGATCCGTTCAGTCAGCGTGACTACTACGCGATGCAGGCATTCTTCGCCGGTGTTGACTACGGCGATCGAGAACTCCGTGATATTTCGCGAGAGGATCGACTGGCAGAAGCAGCAGAGCTCGTGCCGCAGATCGAAGAGCTGACTGGTCGGCTGCGTCAGTTCGAACCGCTCACGTTTACCGACCGGACAATCGTGATTGACGACGAAGACACGGATCATGTTTCGTTACTGGCAACTAAGAACGGGCATGGGTCGAATCCGGATGGAACGGGTCGTGGCTATGCGAAAGATGCGGGCTCGGCGGATCGCGTCGCCAACCTGAGTCGCAGTCGGTACACGTGGTGGCCGAATCGATCCGGCGAAGACGTGTTTACATGGAATCCGGCAACCGCGGGGATGTTCCGCATCTGGATTTCGTGGGGAGCACATGGCAGCGGGGTCCACACGCGTGACGCACGATACGTACTCGATCTCGATGGCGATCTGCAGACGCAGGACGACCAGACGGAGATTGCAAAGATCGATCAGTATTACTTCTCGGGCGTCAACGAGGGCGAGTCCGAGAAGAAGCCGCTGTGGAGCGGACTGTTCGATGCGGGCGCGCATGAATTGTCCGAGTCAAGTCGGCTGCTTCTGCGTGGTGGTGAGACCGGTACGGGAATCACGGCGGACGCAATCGTGCTGCAGGAAGTTACCGATGACGAGGGCTCGTCATTGCCGCGACTGCGAGGACCAGTCAGCCCGCTGCACAACATCGAACGGTTTGAGCCGACTGATGCCCGCTTTGTTCGCTTCACGACCTTCGAGACGTCCAACAACAACCGGTACCAACCGTGCATAGACGAACTGGAAGTCTTCACGTCTGGCGATCAGCCAACCAACGTGGCTCTGGCGGAACGAGGGACAAAGCCGACCTCATCGGGCAACTATGCGAATTCCGGGAAACACCAGCTCGCGCACATCAACGACGGAAAGTACGGCAACAGTCGGAGCTGGATTTCGAATCAGCACGGGGGCGGCTGGGTCCAGCTGGAGTTTGCTCAAACCCAGACGATTGATCGAATCGAATGGGCGCGCGACCGGGAAGGCAAGTTTCCCGACCGACTGCCCGTGCGTTACCGCATTGACGTTTCGCTCGATGGTGTGATGTGGTCAGCCGTCGCGCAATCTGATGACCGGGCACGCCAGGGAACACCGCACGACAATCTGATTGCGATACAGCGTGCTGGTGGCGGAGAAGCGTCCGCCCAGTTGTCGAAACTCTCGGCAGAACTCGACACGTTACAGAAGCAAAAAGCGAGTCTGGAAAAACCGACGCTTGTCTACGCCGGACAATTCAGAGCTCCGGATGTGACGCGCGTGTTGCGGCGTGGCGATCCCGAACAGCCGCAGGATGAAGTCGCTCCTCACGTACCCGTTGTGCTGGGGTCCACTGGAATTGGTGGGGATGAACCGGAGCAGCGGCGACGAATCACACTGGCTCGCTGGATTGCGAGTGATCGGAACCCGTTGACCGCTCGCGTGCTGGTGAACCGCATCTGGCAGTTTCACTTTGGACGCGGCCTGGTCGACACACCCAGTGATTTCGGTTTGCAGGGTTCGCAACCATCGCATCCCGAGTTACTCGACTGGCTCGCTGCGGACTTCATCGAGAACGGTTGGTCGATCAAACATCTGCATCGACGGATCCTGAATTCAGCCACGTATCAACAGTCTTCCCGCGTCAATCCGGACGCGCAATCGATTGATGGTGACTGTCGCCTGTTATGGCGATTCCCATCGCGACGACTGGAAGCTGAGGCGATTCGCGACAGCATGCTGTTGGTCAACGGCCGACTGAACCTGACGATGGGAGGTCCGGGTTTCAGTTTCTTCAAGACACGCGGCGGGTTGAGTGGTTTTCCACCAATCAACGTGTTCGGGCCGAACGAGCTGCGACGCATGATCTACTCGCACCGCATTCGGATGGAGCCTGTTCCGGTGTTCGGCGCGTTCGACTGTCCGGACGCAGGGCAACCCACACCGCGACGCAGCCAGTCGACGACGGCGATTCAAGCGTTGAACCTGCTCAACAGCCCTTTCGTCATTGAACAGGCAAACGCGTTTGCCGACCGTGTGCGGCAGTCTGTCGGCGACACGACTGCGTTGCGGGTCAAGCAAGCCTGGCGACTTGCACTGGGGCGGTCTCCCAGCCAGAACGAATCGTCTGTCGCTCAGAAAGTCGCAGAAGAACACGGGCTCGAAACGGTTTGCCGCGCACTGTTCAACAGCAACGAGTTTCTATTCATCCCCTGAGGCGGATTGCCCGTCATGCACCGAATCATCATTGTTGCTCTCGTCGGCTGCGGGTACTGCAGTCAAAGCCTTCGGGCAGATGAACCGGCTGAGTTCGGCATGATTCGCGGACGAGTCGTGTTTGATGGCGACATTACGATCCGCCGAATGCTCGTCGAAAAGAAGTGTTCGCCAATTGACTCGGCCGTATGCGCTAAAGACGCTGGCATACCGGACGAGTCGCTCATCGTGTCGGACTCGAACCGGGGCGTGGCAAACGTGTTTGTGTACATGCCGAAAGCGACATCGATTCATTCGACATTGCGCAAACCAGCAAAGCGTGAGCTGACATGCCGTTTTCGTGAGTGTCGAAATTGTCCCTCATGTGTCAATTGTACGAACCGATCAGAATATTCGGCTCCTGCCAGCCGATGATGTTACTCACAACGGCCACGTTCTTACATTGAGGAATCCGCATCCCTGACAAGTCCTGCCCGCTGACCAGTCTGGCCAGCTCATGATGTTTCGCAAATCTGAACCTCTTCCGGTCTCTGTCGTCTGCTCGATCCATCCCTGGGAGCGTGCACGGTGGCTCGTCACTGACAATCCGTATGCGGCAACGACGAAGCCGGATGGCAGTTTTTCAATCGCTAACGTGCCTTACGGGGAACACACGTTTCGAGTCTGGCATGAACGGGCCGGTTACGTCGCCAAGGATTTGCGCGTGTCTGTAAAACAGAAACGTGTTTCAGTACCGGCAATCACAATGAGAAGCCAGGACCTGCAGAAACCAGCGGGCAAACACACCAGGGACGGAGGCAAGGCGAAGTGATGACCGACCGATTGCACAAATCGCGTTCGTTCGCGACTCGACACCTGCTTGACCGGCGCGACTTTCTCGGCTCGACGGCGACGAGTCTTAGTGCTGTGGCACTGGCCAGTCTGCTGCAGCGCGATGGTCTACTGGCGGCGCAGCCACAGATTGATCCGGCGCAACCTCATGCTCCACGGAAACCGCAGTATGAATCGCCGGCAAAGAACGTGTTGGTCATCTTTTGTGCTGGTGCCTGCAGTCAGCTTGAGACGTGGGACTACAAGCCGGAACTCATCAAGCGAGATGGTCAGCCGCTGGAAGGTGGGCCGGCGGTTACGTTTCAGGGACCGGCCGGAAATCTGGCACGTCCGCAGTACAAATTCCGGCCGCGCGGCGAGTGCGGCAAGATGGTCTCCGACATGGTGCCGCACCTGGGTGCATTGGTCGATGACATTGCGTTTGTGCATACACTGACGAGTAAGTCCAACACGCATGGCCCGGCTGAGAACTTTCTGTCGACAGGATTCGCCCTGGACGGTTTCCCCAGCATGGGAGCCTGGCTGACGTACGCTCTCGGCACAGAGAATCAGGAACTGCCAGCGTTTGTGGCGATTCCCGATCCGCGCGGCGTGCCGCAAGCCAGTGTCAATAACTGGGGGCCAGGATTCCTTCCAGCTGTCTTTCAGGGGACTCCATTCAGCAGCAGTCAGCCGATCCGGAATCTGGTCGCGCCGTCGACGATTGACGCGAAGACCGACAGCGCCGTTCGGTCACTGCTGAAAGTGGTCAACGAAGAGCATCTGCAAAAGAATCCCGGCGACAGCAACCTGGCGGCACGCATTGCCAGTTACGAACTGGCCGCGCGGATGCAGCTATCGGTGCCCGAAATCACCGACCTTTCCAGCGAGTCAGCGCACACATTGAAGATGTACGGTGCAGACTCGCCGGACGAGACAAAAGCGTCGTTCGCAAGAAACTGCATCCTTGCCCGACGACTGGTGGAAAGTGGTGTGCGCTTCGTGCAGTTGTTTAATGGTGCGTATGCCAGCGGCGGACGGTTGAACTGGGACGGACATCAGAAGTTGCGGGAACAGTACGACATCCACGGCGAGATTCTGGATCAGCCCGCGGCCGCCCTGTTCCGCGATCTGCAACAACGTGGTCTTCTGGAAGAGACACTGGTTGTGTGGTGTACTGAATTCGGTCGCATGCCGATGTTTCAGAAAGGCGCCATGGGCCGTGACCACAACCCGCAGGGATTCACCGCATGGCTTGGTGGTGCTGGTGTCCGCAAAGGCGTGAGCTTCGGAGCGACGGACGAACTGGGATTCAAGGCCGTTGAAGATGTGCGGTCCGTGCATGACCTGAACGCGACGATCCTGCATCTGCTCGGTCTGGACCACACGCGACTGACATTCCGTCACAATGGAATCGATCGACGTCTGACGGACGTGCACGGGCACGTGATTGAGCAGGTGCTGGCGTAATGCTGGCCTGGTATCAATAGAGCGAGATGTGGCACGTGCGTCGGTGATTCAAGCCCGATTCGGAATCATGCGAGGCTCGGGAATCGTATGTGCAATCCCACAACCGGCTTTTCTTTCAGTCAAGTCATCAATTAGCGCTGATGCGTTACGATATCCTCGCCATTCCAGCCGGGAGTCGAGGAACGGCCATCGCCTGTCGCACCTGAAACACACACAAGGACACGCCGCGATGACAGTGACGGCGAAACACACGTTGACCCTTCTTCTTCTGCTCGTGGTTCCTGAGGGCATCGCCGCGGACGCGCCTGATGTGTATGCGACTCAGATCAAGCCGTTGCTGCGTGGGCGATGTTTCTCATGTCACGGTTCCCTGAAGCAGGAAGCCGGGCTGCGCCTTGATACCGCGGTCTTGATGGTTGCCGGTGGTGAATCGGGACCAGCGATTGTGCGACAGGATGCAGCGAAGAGCCTTCTGTTAAAGCGAATCTCCGCGACGGATATTGCCGATCGAATGCCACCTGAGGACGAAGGCGAACCGCTGTCTGCAGAACAGATCGCGTTAATTCGAAACTGGATCACCGCTGGCGCAACGGCACCGTCGGACGAGAGACCCGACGCCGATCCGAAAGAGCATTGGGCGTTCCAGCCGGTTGTTCGTCCGGACGTACCCGACATCAAATCGGATTGGATCAGAAACCCAATCGACGCGTTTCTGACACAAGGACACCTACAGCTGGGCCTGACTCCACAGCCACCGGCACGGCGAATCCTTCTGCTCAGGCGTCTGCATTTGGACCTGGTTGGGATTCCGCCCACCCAGGAAGAGATCTCGGCGTTTGAAAGTGACACGTCACCGGAGTGGTATGAGAACACCGTGAAGCGTCTGCTCGATGATCCGCGGCATGGCGAACGCTGGGCGCGGCACTGGATGGATATCTGGCGGTACAGCGACTGGTGGGGACTCGGCTCGCAACTGCGGAACAGCCAGAAGCACATCTGGCACTGGCGAGACTGGATCGTCGAATCGCTCAACAACGATGCAGCCTACGACGAGATGGTCCGGCTAATGCTCGCTGCCGACGAACTGCATCCCAACGATCTCGACAGGTTACGGGCGACTGGTTTCCTTGCCCGCAACTATTTTCTGTTCAATCGGCCGCAGTGGATGGCAGAAACCGTCGAACACGTCAGCAAGGGATTCCTTGGCCTGACAATGAATTGTGCCAGGTGTCACGACCACAAGTATGACCCGATCGAACAAACGGACTACTACCGCATGCGGGCCTTCTTCGAGCCGTACCACGTACGACTGGATGTTGTCCCTGGCGAATCGGACCTGGCACTGGATGGCATTCCCCGTGTGTATGACGGACGACTCGACGAGCCTACGTATCAGTACATCCGCGGCGACGAAAAGAATCCCGATAAGTCCACGGTCGTTCCCCCGGGCGTTCCAGCGCTGCTCGAGTTTCAGAAGCTCACAGTTGAACCGGTTACGCTTCCCGCGGAAGCGTGGCAACCGGAACGCCGGCCATGGGTCGTTGAAAACCACATCGCTGCGGCGCGAAAGAAAGTCGAAGCCGCCGAAGCGTTGCTGCAGAAAGCCAGTGAGAAACTGGCTGATGCCGAAACGATTGCTGCCAGGGCCGCGACAACGAAGCCGACAGAGTCCGCGAACAGCAAACCCATTGCTGAGAACGGCAAACCAATCGTCGCGGAAGACTTCACCACGCTGGATAAGAAGCGATGGCAGCTGTTCGGAAACGGGTGGGTTCACACGACTGGTCGTCTGGAACAGAAGACGGACGGGCCGACACGTTCGGCATTGCGATTGATTCAGAAGCCGCCGCAGGACTTTGATGTCACCGTCCGGTTCACAATTCTCGGCGGCAGTCGCTGGCGCAGCGTCTCGCTGAGTTTTGACACGACGAACGGTGATCCGACGAAGGACACCGTGGCGACTTACCATGAGAAAAACGTGTATGTGAGTGCGGTTGCTGGTGGCTCGAAAGTGCACGCCTCCTACAACGAAGCCGGCAAATGGCACTATCCGCCGGGCGGAGCCGTGCGATCGATGCCGATCGAATTGAATCACGAGTACACGTTGCGTGTACAGGTCCGGGACCGTGTCATCAACGCGACATTGAATGGTGAACCTGTCATCGCCTGTGAAACGCCAATAGCGCGGCGCGACGGAGTGATGCAGTTGACGACCTTCGATGCGCTGACGGTTTTTCATGAAGTGAAGATCAGTGCCCTCGACCCCGGCACACAGCTTCGTTCGCCCAAAAGCACGCCGCCCCCTGCCAAGCCCGCACAGATCACTGTCCCCATCGCCAGAGCGGAACAGCGAGTTGCCCAGGTTGGAATCGCTCTGGCCCGTGCGGAGTTAACAGCTGTGGAACGTCGGGTGACCGCGTCCCAGGCGCTCTGGGGCGAAGCAGACGAAGAGGATCGGCGCACAACGCACGAAGCCGCTGTTCGAGCGGAACGCCAATCCGCTCTTGAAAAAGCCAGACACGGACTTGCCAACGCCGAACTGAACGCGCTGCGGGCGCCGGGCGACAAAAAGGCGGCCGCCGATAAGGCGGTCACAACCGCCCGTGCGACTATTAACAAAGCCACGGCCGCCACTGCTGCCGAAGTCAAAACGACCGATAAATACACGAGCTTCGTCGGCGCGAAGTGGACGCCGACTCGCTTCAGGAGTTCAGGGGGCGACGACCCGTTGCCCGCATTTTCCCCCCAAAGCACAGGTCGGCGAACGGCTCTGGCACGGTGGATCACGGATCGCCGGAACCCGCTGACCGCTCGAGTCACCGTGAACCACATCTGGATGCGGCACATGGGTGCACCACTTGTGCCGACCGTATTTGACTTTGGACGCAATGGGACGCGTCCCGCAAATCCGGCTCTACTCGACTGGCTTGCTGCAGAGCTGACGGACAACAACTGGAGCATGAAGCACGTCCACCGCCTGATCGTATCGTCCGCTGCCTATCGGGTGAGTTCGTCCGTCTCCGGTGGGGATGCGAACGTAGAACGAGACTCAGATAACCGTTACTGGTGGAGACGTGTTCCCGTACGGCTCGAATCACAGGCTGTCCGCGATTCTTTGCTCGCACTGGCCGGAACACTTGATGCAACAATTGGAGGCCCACCAGTGGCGCGTGCTCAACAGGCAACTTCAACGCGCCGCAGTCTCTATTTCTTCCACTCGAACAACGAACGCAATCTGTTTCTAACAACATTTGATGAAGCACTGGTGAAAGACTGTTATCGCCGCGAGCAGAGCATCGTCCCGCAGCAGGCGCTCGCTCTGACGAACAGCGCTCTGGCTCTCGATGCTTCGTCGAAGATTGCAAAACGGATCGCGACCATCAAGACTGACGACAGTGCAGTGGACGACACGGACTTCATTAAGAACGCATTTCGAATTGTGCTCGGCATTGATCCTGGTGATGAAGAGATTTCCAGTAGCATGCAGGCCATCGAGTTGTGGCGCAAACTGCCGAACAGCTCGCCAGACACAGCACGAGCGAATCTCGTCTGGGCACTGATTAATCACAACGACTTCGTGACCGTGCGATGACTGAATCCGAAGTAAGCACCATGAACCAATCGATTCAGAACCGAAGAGCGTTTCTGTCCGAAGGGGGCCTCGGTTTCGCAAGTCTTGCCCTGGGCGCGATGCTTCAACGGGATGGCTATGCACGGGACGGAGCATGGGCACCACCAACGGGACAGCCCCACTTCACTCCGAAAGCGAAGAGCGTGATCTGGCTCTTCATGAACGGAGGCGTCAGTCAGGTGGAGAGCTTCGATCCAAAACCGATGCTGACGAAGTATGGTGGGAAAACGATCGCAGAGACTCCGTTTGCTGACGCGCAGGATCCGAAGAAGCTGGCCATCGAACGACTGGTCGTGCCTGATGGAAACGGCAATCAGCGCAACAAGCTGTATCCACTGCAGGTCGGATTCAGGAAACACGGCCAGATCGGTGTCGAGGTCAGTGACTGGTTTCCGCATGTTGCGAAACACGTCGACAAGCTGGCCATCGTGCGGTCGATGTGGACAACCGACAGTAACCACGGGGCACAGACCCAATTCCACTCAGGGCGACATCAGAACGACGGCGAATTTCCCACCCTCGGTGCTTGGGTGCATTACGGGCTCGGCTCGTTAAACGACGACCTGCCGCAATTCGTTTCGATCGGAAAACGGGAATACTGGAACAAGCGGGACGGACATTATCTCGGACCCGCCCATGATGCCGTTCCGCTGCGGATCGATCCGCAGAATCCGCTCGACTTCAGCCGTCCCGCACGGCCGTTTTCGCCCGAAGCGCGCCAGATCGGAAAGAACCTGATCGGTCGCCTTAACACGTTGCGTGGCGTCGACTACCCCGAAGATTCCGCCATGGCCGCGCGGATCGCTTCCTACGAACTGGCATTTCGCATGCAGAGGTCAGTCCCAGAAGTTGTTGACTTCTCGAGCGAAACAGCAGAAACGCAGTCGTTGTACGGGCTCGACCAGTCGCCCTGCCGGAGCTTCGGAATGCAATTGCTGGCAGCCCGACGCCTGGTCGAACGCGGCGTGCGGTTCATTCAAATTCAACACGGAGCGGGCGGCGCAGGTTCGTGGGACGCTCATGGCGGATTGCAGAAGAACCACTCAAAGAACACGCTGGCTGTCGACCAGCCAATCGGTGGCCTCCTGGAAGACCTCGATCGCCGTGGACTGCTGGATGAAACGCTGGTGGTGTTTGCTACTGAGTTTGGTCGCACTCCGGGTTCGCAGGGTTCCGACGGACGTGATCATCACATCTTTGGATTCAGCGTCTGGATGGCCGGTGGGGGGTTGAAACGAGGAGTCGTTCACGGAGCGACCGACGAGATCGGTTTCCACGCTGTCGAGAACCGTCACTATGTGACCGACATACACGCGACGATTATGCGGCAACTCGGTCTCGATTCACGTCAACTCGAAATCCCCGGGCGAAAGCGACTGGACATCGACCATGGTCAAGCGATTTCAGAGATCATTGCCTGATTCTCAATCGGCTTTCCGACTTCCGATCTGTTGACGAGAAACTACGGCTCACAACTTCGGGAAGTCGTTTCCCACAAAGGAGCGTGAAATGCGTTTTTATTATCTAGCCCTGCCTGTGGTGGTTGCGTTGCTGGCGGCATCGCTTGTCGTTCAGGGTAAGAACCGGCAGCCGATTCCTCCCAGTGTCGAATCGCAATCCGTCGCAGTCGTTGAACCGGAATCAGATCGACCCAATGTCGTGCTCATTTCACTCGATACCGTGCGACCTGATCACCTGGGATGTTACGGCTATCCAAAGGCGACCAGTCCCAATCTGGATGAACTGGCTGGAGACGGAGTTGTATTCCGCAGGACATGGACGCAGGCGCCTTGGACTCTGCCGTCACATATGTCGCTGTTTACATCGTTGCCGCCGTCCCGACATCGCGTTGACAGCATTAATCGTGTCCTGCCGGAGGGGATAATCACTCTGCCACAGGTTATGCAACAGCAGGGTTACCACACGGCCGCACTAGTCAATAACGGCCAGGTGCGCGACCACTGGGGTTTTGATCGAGGTTTCGATTTGTGGCGAGAGTTTCAGGTCGATGCACCGGAAGGCAACTGTGAGAACATCACCCGACAAGCCGTAACGTGGCTTGACGGTCAGTCGCAGGAGAAGCCGTTCTTCCTCTTTCTCCACTATTACGACCCACACGATGCCTATGCTGCGCCTGACGAATTTCGTGAACGGCTTGGGTCGTCATTGTCCGGAGACGCTGCCCGCCAACTTGTCTGGCAGGCGCGTTCACCCGATCAGCCACTGCCCAGTCCGAAAGTGAAGGACGAACTGGTCGCCGCTTACGATGCGGAGATTGCCTGGCTCGATCACGAACTGGGCAAGCTGTTTGCCGCGCTGCCCGAGAATACGCTGCTCGCGGTCTTCTCTGATCACGGCGAAGCCTTTGAAGAGCACGGCTGGACGCTGCATGGCGCGACGCTCTACGAGGAAGAGACGCGCGTTGTGTTCCTGATGCGCCTGCCGGGCAACGAACATGCAGGCCGCATCGTGGATGCGCCGGCATCACTCATCGACGTTGCGCCGACCATTCTGCGGCAGTGTGGCCTGGATGTGCCCGCGGCCTACCATGGAGTCGATCTGGGGCCGGCCATGTCGGGTCAGCCAATGCCATCACGGATTGTGACGTCCGAAACAAAGGCCGTCGTCGATGGTCGCCTGTCTCGATCTGCAATCGCATACCCGTGGAAGTTGATCGTGTCCGAGCCCGGACACCAATACGAGCTCTATCGGTTGCCGGATGAGACGACCAACCTGGCCGACGATGAGCCTGCGGCGGTGGAAGCCCTCAAGCGTCATATCGAAGGCGGTCTGACGCAGCAGAATTACTGGCTGGTCGAGGCTCGTGGCAGCGGACAACACGAAGTCACACTCGATGTCGACAACGGCAACATTGCGTTGTTCGTACCCCTTGGTTTCCAGCAGGGCCGTGACAGCATTCAGACCTCGCCTGGTGGACGT
The DNA here is from genome assembly GCA_964431285.1 of uncultured Planctomycetaceae bacterium. GTDB lineage: Bacteria > Planctomycetota > Planctomycetia > Planctomycetales > Planctomycetaceae > CAUZFZ01. Next base: position 16,598 of record CAYSJO010000837.1, read on the forward strand.
CACATTGAATGGGTTACGTATCCCGGCCAGGAAACCACGTCACTTTACGTCGAGCTGTCGCATGCCCAGGCACGGCTGACACTGGATGTCGTGACGGACGACTCGCGGCATCCCGAACAGGTCTTGATCGGTCCCGATGAGGATCATCCGTCTGAACTACCACACCCGCTCCCCGACGACGCACCACTTCGTCCGGCACTTGAGCAGGGCGTTCTTACCGACAGGAACGGTGTTCGCATCCGACACTTCCAGGGTAACGACGCTCACGCCGCCGAAGATAACACTCGACGAATTGATGAAGAGATTCTGCGTCAACTGCGAGCACTCAAGTACGTGGAGTAGTCACCCGCCAGACGGTTGTGATACCCGTACAAGCTTTAGTGGAACACAAATCACAACGAGTGCTCAGATATACGAAACAGGTCAGTGGAATGAATTCGACTTATCGCAGGTGGCTGTCCGCCGCACTGGTCCTGACCATCCTCACGGCTGCAGTTCGCGGTCAGGATGCCGGTCCCACGTCAAAACCTGTTTACCAGGCACGTGCTAATATCGAGGGGCTGGCCTCTGCGCGAATCGACGCGGCGTACCGAGCACCAGATTACCAGGCGGACTGGAGTGGTAATTACGCCATCAACCCCGGATTTGAAGAGGACTTTGTCAACGTCAACGGTGAAGGCCACGTGCTGAGCTTCAAAGGCGACTGGTATTACAACCAGAAGGACCTGTTGCCGGACTACTGGTCATTCAGTGCCGCCGCATGGACACCAAAACATAAAGGCTGGGCATTACACACTAATGCGCCGCACAGCGGTCGGTATGCCCTGAGGCTCGCTGCCGGCGTGTCCGTCAGGCAGAGCTATCAGCGTGCGACGTTTCACGAAGGCGGCAGCGCCTGGTCGCCCGGCAACCGAAAGAACATTCCGATCAGCGACGAAGAGCTGCCGCGATTCAACACGCCGTGGCGAGCGAGCGTCTGGTGTCGAGGCGGCGGCACGATCACTCTCGGCGGAGTCACGGCGACCGCACCAGTCGGTGCGGACTGGCAGCAGGTGACAGTTGAATTACCAGTCAAAAAAGCACCAACTCCCGATCAGCCGATCGGTGTCGTGCTGACTGGCCCCGGTGACTTTGATGATCTCGTCGTCACGGAACAGTTCACGCCCGCACCGAACCTGCTCTCAAATGCCAGCTTCGAGCAACTCGACAGTGTCGGATATCCGGTTGGTTTTTCGCAGCAGAAGAAATTCCATGCCATCGGCCCAACCTACTACGTGTGGACGGACTGGAATCATGCCTTCGCTGAAAACCGAGGACCGGTTGTTCCCGATGAACTGGTGTCGCGAAGCGGAAATCGTTCCTTACGATTCGACGTTTATCCAGGTGATGAAAAGCTCGTCGAGAGCGATCTAATTCCACTCAACCAGCGAACTGCGCGAGTCGTTGAAGTCGGTGCCTGGGTGCGGGCCGATGGAATCAAACTGGTCGATGTGCGTTGCGTGAATGAGGAAGGCATCTACATGCCCGCCTATCGTCCGCGCCAACCGGAGTACCGGCATGGGGGCACGTTTACGTTTGGGAATGGAACCTTCGGCTGGCGATACGTACGAAAGTTCTTCAGCGTTCCCCAGGGCGTGCCCGTTAAGGGGATTCGCGTCCGTCTGTGTGCACGCGGGTTCAACGGGCATACGCTGGACGACTTCGGCAGACGGTCCCAATTCTTGCGTGTTGGAACGGTGTGGTGGGATGACGTTCGGGTCACCGAACGCACTTCAACCACGGCCCAACTTGCGGCCCGCGGCGTGAAGATTCCCCCGGCGCAACAACCAGGCCCCGGTCCGCTGGCTGACGCGGCATTGGAGTTGGGTCAGCGACTGGTTGGCGACAATCTGTTGAGTTACTCGTTTACTAATCGTGGACCGGCCGGGGCCTGGCAGCTTCGGCTGACGACAACGCTTCCTGGTAGCGAGCCTCGCGAAACGCAATCGAAGTCCCTCCGCGTCACAGCCGGGCAGCGGGCTGAACTTGTCGCTCCCTACGTAATCGATCATCTGTGCGATGACCTCGAGAAGCAGGGTACGTTCAGAGTGGAACTGCTACGCGATGCTCAGGTCGTTCAGACCGAGACATATGCACTCAACACCTGGACCGACGTCGTCGACGTTGACGTATCGCGGGCATACAACCTGCCCAGTGAAAACCCTGTGACTGTTTCGATGAACCTGGGCCTGTCCGATCTGACGCTGGGCCGAGTCAAATCGCTCGAAGTGCAACTCGTTCGCTCAAGCGACAACGTGATGCTCAGTCGGCAGGTGTTTAACAACGTCACTGATGCTTTTCAGAAAACGGTTGATGCTCTGCCTGGACCGTGGGAGGCCGACAAGTACGGAAGCCAGACCGACAAAGGTCCCGAGTTCAATCTGCCGTCTCCGGTCTGGACGGTCGACCGTACCAACCTGATCGTGACGAAAGTGAATCTTGATCCGCTTAAGGCATGGCCGCACAACTACCCCGTTCGAGACACAGTGCTACTTGTCCGCGGTCTGGATGCCGGTGGCGAAGAAATATTCCAACAGAAAAGCGACCCGTTTGGCCGCGTTCAACCTCCACCGAAGCAACCGGCAATTACGTCGGTCAAGGTCCGCGAAGACGGCGCGGTGCTGATTAACGGCGAACCTCGCTTCCTGACGGGTGCGACACACCAGAACTTCCGCATCCAACATAGTCCCGACCGAATTGCGCAGTTGGGTCTGATGGGACACCGGCTGACGCAACAGTTTGCCAACGAAGACGTCGAGGCCATGTTTGCCCAATATGGACTGTACGCTCTGCAGGCTAAACCGGACAAGTCGATCGGTGGTACACGACCCGTCGTCGAGATGACGCCAGAGCAACGTAAGAACTTCGAAGCCTGGGTCGCGCGAGGCGGTATGAAGAATGTCGTCTCCATCAATACTGGTGGATGGGAAGCCACAATCAACTTTGACGATCCGGCCCAGGTGCAAAAGCACAAGGCGACGAATGACTACATCGCCCGACTGTCGAAGCGGCCTCTGGCGATCAGTACGAGTGGTGCCTTCAATGCCTGGTGGCTGCCGAAGCTGACGCTGTACGACATTAACCATGCGGAAACAGAGATGTGGGGCCCGATGGACTTCAATGTCATCTTTACACCCTACGTTCGCCGTGCCGGACGGACGACTGCCTGGGTCTATCTGCCACAGCTCTATGACAATCATCCATACGAACGCTACCGATTCGAGACGTACGACAACATTGTCCGCGGATCGGCTGGTGTTTCGATGATTCAGGGCATTGGCGATCCAACGTTCAATCGCGGACTGGCTGGCGAACTGCGGTACCTGGAGAAGCCACTGAACAGTCTGGAAGAAGCACCGGCCGTTACGTTTGCGCCGCATGGTGTATCCAACAAGGTCACCCGTTATCAGGGCAAGACCTATGTGCTCGCCACGAATTGCGGTCCCATGCGTACGGGACACTGGACATGGCATACCGACAACAAACATTCAGGCCGATCCAGCCATGAAGGCGACAGTGTCAACAAGCAGTGGTTCCGGCCGGGTGGTATCCGTATCCACGGCTTCCGAGGCCTGCCGATGCCGGAGTTGATTCAGAAGGGTGACACGATAGTGCAATATGTCTGGATCGACCCGCAGGAAACGCCTGAGTGGGCGTGTGTGGCAGTCCGTGGCGATGGGCGCTTTGCCCACAACGCCGTTGTGGGAAAGTTTGACTTCAACCGTCTGCGCGCCGACCGCGGCAACCTGTTGATTTATTCCGAACTGAACCACTCGGTGTGGCACGAGGTCAATTACGTGATGGACGACGAGACCTATACCCGCGCCGTCAAGGTGATGGGCAAGCCATGGGCCGACAACATTAAGAAGTACGCGGATCTCGGTCGCGAAAAGGTCGACACGCTGGCCTACCAGGCGGGTCACTTTCACAACCATGGTGCGCTGCCGGCTGCCGGTGAATGGCATCGCATCGAGATTGACGTGGAACGTGTCGGGCTGGTTGGAAAGCTCGTCGACGGCTTCGCCTATATGAGCAAGGACGGCCGGGCTCTGTGGGATTACTCGGCGCTGGAGCGCGACGGCGAAGTTGTTCGTGTCTTTTGTGAGGATTCGGTGGGCATCGATCGTGCAGAGCTGGCCGACGTGCGGATTAACGTCCCGGGACTCAAAGCGGGCTCAAAAATCCGTGTGCTGTTCGAAGGCCGTGAGATTGTTGCGGAGGAGGACGGCTTTGCTGATGCCTTCATCGGTACTGACACCTACGGCTACGAATCGCGTGCGCCGGAAGGCGATCTCTTCGGTTTCGTGCGTGATCCGGATCGTGAGCTGGCCCGCATGATGCCCAGCGGCGTCGGCTACAACTACGGACCGACGGTCGTTCACATTTACGAAATCACACATTGACCATTCGTAAGGGTCAGTCGGTGACCCGCGACGGGACACCCGACGATTTCATCACAGTGGTTTCCGGCCTGCCGAGGTCGGGAACGTCGCTGATGATGCGAATGCTCGAAGCGGGCGGGCTGTTACTGCTCACTGATGGTTCCCGTCCGGCCGACGAAGACAATCCGGACGGCTATTTCGAATTTGCACCCGTAAGGCATACTGCCCGTGATACCTCATGGGTGACCAGCGCGCGTGGTCGAGTGGTAAAGGTCATCTATGCACTGTTGTCGCACCTGCCACCGGACGAAGAGTACCGCGTCGTGCTGCTCGAACGTGACCTGGGGGAAGTGGTCGACTCGCAACACGCCATGCTTGAACGATCGGCCGACGAGGGGGCGGCATTGTCGCGTGACGAGCTGATCACTGGATATAACCGTCAGCTGAATCAACTCCAAGACTGGCTCGTCGATCAGTCCAACTTCATGTTCACGACTGTCAGTTACAACGAGTTACTTATCAATCCGCTCGCGCAATTGGCGCGTGTGAGCAGGTTGCTGGAACGTACGCTCGATACAGAGGCGATGTGCAATGCCATAAATCCGGCGTTTTACAGGCAGCGTGCCGGCACGGTGTAAGTGTTCCGAGGGAGTCGAAGACGGCGCAACTGGGCGATGAGGACGTCATTCAAACTGCACTCCGGAAGCTGGATGCTCAGAGAGCATTTTCCATGCGACTTCACGGAGCGTTCGATCGAAGTTCTTGTCGCGATACAAGGCCGTTTCCAGTTTGGTGGGATTCCTACGGTAAAGACACGAATAATAGATATACCCTTGGAGTGCGGCAATCAGTTCAGTCGGATGAATCTTGTCGCGGTATAAACCGACTTTGAGTCCATTCTGTTTCTCCTTCTGTCCGACAAGCATTGCGTCGATTCCTGGCAGTTCATTCCCTGTCACTCGGCGGACGATTTCTGTCATTGCGAGTCCTGCCGGCAGGACATGAATGCGCCCGGGATACTTCGCGTTTAACAGCTCCACGACCGCGTTGATTGACCGGCTGGAAACGTCCATCGCGTACTCGTAGTCCTTTAGCTTGAACTTCTCCATTTCGACACCACGTTCCGGACCGGGAAGCCACGGCCACAGGTCTTGGATGTAGAACGTGATCTTTGGGTTGTGTCTTATCGCGAACTCGATCCATCGCTCGTAGTCCTCGGCATTGCATCCAACACTTCTGCCCTGCCAGTCGACAAGGTGCCCGAACGTCATCACGTCGATTTTTCCAGACATCAGTGCTGGTTTCGCCTGCTGTTGGTCGCCTTCGCGTTTCCACTGTGCCTCGGCTGCTCCTCCGCCGCCACCGTAAAACTGCATCAGGTGAGTGTGATTCCCAAACCCCGCTGATCGAGAGATTGTGATACACGGTTCGATTGCCGGAATAACACAACTGTGACCGATCGACACAACCCACAAACCGTCGCCGCTTTTTCTGAGTGTCTCAAGTTGCTCGGCTTTATCCAGCATCTGTCTGCGGCGAGTCCGATTGCCTTTCAATCGGGCTGCTTCAGCACGCTTCTGAACATAGGCAATCGCTTCAGCAGCCGTGACCTGGCCGTTGCTGTCACTATCCATAGCCGAAAGGAACCGTCCGGCTTCTTCTGCACTCAACACTCCGTTTCCGTCGCGATCGAGCTTCGTGAACCAACCCGGCAACATTGCTTTTTGAGCATCCGAACGGTCTTCAGCGACAACGGGAGAACAGACAAAGGCAACAAGCGCAAGCAGTCGAATCATGCTGGTCTCATTGAAAGAATTCAGGGGCGAGTCGGCATATCATAGCTGGACGCATCCGGTCGCGCATATCTGCCTGTCCCTGAGCCAATCATACTGCTGGGGAGTTTCAGAAGAGACGAAAAGAGAACGGGAAAAAGTGCGAGGCGGGCAGATTGAGAACGTGGGCCTGACGTTTGGCCATTGTGAAGAGCCAATTTGTCATGAACAGTCTTTTTCATCTCTGGCAGAAGGAAGCGGGTGGGCGTATCCAGGGATCGCGGCCACTCGACCAGTTGAAAGTGCAGGCGCCTTGCGTCGTGCGAGTGCCTGACGGTGGATATCGGCTTTTCTACACGGGTATTGGTCCTGACAAGCCTTATGCAAACTGTCAGGGTTACATTCTGAGCGCGTACTCGCCCGATGGACTGCAGTTTGAGTTGGAGCCCGGAATTCGAATGACGCCGAAACCGGGCGTCCCGCACATGGCTCTCCGCGTTCTGGCACCATCGGTCGCCCGGACAGATGACGGTCGCTGGCGCGTGTACTTTGAAGCACGCGGAACGGTAGGTCGACCGACAGTCATCTGCAGTGCTGTCTCGAATGACTTGTTGTTGTGGACACGGGAGGATGGTGTCTGTGTGCAGGGGTTCGACCGAGTCGGTGGTCCGCGTTACGTCTGTCTGCCAGACGGTCGCGGGCGGCTTTACTGCTGTGTATCGGAAGCCGACCACTCAGGTGGTGCTTCCCCGCGACGACAGGGTGTTGTGAGTGCCACGACATCAGACGGACTCAGTTTCTCGATCGATGACGGCTATCGCCTGCACGGCAGGCAGACCGAATATGAGTCGGCGGGGATCACTGCGGCCGAAGTTCTTCCGCCTTCCAGCGCCAATGAAGAATGGATCATGTTTTATTCGGCATGGCAGGACGTACCTGCGGGGACCATCGCGCCGCTACACCCCAGCTAGGACCCCGAGGCAACAGGCAACGGAATGAGCGCGAACTTTGCTGCAGCTTCGATCGCGTCGGATATGTCCGGGTACAGATCGAGGATACTCAGAGCGCATTCGCCAGATGGACTCGCCTGGGAGCGGGATGGCTGTGTTGTGGACGGCGGTGGGTATGGTGGTGATGAACTGGACGCCGTCCATGCCGAAGACATGTCGATGGTTGAACTCGGACCGGGGCGCTATCGAATGTATTATGCCGCGCGCGATCGGCATGGAAACTGGCGCATTGCAAGCGCCGTCAACGAATAAGCGGGGACAAGTTTGGCGGAACCCAGTCGGTCGCTATTCGGTTCGTGTTCCGATCGGATGCGGGCTTGGCGGAATGAGGGACTGCGCGTCACGTTCGGCCAGTAATTGCTCGAGTTGCTCAATCAGTTCCGGTTCCAGAACATGCTCGATCGAGTCGGCGTCACGGTCGACGTGGCTTGGGGCAATGTCCGCATGGGTGATCAGATACATTTCCCACATGCGATGATTGCGCACCGCCCGACTCGCTTCCCGGGCTCCTGATTGTGTCAGCCGCCAGCCGCGTTCGGTGTCCATGCGAACGATGCCCTCGTTGATTCCACGGTTCACAAGCTGATTGACACGATGTGCTGTCCAGGACCGCTTGCTGACAAGGTCCGCGTGTTCAACAGCTTCTGTCGTCAGACGTTCCACATTCTGGATGGTGGCTCCGTTCATGCGAGACTCGATAATCTCGAACATCGCCCGCAACAGATCAGCGCGGCCAATTCGCCGTTGTGTGCGATTGTGCCTCAGCCAGCGGCGAACGATGCCGTGTTCCGTGCCGAACAACAGGCTGATCAGGAAAAACATGGTTCCGGCCAGAACGATCGTCGGGCCGCCAGCCAATTTGTCGAACAGGGCACTGGCAAGAGAACCCAGTACAGCACTGACGCCACCAATTGCTGCGGCGATGCCGACCATTCTGCCAAGGTTCTCTGTCCAGAATCTGGCCGCAGTTGGAGGAGTAATCAGCAGCGCCACCATCAGGATGCCGACACTCTTCAGACCAATCACTGTGACGGCAACGACCAGTGTCGTCAGCGTGATGTCGAGCACGAAGACCGGCCAGCCCTCGGCCACAGCGAATTCTTCGTCGAAGCAAAGGAGTTTCATTTCCTTGAATAGCAGCAGGCATAGCACCAGCACAACGAGTCCGGCCGATGCAATCAGTCGAATGTCCTCAGGCGTGATTGTCGCAGCCGAGCCAAGAATGAAACTGTTGAGTCCGGCCTGGCCACCGGTTTTCATCTGCTGCACAACCTTGAACACGACCGCGCCGAAGCCGAAGAATACTCCCAGCACAGTGGCAAGAATCGCGTCCGGATTGATCCGGGAAAACCGCCGGATGAGATTGACGCAAAAGACTGATGCAAGCCCGGCAAGAGTTGCCCCGCACAATAACCACTTGAGGTCTCGCCCTGAGCCTGGGGCAATCAGTTCACCCGCGATGAACGCGACCGCGACACCTGGCAGGGCTGCATGACTGACGACATCACCGACCAGTGCCTGTCGCCGCAATAACATGAAGGTGCCAACAATACCCGCGGTTGTCCCCAATAGAAGCGTTCCGAACAGGACGAATCGAGTGTTGGGGTCCCGTAGCGAAACGACTCGCAGCAATCGTTCGGCGAATGCGGGGCCACCAGTTGCTGAGTCGGAAAGTAAGGCAACTCCGGTGGCCAGAGCGGCCACGACAACGATGGTGCCGAGCAGCGAAACAAAGAGGACCAGTCCTCGATTGTCGCTCACCTCGCGTCTCCTGACATCGTCATCCGGTGTCCAACCTGATCGAGCAACGCCAACTTGCCACCGTAGGTCGCTCGTAGATTCTCAGGCGTGGACGCCTCAGATACGGGGCCATTGGCGGTCAGCCGCATGTTCAACAACAACACTTCGTCAAAATACTCCGGCACCGTCTGCAGGTCGTGATGCACCACCAAGGCTGTTCGACCAGCGTCTTTCAGTTCGCGCAACACGGCGACAATCGCGTGTTCCGTTGCGGCGTCGACACCGGCAAACGGTTCGTCCATCAGATATAGGTCAGATTCCTGAGCCAGAGCCCGTGCCAGAAACACTCGTTGTTGCTGCCCGCCCGAGAGCTGACTGATCTGCCGCATCGCAAAATCCTGCATGCCGACACGTACGAGGGCCTTCATCGCCTGCTGCCGATACTTGCGCGTCACCGGACGAAACCAGCCGATGCGGCGGTACAGCCCCATCGTGACGACTTCGAGCGCGTTGATTGGAAAATCCCAGTCGACGCTGCTGCGCTGAGGCACGTAACCGACCTGCTCGCGCTTTTTACGGTAAGTCTCGCCGAAGATTCTGACACTGCCGGAAACCGTCGGCACGAGATTCAGCACCGCCTTGATCAGCGTGCTCTTACCTGCCCCGTTCGGACCGACGATTGCGATCAGCCGGCCAGGTGGGGCGTTGTAGTCAATGTCCCACAATACAGGCTTGCGGTGATACGCGACGGTCATATCGTGTATCGACAGTGGCGAACTGGCCGGATGCTCTTCGGCGGGATCTGTAACTGTTTGTGGTTTGGCTCCCGACATGTTTCTCTCAAGCGATCGTCGTTCCGCTGCAGCCGCTCAAGTCCGACCGAGGGACATGCGATTCTTCGTTGCCCCCTACACTGATCGGGTCAAGCTAACACGGATTTGTCATTCCGCATGCCGCGACCGACTTAGAATCGTACGTTAAATAACTGTCGTCGCTACGCTCGCCAGAGCGTCGTAACTCCGCCGTCTGGCGACGGCAGCTACAAGTTGATTAGACACTTGTTTCGCGAACGATTCCTTACTCAGGCAGTGCGAGCTTGCCCCGCCAGCCTTGTTCGGGTGCTTCTCCACCAAGTGCTCGCGCGATCTTTGTCGCGTTGTGGTCCATCATTCCGATGTATGTGCCCTCGTAGCTGTTCGGTGCTCCCATCGCGTCAGAGAACAGTTCCGCTCCAATCTTCAGTTCCCAGTCGCGACCGGCGCATCCGAGGATCACGGCTTCGATATTCGATTCAGCCACGCTTGATTCAACAAAGATGGCCGGTACCTGATTCTCGACAATGAAGTCCACCAGCTTGTTGATATCGGCGACACCCGCTTGCGAGTCGGTGGATATCCCCTGAATGGCCTTCACCTCGATGCCATACGCACGACCGAAGTACCCGAAGGCATCGTGAGCAGTGACAAGGTAACGCGACTTTTCGGGAATCGTTCCGATAACCCGCTGACAGTACTCGTGCAGTTCAGTCAGTTGCTTCTGGTACGCCTCGCCATTGGTCTTGTACACATCGGCATGGGCGGAATCGAATTCGGCGAGTGCCTTACCCGCGAAACCGGCGCACTGGCTCCAGACAGAGACATCCATCCAAACGTGCGGATCCCAGTGCCCTTCGAATTCGGGCGGCTCGAGCAGCAATTTCTTATCGAGTTCTTCGGTCACCGCGTAAACGGGCTTGCCCTTCCGGCCGACCTGGGCAAAGTTGTCAGCCATGCGACCTTCCAGCATCAGACCTGAATAAAACACAACATCGGCGTTAAGCAGAGACCGCACGTCGTCGCGACCAGCGGTGAAGAGATGCGGGTCGATTCCCTCGCCAATCAGCCCTGTAACCGTCGCGTGTTCGCCAGCTACGACACGGACGATGTCCGTTACCATGCCGCAAGTGGTTGTGATCTCGTAGGGCCCAACGCGCGCCGGCTGAGCCGCTGTCGTATCTGTTGGACCGGCTGACGGGGGCGGGCTGTTTCCACACCCGGCAAGATTCGATACAGCGCTCATCGCGACAACAGCGCCAAACGCAACCGATGGGAGAGATCTCGAAAGCCTGTGGTTCACCGTTCTGCTCCTGCTCACGCAACACGTGATTGTTGAACTCTGATTTGGCTGTGCAGCGCCAATGACTCAGCCGACGCCTTCGTCCCACTCACCGCAGGGGCGAGCGACCTGGCGGAAACCAATGCCTGGCATCGTTCCCTCGCAGCCGCAAATATTTTGATTAATCAAAAAATAATCAACTGGACGAGATGTAGCAAGTCAGTGAATTATCCGACGTTACGTGCCGAAGATCGCGAATAAATGAGGAACAGGCGCTTCGTACTGCTTGTTCAGACGATCTGAGGCTTCCATAATCGCTGGTGATGAAATGACTTCTGGCGATTCCGCGTATGGAGCCGCCTAGCGCTGTCGTGCTCGTTCCATACAACCGGCGGTCATTGACTGGTGCTGAACTGGCTGTACTTCTGCTCCGCGGCAGCAACAGATTCGGTCATCCACCCTGGCACCACAAAGTATACATTAGTGATCTATATCGATTGAACTGAGACGGCCATGTCTGACACCGCGAATCCCTATGCCGGGTTCGACCCTGAAGAGCTCAGCGAGTGGTATGAATCCCTCGACGACTTGCTGCACCGCTACGGTCCCGAAAAGGTGCAGCACATTCTGCAGCTCATGCAGGAACGCGCATACAAGCGCGGCGTTGATGTCCCATTCACGGCGAATACTCCGTACATCAATACGATCCCGACCAGCGAGCAGCCACAGTTTCCCGGCAATCGCGACATTGAACGTCGGATCAAGAGCTTCATCCGCTGGAACGCGATGGCCATGGTCGTGCGGGCCAATCGCGACTTTGATGGAGTGGGCGGCCATATCTCAACGTATGCGTCTGCGGCCACGCTGCTGGAGATTGGTTTCAACCATTTCTTTCACGCGCGGAACGGTGATCACACTGGTGACCAGGTCTATTTTCAGGGGCACGCGTCTCCGGGAGTTTATGCGCGAGCATACGTCGAAGGCCGGGTGTCAGAAGACAAGCTCATCAAGTTTCGCCGCGAAATCCCGCGCGACTCCGGATTGTCATCCTATCCGCACCCGTGGCTGATGCCGGACTTCTGGCAGTTCCCGACAGTCTCGATGGGGCTCGGTCCGATTACCGCGATCTATCACGCGCGGTTTCTTGAATACCTCAACGACCGCCGACTGCTCGACACTCGAAAATCTAAGGTCTGGGCGTTCCTTGGAGATGGAGAGATCGACGAACCGGAATCGCTAGGTGCGCTGACGCTGGCCTCGCGCGAGCATCTCGACAATCTGACCTTCATCGTTAACTGCAACCTGCAACGGCTCGATGGTCCGGTCCGGGGCAATGGACATGTTATTCAGGAACTCGAAGCCGCATTTCGAGGCGCCGGGTGGAATGTCATCAAAGTCATCTGGGGCAGTGAATGGGACCCATTGATCGAAGCAGACACAACCGGCGAACTCGTGCGACGCATGGGCGAAGTCGTGGATGGCCAGTATCAGAAATACAAGGTCGAAGGTGGCGCCTATATTCGGGAGCACTTCTTCAATTCGCCTCACTTGAAGAGTCTGGTGTCGCATCTCTCGGACGAGCAGCTCGCGAAGATTCGTCGTGGCGGACACGATCCGGACAAGGTCTACGCGGCATTCAAAGCCGCAGCCGAACACAAGGGATCGCCCACAGTCATTCTTGCCAAGACGATCAAGGGATACGGATTGGGTGAGGGGGGTGAAGGACGCAACGTCGCTCACAACGTGAAGAAGCAGAATGAGGCAGAGCTGCTTGAATTCCGCAACCGGTTTGGGATTCCCATCAGCGACGAAGACGTCGAGGACATCGACTTCTACAAACCACCCGAAGACTCATTCGAGATGAAATATCTGCGCGAGCGACGTGAGGCGCTGGGCGGATACATACCGGCGCGCGTTCCTGCAGACGAGAAGCTCGCAATTCCACCGGCCGAGAAATTCTCGCGATTCTATGACGGCACGGATGGCAAAGAAGCATCGACGACGATGGCGTTCGGCCAGTTCCTTAGCCAACTGCTGAAGGACAAGCACATCGGGCAGCGTGTCGTCCCGATCATTCCCGACGAAGCCCGGACGTTCGGCATGGAAGGCCTGTTCCGTCAGTGCGGCATCTATGCCCATCGCGGACAGCTGTACGAGCCCGTCGATCGACAACAGCTGATGTACTACCGCGAAGCCAAGGACGGGCAGATTCTCGAAGAGGGCATCAACGAGGCGGGCGCCATGTCGTCGTTCATCGCTGCGGGAACGACATATTCCAACCTCGGCTTCACGATGATGCCGTTTTATATTTACTACTCGATGTTCGGGTTCCAGCGCGTCGGCGATCTGATCTGGTGCGCCGCGGATTCGCGGGCTAAGGGTTTCCTAATCGGTGGAACGTCCGGTCGCACGACACTGAATGGCGAAGGTCTTCAGCATGAAGACGGACACAGCCATCTGATCGCAACCACTGTTCCGTCCATCGTGGCTTACGACCCGGCTTATGCGTACGAGCTGGTGACGATCATCCACGACGGCATGAAGCGGATGTACGAGGCCAACGAATCGCTGATCTACTACCTCAGCGTGTACAACGAAAACTACGCTATGCCAGCGATGCCCGAGGGCTGCACCGAAGGCATCCTGAAGGGCATGTACAAGCTCCGTAGTACGGAAACATCAGACGCGAAAGTCAAACTGCGACCGCAGCTCTTCGGCAGTGGCACAATCCTGAACGAAGTGCTGCGTGCACAGGACCTGCTGGCATCTCAATTCGGAGTCGGCTCAGACGTATGGAGCGTGACCAGTTACAGCGAACTGGCTCGCGACGCACACGCGGCCGCACGCTGGAATCACCTGCATCCCGATGAGCCACAGCGCACCAGTTATCTGACGTCACAACTCGATAGTGTCGAAGGCCCGATTATCTCATCGAGCGACAACGTGCGCCTGGTTGCCGATCAGATTCGTCCGTGGGTGCCCTGTGATAACCGTGATTACGTTGTCCTGGGCACAGACGGATTCGGCCGCAGCGACACGCGCGAGGAACTGCGACGTCACTTCGAGATCGACGCGGAGTGCATTACCTTTGCGACGCTCTCAACCTTGTCCAAATACTGCAACTTTGACACAGCACGATTACCGCAGGTCCTCCGCGACCTGCAGATCGATCCAGAGAAAGTCGACCCGCAGTACGCGTGACTTCGCCTGACCCAAACGAGTGTGTTTCAAGACATTGCGGCTTCGCGTCTTTGCGTGAGCCCAACTGACAGACGCGACCATTTGCCGCCACGGAAAGACCGCATGCCAGACTTTGTTGTTCCTGAAGTTTCCGACGGGGTCACCACCGTCGATCTCGCGTCGCTGAACGTTTCCGTCGGAGACGTCATTGAAGCAGGCGCCGTTGTCGCTGAAGTCGAAACGGAGAAAGCAGCGGCCGATCTTGAGTGTCCCTTTGGCGGGAAGATCGCCGCGATTCACGCAGCACCAGGCGACACCATCGAGGTTGGTGCAAAGTTGATGACGATCGAGGCCGATGCGACGACTGAGTCATTGTCGGCTGCATCTCCACCAGAAACTCCCGCTGTGGCTCCTGCACCTCGGGCGGAAGTGCCGGCTGCTGCGGCGCCACCAGAGCCCGTTGCTTCAGCGACGGTTCCTCAAAAACAGGTTGCTGCTCCCGTCACGCCAGTTGATCACGACCACCGCATTCCGGCACCCGCTGGACCTGCAACCAGGCGACTGGCGCGACAGCTGGGCGTTGATTTGCATCAGGTCGCGGGGTCTGCTGCTGGCGGACGAATTGTCCAGGACGACGTCAAGGCGCACGTGCGTCAGATCATGGAAAGCGGAGCTCCGGCATCCGGAGGTGGTGGGGGCGGCTATGCTCCACCGCCACTGCCCGACTTTACGAAGTGGGGTGACGTTGAACGTGAGCCGATGAAGAAGATCGGCAAGGCGGCTGCCGCAAACCTCAGCATGTGCTGGAATGTTATTCCCCACGTGACTCAGCACGACCTGGTCGACATCACCGACCTGGAATCTGCGCGCCGCCGACATGCAGATACAGCAAAGAAAACCGGAGCACCGAAAATCACAATGACTGCCATCGCGATGAAGGCGGCAGCCATTTGTCTACGCGAATTTCCGAAGTTCAACTCAAGTCTCGATCCGCAAACCAACGAACTGGTTTATCGCAAGTATTTTCATATTGGTTGTGCGGTGGATACGTCCAACGGCCTTCTCGTGCCGGTGATCCGTGATTGCGATCAGAAGAGCATCTCGGAAATCGCGGAAGCGCTCACGGACGTTGCAGCGCGCGCGCGCGACCGCAAAGTAAAACTCGACGAAATGCAGGGAGCGTGTTTCACCATTACGAACCTGGGTGGTATCGGCGGAACGGCATTCTCGCCAATCGTGAATTACCCGGAGGTCGGCATTCTGGGCCTCTCTCGCGGTCAGAACGAGCTGAAGCTGCGGGATGGTGAAATCGAAGAACGGCTGATGCTGCCGTTGTCATTGTCTTACGATCACCGCGTGGTGAACGGAGCCGATGGAGCTCGCTTCATCGTCCGATTTGGCCAACTCCTGTGCGATCCGTTCCATCTGACGGCGCATTCCTGAAGCCGCTGTCTTGACGCGCCAGGCAGATTCGAGCCGATTCTCACCTGGCACACCGAGACAGTCACGCCATGACACCGTTCCGTCTTCAACGACTTCGCTGGTGTGATTGCCTCAATCAAGGTGG
Source organism: uncultured Planctomycetaceae bacterium (assembly GCA_964431285.1). GTDB lineage: Bacteria > Planctomycetota > Planctomycetia > Planctomycetales > Planctomycetaceae > CAUZFZ01. The sequence continues at coordinate 32,382 of CAYSJO010000837.1, forward strand.
GCAGCAGTTCTACTCCGGGTGCCTCTTTGCCCATTTCAGATAGAGGCCCTCGGAATGGAGCAGTGACAGTTCAAGGTGGTTGCGATTTTCGGGCAGCCAGAAGTACTTGCCGCACGCATCCGTGCTTAAATACGTCATTTGGCCATAAAGCAGTTGTTTGGCCGCCTCGAAGCCGAACGTTTCATGCACGTGGATGAGAGCTGGCGTGATCCCAGAGTTCTGGCGGGCCGTGCCCACCTGGCCGTGAACAAATGGGAAACCGCCGGCCGGCACTTGCTCACGAATCATGCGGTTGAGAGCGGCGATGACGCGACGGCGGAGTTCCGCTCGCAGGTCGTTGTGTTTCTTGTCTTTCGGCAGCGTTCGATGGAGCTGACAGAAGGCGGACATATTGGCACAGTGATAGCCAATGCGAGAATTGTGTCCCGCCCAGCCGCCCCACGGACGCTGCTCGCGGAGCGTACTTTGCAGCATCTCGGTCTGCAGTTTTTCCGCAATCGCGTCATACTTGTCCGTTGATTGAGCCCAGGCGAGTGCGGCTTCGGTCAGCATCATGTTGTAGTTGTAATTCCAGGAAGGCTCGACCTTATTAAAGTGACCGACCACGCGCTCGACCGCATTCAGGTATTGTCCGTCACCGGTCTTTCGCCAGGCATGGATCAGCGCCACGCCGCCTTGCCCGGAACTGTAGTAGTCGTCGCCAATGATTCCGCTGTCCTGCTGCGTCTTCATAAGGTAGGCGGCACCTTCCTTCGCACGTTCTAAATAGATGTCCGTCTGAGTGGCTGCAAAGGCGGCAAGGTAGCCTTCCACGCGTTGGTAGGTGGCACGCAAATCGGGTTTCTTCGTCCCGTCGGCTGGCTTGCCGGCCAGTGTTTCCTTGCTTTCCCAGCTTCCGTCGCCGCGATATCGCTTTTCTGAGGCCGCGTGGTGCGCTTTGAAACGCTTGAGCACGTCAGTGGCATCCGGGCGGGGAAACGTGTGTTCCACTCGCAGCAGGCAGTCGTCGGGAACGGGTTGATCCCATCGGCTCTGCTCCAGCGAACCCCCTTCTTCCAGACGAACGTCATCGATGTAGATGGTGCCGATGTTCCAACGTGTTTCGACGGACAGGACGGTGTAGTTGGAGTATCGCCCCGTTTGGAAGACCAATCGTTTTTCTACCCACTCCTGGCTGGGCTTGTCTTCGAAGCGAAGCGTGGCAAACGCCTCGTTTCTACGAAATTCGCCGGCCATGGCGTACAGGAATCCGTAATCGCCCCATGCCTCGGCGTCCTTGTTCAACACCTTCATCGCCATCGTGTATGTGGTGAACGGCTTCGTCGTTACCTTTTGCCGGAACGACATCCCTTCCCAGCCCTGATTCCAATTCTTGCCCTCGTTGTCCTTTGGCACCGAGATGCGAATGCTGCGTTTGCCGTTTGCCGCCTGATCGTCAACCAGCGCCGCTCTGCCCAGTTGCTTCTTCACCTTTTCCTGCCAGCGTCCATAGTGGCCAGCTCCATGAGTCCATCCATCCGGAACACCATCACCGTCCGCATCCGTTTCAAATCCTGGGTTCTTGAGCAGGTTGTCGGCCCCTTCGATGACCGGGCACTGAATTGAAAGAAAGAGGATGGGCACGATGACGCCTGCCGCGTGAACGCGAAGCATGTCGATGATTCCTTTTGCAGGGTGGGCATTGTCCACCAACTTGATCCCATGTGAGCAATGTCCGCTCTACTGGTCAGCGATTCCAATGCTCTGCGTGGATCATGACTTTGTACTGTTACTGCTTCGGCGGCGCTGCTTCTCGCACGATGGCTCCGTGATTTTCACTGAGGACCAAGACAGAGAAACGGCGAACATTGCCCAGTTCGTTTGTATTCAGTGACGAGTAATCGAATCGGCCACGCAGATCTCTGTAGCCATCCTTGTAGAATCGAATCGATCCGTCGCCCATCGCTGCGTAGACCTTCACGTAAACTCGTGGCATTGGTCGCTGTTTGCCTTCCGCGTGCTTCACCACCAGCTGACCGTAGTTCTCGACGACCTGCACATCCAGTGAATGCGCATAGTACGTTTGAGTCTTTGTCTGGCCGGCTCCGACAATTTCCACCAGCACATTGCTGCTGTGAAACTTCTCCGGGATTTCGATCGACAACGAATCAGCCCCGTCGTCTGGAAGCTTGACCTGCCGCGTCTCATTCGGGCGAATCCATGAGAACGCTCCCGCAAACCGTTGCACGAACGGGTTCGTGCTGAACAGCAACTCGATGTCCATTTCATAGAAATTGACTGTCACTTCTCCCAGGTTCTGATACGTCAGGTCGATTTGTTTCGCCTCGACCTTGAAGTCAAATGTTGGTTCTGTATTAGCGAGTTTCGTCTGCTGCTCGTCGCGGTCTGGCACTTCGTCGGTCGCCGGTTCTTTCGTCTCTGTACCAGCTTCGGGAACAGGCTGTTCCTCATCACTGTCGGCCAGAACGACAGCTGCGGCGGCAACAGCGTCCGTAGACGCGACAAGTCGCTCGTCCGGCTCCGCGGGCCGACTGCCATTAACCATCACCAGTACTTCTGGCGTGACACCGTCCAGCTGCTCGCCGATCGCTGCAAATGCTTTACGCCAACGGTCGACCGGGAAATCCTCGTATTTCTTAATGATGGCCTTCGTCCGTGCCGCGTCGCCGACGTAGAGATCGAGACAGGCGGTGAAGTAATCATGTTGCATGCGTGTTGCCAGTTTGTCGGCATCCACCTGTCTGAAGAACGTGAATGCTTCTTCGACTCGATCCTGCAACAGCAGGTAATACGTCACCGCCATGCGATCCTCGTCGTCCAGCTTTCGCCGGCATGCGAGAATGTTCAACAGCCGATGGTATTGATGATACAGACGGTCGTTGAGAATCTGCCGGTCCGAACCGAGCCGATGAGCACGGGCATTGACCATCGGGCTGTAATCGAGGTGTTCGTAGGAGCGACGTTCGACGGGGTTGATTACCAGCAGCGGGCTGTCCAGTGCAGCTCTACATTGGGCAATCAGCCCGTCGGCGTGCCGCAGGAACTGTTTGATCTGAGCAACGCGATCGTGATGCACGGAGTACGACCACAGAAGGTTGTTGTAGATGTGGCGGCGATCCAGGAGCTTGATCGCCTTACTGAAGAAGTCCTCATCAGCCATGCGCCATGCGATGCGGTCCAGGTTGATACGGAACAGGTTCTGAGTCTTCAGGAAATCAAGCACTTCGGCTTCCTTACCGTGCTGCGAGATATAATCCCACGAGCCGCGATCAATCGTGCTGGGTTCGTCCACAACTTGCAGGGCCGATGCTGGAGCATGCGCAATCAGCGCTTCATTCTTCGCTATGTGAACTGGGAAGTGGGGGAACACGCCTTTCGCCGGGAAGTCGCGTCTGACAGCGAGGATTTGGCCTGAAACGAGGCTCCCAACACGGAGTAATCTGCTACCAGACGGCCGAGTTATTGTCAATTGGTCGATGAGTGACCGCATGAAGCAGGCGGTCGTCACTCACAATTCGAACGAGTGACCGACGACCGGCTCCGACGAAGGCAAATCCTCCAGGGCGTATTGCATCACACAGATGTTCTGTCCCATACAACCATCACCTCGCGCCCACGAAAACTGGGGAAGTTCAGGGCGTGCTTCCGGTTGGACGAATGATCCAATGCAAGAAGAAGACAAGCACATGCTTCTGAGAGTTGAGCACCCCTTCCCCACAGGTGTCTTACTTTGCGATTTTGAGTCCGACTTAACGTTTTTCCACGGCACGATCACTTGTGCAGACACTGAGTGGTTTGAAAAACTCTTTGGCGTCCTCGTGCGTCACGCCATTGGTCCGGCGACCAGATTACACAAGGATCACGTATTGTTGTTGCGCAGTCCTGCGCACAATTCGGATATCGTCGCATCGTTTCAGGACTGGCTACAAAAGCAGGGGTTCTCAACGGGACTGCTGCAGTTTTTCTGCACCAGGAGTGAGTATCCGATCGAGGATGGTTTCTTCACGTGTGTCAGTGCAGTTGCAGGGTCTGTGGGCGCCAGATCGGATCTTGAAGCGACGGGCACGCTGAAGTGGCAGGAGTTTGCGACAGACTCAGACGCGATTGGCCACGTCCTTGCTGACTTCATCGCTGAAGAGGAGCAACGTCATGGTGGCCATGATCTGATGCAGTTTCTGGATGAGTTGTATTCCGCGAGGGATAGGCCACGACTGTTTGACATGGAATCGGCATATCTCGAGTTCGCCGCATCGATCTGGTCCGCAAACGAGCTGCGTTTCTGGAGCAGACCAGTTCAATACCCAAAGTGAAGTGGGACAGACATCGTTTGGAGAACGGAGCTGTTCGATGGCCGACTGCGCGCGCTGCAGCGGATGAGACGCCAGCAGTTGCAGCACACGCACGTAGTGACGCACGCCGGCACGAGCTCCATGCCGTTCTTCCAGACGCTCCCTTAATCGTAGAAACACGGGCGGCAGCTTCCAGTTGCGGTAGACGTTCGAGTGATCCAGCGCAGCCGGACGACGCTCCAGTGTCGTGAGATAGTGCAAAGGATCAAGCACCTAGTCGCCAGCATCATAGCTGCGTTCGTGCGTGGTCATGACGGCGTGCGGATGCACGATCGCTTCGACGCGGTCGTAACCGATCATCAAATGCCAGGGATGCTGGGACTCGAGCTCTGCAAACGTCTACGTCAAAAGACTGCTTACGAGGCGACACCACTGCTGCTATGCACGGCCAAAGGGCTTGAACTTCCACGAGAGACGCTTTATTCCGAATATGGAATTACCCAGTTGATCTTCAATCCAGTCAGCCCGCGACAGGTCGTTCTTACAGTTCAGGATCTCGTGTCGCCGTCAGTACAGGCCAATGGCGCCAGAGAACACTCAGCCGGCACTTCTTTCCGGTCACGGGGAAGCATCGGAGAGCACGGCTGGATGCTGCACGTGCCTGCTATGGCACGATCGGAAAGTCAGGTTGTGAGGGGTCGCTCTGCGTCCTGTGTCACTTCCAGCGGAACGGTACAGGGGATGTCACGGCTCCCTGGGCTGCCGCGAGCTACGCTCAAGACGGCATCCGTCCGGCGCCGCGGACATTGCGCCCGGCGGCCGTCCCGGCCATTGCGACCC